>VGYC01000043.1 GCA_016873095.1 Planctomycetota bacterium | reverse complement strand
GTAGCCTCGGACCCAAGCACGTGTACAATCCCCTGAGCGTTTCAAGGGATGTCATTTTTGTCGCTAACTCGAACGTCGCGTTTTTCCAGATCAGGCTGAACCATTACAGTTGCCCAAGTGCGGGCCGAGCAGGTATTCGGCGGACAGGTAGCCGACCGTGCGGCTGGCTTGTTCGTAATAGGTCTGGGCCGTGTGAATCCAGCGGTGCAGCAGCCGGTCGCGAACCGTGTAGGCCAATGCCATGTAGTAGTCGTTCCGCGTGGCGACCGCCGGAAACTTGGCCTGCACGTAGTGCAGATTATTGACGAAGCCTTGCTTCAGGGCGGCAATGTCCGTGCCTGTCCGCGCGTCGTTTCGTTCCAGCGGCAGCATGTCGATCGCGGCGAAGTTCGCGGCTGCCACGTTTCCGGCACCGTCACCGGGGTCCGTCTTCTTCCGATTCGACCTTGGTTTCGCCGGCGGCTTTTTCGTTCTCTTTGGGGCAGTCACACGCGCCGTTTTCTTCTTCTGGGCCATGGCTGCTCCGCCTGGGGTCTTGCTCGCACTTGAAGCGAGTTACCCAGGTATCTTATGCCCAGGCGAGCGGGCTGTCGCTTTCGTGGCGTGTGGAGCAGAGGGGACGCGGCTAGCCAAGGATCTCCGGTCGTACGAGACCGTCGCCGGCGACAGGCACGGGTCGATTGAGGCGGTCGGGTACCATCATGTGTGGATCGACGCCGAGCAGATGCAAGGCGGTGGCGAGAATATCTTTGGGTGACACGGGTGTATCGGCAACCTGTCCGCCGCTCCCGTCGCTTCGGCCCACGATTCCACCGCGCGCCGCGCCGCCGCCGGCCAGGACTCCGCAGTATGCTGACGACCAGTGTTCGCGGCCGCCGCCGGGCCGGTTGGTCAGCCGCGGCGTCCGGCCATGCTCGCTCAATACCAGGACCAGCGTCTCATCGAGAAGACCACGCGCCTCCAGATCGAGAATCAACGCCGAGAATGCTTCATCCAGACCGGGCAAGAGCAGTTCCTTGAGACGTGGGTAGTGGTAGTAGTGCGTGTCCCAGCCGCCGGTCGCATCGCCGTATGCGTCCCAGAACACGGTCACGAAACGTCCACCTCCTTCGACCAACCGGCGGGCCGCCAGCAGCGACTGTCCGAAAAGCGTCATGCCGTAGCGTGTCCGGACAGCCTCCGACTCCTGATGGATATCCAGCGCGCGTGCCAGCCGCGGTGAAGTCAGCAGCGCGTAGGCCAGTTCCTGGTGCCGGCCAAAAGCCTGGACGCGGTCCTGCCCATCGAGCCAGGAACGGCTCTGGTCCAGTTGCTGGAGCAGCGACCGCCTGAGCCCGACTCGTTGCGGCGAAAGATCGGTGGGAATCGGCCCGGTGAGATCGATACCGTCTTCGGCGCGGATGCCGCCGTAGGGATCGAAGACATCGGGTTTGGCCGTTGGATTTGGAACCGCGCGCGTCCCACGGCCCGCAAACTCGGTCCAGATCGGATCGAAGCGGCTGCCCAGGAAACCGGCATAAGGGCCGCCCAGCAGTCGAAAGTTCGCCCTGGAATAAAGCCGGAAGGGCAGGGCGATATTCTGCGGCATGGCCGGCGCCGAGTTCGCTCGTCCCGCCTCGACGTAATCCACTACCGATCCGATAAATGGCCACAGGCTGCGGTCGGTCGGGTCCGCTTCCACCGTCTGGCTGATCGTCGGGATTCCGGACAATGCATAATGGACACCGTGAAACGGCCACGGATGCGTCAGCGACCGAACCACCGTCAATCGATCCATGACCCGGGCAATTCTGGGCAGCCCTTCACCGATCGACACTCCCGGAACGGAGGTGGCGATCGCTTTCAGCTCGCCCTGTATCTCGGCAGGCGCATCTGGTTTGGGATCAAATGTTTCGTGCTGCGCATGGGCTCCGAACAGGTGGATGAGAATACAGGAGCGGGCGCGGCCGAAATGACTGTCGCGGCCGCCGGCCGCTTGTGCGTCTTGCAGGCGAAACAAGTCCGCGACTCCGACTCCAAACAAACCCAGTCCGCCCAGATGAAGCAGGTCGCGCCTCGTCATGCCGTCACATGCCGTTCTTGGCGAGCCCAGGATGCGAAGCATGGCTCTCTCCGAATCAGCATTCTCTGCCTGCTGACTGTAAGGTAACCGGTTGGGCCGGCAAGGAAAATCTCGAAGCCGTGTTCTCGGTTGTCTCGGTGAACTCTCAAGCGGAGAACCGGGATGAACTGGCTGTCCGTAACCGTACCTTCAATGGTTGAGGCGAAACTCGGCGGAAGTCAGCAGTGCCCATGCTAAATCACCGAGCGCTTGCGAGCGCCGACTCTTGTGTCGTTCGAGAGAACCGCGGACCAGAGCTTTCTCTTCATCGTCGGGCAATCGGCTCAAGCTGACCAGATAGAGTTCTTCGGCGATCCTGTCGGAATTGCTTTCCTTCGTCAACCTGTCAACCAGGTTGCCGTCGCGCGGCGTCAGCCAGTTCCGGAGCAATTTGTCATTCAGCAAGAACAGCGACTGGCTGGCCGAAGGGGTGAAATCGACTTCCGGGCTGCCGGCCGAGTTGCCGAATGCGGCTGCAAAAAGCTTCATGACGTCGGAGAGATTGTCAGGCGCCGGAAGCCGTCCATTCACATAGTCCTTGTACGTGAATTTCGACTTCTTCGACAGCGGCGTGGCCGCGATGCGTTCGAGATTGCCGGTCGCGCGCATCAAGCTCCAGGCCAGCTGTTCCGAGGACAATCCCTTCGCATTGGCGACGCGATAGCTCTCTGGTTTCACGGCTGCGGGATCGATATCGCCGGGAAGGATGCTGGAACGCTGGTAGGACTGGCTGAGAGCAATCTGGCGGAGCAAGTATTTGACGTCAAACTTGTGGGCAACAAAGTCATCCACAAGAAATTCAAGCAAATCCGGATGCGAAGCCGGGTTCTTGACATGCAACAGATCAAGCGGGTGCACCAGGCCGCGGCCCATCATCAGGAACCAGAATCGATTGACGGCATTGCGGACGAAACGACGGTTATCAGCAGCGGTCAGGTCACGCGCCAGCAGCTGCCGTGGCCGAAATTTCGGCACACCCGGAAACCCGTCCTTGGCGGGAGCCGCGCACTCGTCTCCCTTCTTGAACGCGGGCACGGCGACCTCGCCACGATCGGGCAGGCGCGGCCCGGTGAACTGCTTGTTCTTGGAGAAGACCGACTGAAACTCCATCTTGTCCTTGGCGACGGTTTCGATCAGAAAAGCCCTCTGTGACTTGTCGGTTTGCAGCTTGCTCTGGCGAAGGTACGCGTAGATGCCGAAATAATGCGCCTGTTCGTATTCGCGAATATTGCGATCATTGTGACACTGGGCGCACTGCAGGTTCATACCAAGAAACAGGCGCGCGACGTCCTGCGTCATCTGGTCATGCGAACTTCGCCCGCCATCGACGAAAAAACGAATGGCAGGCCGTGTCCTGGCATCGCTGCCGTCTGCCGAGATCAATTCGCGAACGAATTGATCCCAGGGCATGTCGGCCGCGAACGCGCCCTCGACAAACTTGTTCCACTCCTGATCGGAGATGACCGTGCCCGCGCGGCGCTCGAGCAACATGACGCTCACCACCTCGCGCATGCGGCGGGAGAAGTCCTTGCTTGCCAGCAGCAAGTCGATCGTTTTGGCACGTTTGTTCGGGTCTGAGTCGGCGAGAAACTTCCGTGTTTCGGCGGCGGCCGGAATGATGCCGGTCAAGTCGAGATACACACGACGCAAAAACTCCGCGTCGGAGGCAAGGCTCGCCATCGCGCCACCGTTACGTTCCGCAGTCGCCTTGTCGATGCGCTGGTGCACCGGTTGCTGCCCGGAGACCACGGACGCCGTCACTGCCCACACGCACAAGATTACCAACCTGTTCGTCATGACAACCTCGTGTTCCCGTCTACTGCCGGGCGTGGGCAGTCGGCACTCGACCGATCATGCTAGCGTATAAAGCGCGATGCTGCCCTCGAAGCCGACATATTCGCCGTTGGTGAGGCGTCGTCCGTTGCCGCCGCGTTGACCGCCGCGATCGCCGAACGCCGCGGCGGCTAGACGGGCACCGTTGCGATGCAGATCAAGGCCGCGGAATGAGTTCTCGTAGCGGACCTCGTGCTGGTTCTTCGCCTGCCCCGGCTTCCAGAACCACAGCACCCCGCCTGCCTCGCTGCTGCCGGCGCCGATCAGGTATCCGGCCGGGTGATAGACGACATCGAGGATCGGTCCGGTGAATGCATTTCGCGGTGTCATGATCGTCTGAATCTTCCCGCTCGCCCAGTCGAGCGCGATGACCGTGGGCGTGCCCTGGGCCTGGTTGGCATTGGTTCCCTCAAAGCCGCCGCAGTAAAGGCATCGGAAGGCCGTGTCGAAGGTCATGCAACGAACGCCGCCCTGGTCATACTGGTGAAACTTCTTGTAGAGCCTGGAAGCGTCCAGACTGCGAAGGCATTTGCCGGTGCTCAGGTCCCAGTGCCTGACGTTTCCGAAGAGATCGCCGCTGGTCAGACTCTTGCCGTCGGCATGAAAAGCGAGGCTCAGGACGGCGTGCTCGTGACCCGTCAATTCGCGGATCAGCTTGCCTTCGCCTGAGGAGAAGACGCGGACTTTGTGGTCATTACCGCAGGTGGCGATCCGGTCGCCGCGTGGACTGACGGTCACGCGCCGCAGCCAGGTTAAATGCGCGTCCTGGATCGTCCAGCGGCGCTTGGGAATGCCCGGACCCACCGGCCAGCAACTGACCTGGCCCCACGAATCGGCGGTGAATAGCTGTGAGCCGTCCGGATGCAACACCATGGTTTCGACCCAGCCCTGGTGAGCGGCGAACGACTCGTGCCGGTCTTTCTGGTTCAGGGTCCAGCGGTGCAGTCTGCCGTCGAAGCCGGCGCCGTACAGGTAAGCGCCATCGGGACTGAGACGGCAGCAATGCATCTGCCGTTCGTAGCGGACCACGCGCTCCAGCTTGGTTGCCTTCGGCTCGATCTTCATTGGCTCGTTCTCCGAACGGTGAACACACGAAGCAGGTTCAACCACGCAGGCTCAGGCGAGCAGTCCCCTGATGGCCGAGCAGTCCTCGTGGGCAATCGGCAGCGGTTGGCCGTTGTTGTCGTACTCGGTCTTGTCGGGGTTGATGCCCAGGGCGCGAAAGATGGTGTGGAACACGTGGCCGATATCGTATTCAGCGCCGGCATTGAAAGTGCCCTTGGCACTGGTGGCGCCGATGACGACCCCCGGCCTGATGCCGCCGCCGCCAATGCCCAGCGACCAGCACTCCGGCCAGTGGTCGCGACCGATGCGGCCATTGATCTTGGGGGTCCGTCCGAATTCCGAAAGCACCACGACCACCGTGTGCTCGTACATGCCTCGGTCGGTAAGATCGTCCAGTACAGCCGACAGGGCCTGATCCACTTGCGGCACGCCGCTCAGGTGGCAATTGAAGTTGTCGCCGTGGGTGTCCCAGTGATACATGGTGACCTTCACGAAGGTCACGCCGGCCTCGAGCAACCGACGTGCCTGCAACATGTGCCGCCCAAATTCCGTGCCGCCGTAGCGATCCAGATCCTTGCGGCCGAGCCGCGCGGGGTCGAACAGGCTGCGGTGATTCATCATCTGTCGGGCAATGCGGAAAGTATGCTCGTAGGTATTGCTGAGCAGCCTGGTCCGATGGCGCAAGAAACGCTGGTTGACGGCCTCGCGCAGTTCGCTTCTGGCCCGATCGATCTCGGCAGTGACGCCTTCCGGCGCTGCCAGATTCGCCGGCGGATTGCCGTCCCCCAATGTCAAGGCGCCATATTCTGCACCGAGGAAACCGGCGTCCTGATAGAAAAAACCCCCACTGCCTGGCTTGATATGGATGTACGGCGGCAGGCCGCTGCCCTGGTCCCCCAAGAGCTTGGACACGGCCGAGCCCAGAAACGGGTACGGTACTCCGCGATTCTTGGGATCGCCCCGCTGAATGGGGTCCACCGCCTGCGAGTGGTCCTCAAATCGCGTGTGCATGCTGCGCACAATGGCGAAGCGATTCATGCGCTCGGCCATGCGCGGCATCAGTTCACTCAGACGGACTCCTGGAAGCCGGGTCTGAATCGACTTGAATGGCCCGCCGAATTGCGTTCCCGGTTTGGGGTCCCAGGACTCAAGCTGGCTCATCGCGCCGTCGAGCCAGACGAACAGGACCTGCTTCTGCCGCCTGCGCGCTTGCTGGGCGAAGATCGGCTCGGCAAGACCAGCCACGCCTGTGGCGCCGGCGATGACGCCCAGGGATTGCAGCATCTGGCGCCGCGTGAGTGCGTGCTCGCTCGAATTGCACGAATGGGGATGCTTCATGCCTAGCCATCGATCGATTGTTCGTTTGGTGAGGGCGATGGCGGGCCGTCATTGGGGGGAGTAACTCCAGAATAGCCGATGGCGTGGCGGCCGTCCACCGTCAATTATCTGCCCTCCCCGGATCGCCGGATTCTGAGACAATCCGTCATGGCCGTCCCTCAGCGATATCAAGCGCCCGCAGCAGGCCCATCGCCTTGTTCTCGGTTTCCTCACGTTCCTTCTCCGGGACGCTGTCGGCGACTACGCCGGCGCCGGCTTGCAAATCGACGGTCTGCCCCATGATGACCATGGTGCGCAGCGTGATGCAGGTGTCCATGTTGCCGCTGAAATCGATGTAACCCACGGCGCCGCCGTAGGGACCGCGACGGTGCGGCTCCAGCTCGTCAATGATCTCCATGGCCCGCACCTTCGGCGCGCCCGACAGCGTCCCGGCGGGCAGGCACGCGCGCAGGGCATCGAACGCAGTCCTACCCGCCTGCAGTTGCCCGGTCACGTTGCTGCAAATGTGCATCACGTGGCTGTAGCGCTCGACGGTCATCACATCATTCAGCTCGACGCTGCCAAAGCGAGCCACGCGGCCGACATCATTGCGGCCAAGATCGACCAGCATGATGTGCTCGGCCCGTTCCTTCGGGTCGGCAAGCAGCTCGGCGGAAAGGCGGGCGTCTTCTTCCTCCGATGCGCCGCGCCGACGCGTCCCCGCCAGCGGCCGGATCGTCACCCGGTCCCCCTCGACGCGAACCATGATCTCCGGCGAACTGCCCACGAGACAGAACTCGCCGACCTTCAGATGGAACATGAACGGGCTGGGATTGACCACGCGCAGCGTGCGATAGATGTCAAACGGCCTAGCCCTTGTCTCGGTACGGAAGCGCTGGCTGAGAACCACCTGAAAGATATCGCCGGCGCGGATGTACTCCTTGCACTGCTCGACGGCCTTTTCAAACGCGCCGGGCCCGAAGTTCGACGTGTAATCGCGGCGCACGTCGCCGGCGGCTGCGATGTCGGCCAGCGGCAACTCGTCACCACCAGCTTGCAGCCGATGCACCAGCCGATCCACGCGCTCGCAAGCCTCGACATAGCCGCGCTGCGGATCGGCGGTATCCACATGCGCGTGCGCCACCGCCGCGATGGTCTTGTTGATGTGATCGAAGATGACCATGCGGTCGTAAAGCGCGAAGCACAGATCGGGTAGATGCCGATCGTCCGGAGGCGCGTTGGGCAAGCGCTCGACATAGCGGACGGCATCGTAGCCGGCGTAGCCGACCGCCCCGCCACAGAAACGCGGCAAGCCCGGAAGGTGCGGAGCCCGGTAGGCTTGCACTGTCTCTTCCAGCAACCGCAACGGATCGGCGTGCTCCCGCTCTTGCAGCGCGCCTCCAGCCGGCTGGATGCGCACCCGGCGGTCCCAGGCCTGAAAGGTAAGAAACGGACCGGCCCCCAGGAAGCTGTAGCGCCCGAGGCGCTCGCCGCCCACCACGCTCTCGAACAGAAAACACCATTCTCCTTCCTGGATGCGGTTGAATGCGCTCACCGGCGTAATGGTGTCGCCCATCAGTTGCCGGTACACCGGCACCAGGCTGTAGTCCCGCGCCAGCATAAGGTAGGCATCGAGATCGGGAAAATGGCGCATCGCATCTCCAGGGATCGAGAGGTCGAATTTACCTTACTGCCTGGAGGGGTGAGTGCAATGGGGGAAGCACGCGAATCGAAATGTGCAAGAAATCGCACTTGAGCCTGGTGAGTCTATCGCCAAGAGTGGTCGAAGTGTCATTGCGGCAGCATTGGCGGCATGATCCAGATTAGCAAGAAGGCAATTACGCACAGAGAGCCCATGAGAATCTTCGGGCAAGCTGAGCCCGGATGGCGATTGCCCACGACGACCCGGATGAGTGTCGCCACAGCAATTGCAACGCTGAGGAGCACCCATCCTGCAGGGTTCGTATCCAGAGCCAATGTCAATGCCCAGACGCCATATGGCACAATCAACGCCAGGATCTCCCACCGGTGCCAACGAAAGCGACTCCAGGCCGCAATCGGGATGCTGAGGGTAAGTGCCAACATGGCGTGTAGCAACCAAAACACAACAACTAAGAATAGTAGGGTCACCACGTGATGCCTCCTGCTGAACATGCCGGGGCAAAGAGATTATAGATTATGCAGGTCCAACATGATTCGCGGGATTTTCATTCAGCAAAGACGCATGTCCCCGGACCGCCTCCGCAATCGCTGGAACCGGCAGAGCATAACAAACAACCTCTGCAAGGAGTCAGTCATGCTGCGTCAAAGCTTGATCGAGATGCTGGACCGTGTCGAACTCAATCCCAGGCCTGCCGTGGAACCGAAGCCGGAGCGGCAGGTCGAGCCGGCCGGCAAGTCCGGCGAACGGCACCCGGCGATTGCTGCCATGAATGCAGGCTCGGTCAGCCGATTCTTCGCCACGGGCCCGGTGTGGTCTCGCGAGGTCGGCTATTTCGAGGTGGGCCCGCAACGCGTCACGTGTTGCTGATGCTCGCAGGTCAACTACCTGGCTGCAACCCTGGGCTTCGCAAAATATTCCGCCCCTTGCAGGATCTGCTCGATGCGCGCGGCCGGGACCTGGAAGACGACTTCCGGCCAGGCGCTCGAGGTCGCGAAGAAACCGCGGCCGTCGTGCGGAGCACCGACCGTCAATGTTAGCGTCTTGCCGTCCACCGTCAGGTCGATCTTGAGCGTCGCGTCTTTCGCGGATAGCTTTTGTTCTTCCGGCGGGCCGCCGGAAAGGAAGATGAACCGCTCTGCGTTCAGCTCATTGAGCCAGTCGAGAAATTGCTTGATCTTGTCGGGGTCGGCAGTGAACTCTTGCAAGCCGGACTTGTCCTGCCAGTCCTTGTCCTTGGCGTTCCACTGGAAGGAGAGGCTGCGCAACTCGAAACGGCTGCGGATGGCCAGCTTGATGTCCGTGACCTTGGCTGGGTCAAAGCCCGTCATCACCCGGCCGGTGGACAAGGGCGAGCCAAGCCACAGCGGCGCCAGGCCGTCCGGCGACGCGGCCATGCCGACCAGACCGGCGTCGAGGACCGGTTGCAGCAGGCTCAGCCAGGAACGGTCGCGCAGGTCCGTGTCCTTGAGCAGCTTGACAACCGCCGGCGACACCTGAAACACCAGGTCGGTGCCGCTGCGCGTGGCGTAAACCAGCGTCGTCTCCTTGTCTTTTTCCTTCTCCTTGATCTCCTTGCCGAACTTGAAGGTGACGGCGTCACCCTTGTCTTTCTCGGAGGCGGCCCGCAGGGCGGCAACGCCGACGATGGCGCCGTCCGCCGTGCCGGTGGCGAACAAGCCGACGATGGTCGAGATGTTGGCCGGCGTCAGCTGGTCCTTGCCCAGGCTCACAGTCACGGTCACATCCGGCTTGGCGAGTCCGTACTTGTCAAGGTCGTCCTTGGGGCCGATCTTCTCCACCCATTTCTGAGCGCGCAGATTGCCGAGCATGGACAGCACCATGTTCATCTGCGGTGCATCGGCGAAGCTCTTGCCCGCGTAATCCTTTTGGTCCTTGAGCAGCCAGCGGTCCGACTGCTCGCCGCGACCCTTGGAGACGACAAACTTGTCCTTGCCGCGTTCCAGTTCCAGGCCGGTCACCTTGAATTCGTCGAGCGCTGGCAAGCTGGAATCGAGAAACGCGATGGCGCCCTGCGTGGGAAACGCCTTGTCCAGGACCGACCTCGGCACCTGCATCCTGGCCACGCCGCCGTCGGGCGTCGTCCGCTTGACGTAAACCAGATCGCCCTCCACCTTGCCGAAAACGAGCGTCGCCAGCGGCTTGACGTCCTTCTTGAGCTTCGGCTCCTCTTTCTTGTCGTCCTTCTTTTTGTCGTCCTGCTTCTTCTCATCCTTGTCCTTGTCGTCCTTCTTGTCGTCCTTGGGTTTTTCCAGGCCCTCGCTGTAGAGGACGGCCTCGGCGGCGGGCTGGGCAAAGCCCATGTCGGCGTCCTTCTTCTTGGCGTCGGTCTCGGCGACGTCGATGAAGTCCTTCACTTCGCGTTTGGCTTGCAGGGTCTCGATGAGCGACTGCACCGACTTGTCATCGGCCTTCTTGCCCTCGCTGCCGAAGTAGATTTGCCAGTTCTTTTCGTCGGGCCGCCGTAGCTTGACGAGGACGTTAAGGTCCTTGCCCTGGCGGAGGTCGATGGCATCCACGTTCTTGGTGTCGGCCGGAATGAGATCGCGGCTGCGCAGCTTGCCGGGATCCTTGAGCGCCGCGAAGATCGGCTCCAGCACCTTGGCGTCGATTTTCTGAACGCCCTGGTCGGTCGATAGCCTGGCGTAATACTGGTCCTTGCCTTGCACCTTGAAGCCGATGAGCAATGCTTCCCGGGCGGCATCGTCCTTCTTGTCGTCGCTCTTCTTTTCCAGGGAAGAGCTGACGGCGATGCGCAGGCTCGCCTTGCCATCCTCCAGGCCATAGCTGGCCATGGCGGCGTCGCTCAGCGGCACGAAATCGGCGTCGGAGGCCACACGGATGTTGCTGATGGCGGCCAGCAGTCCCTTGACGCCCCCCTCCTGCTTGGGCGGTGGCGTGACGGCCAGCTTGTTCTCCGGCACCTTGGGCCCCTCGGCGTCGGCCAGTCCAAAGTTCGGCTTGACGAAACGCCACGTGCCGTCGTCGTTCTTGCGAAACTCCAGTTCCGCGACGGCGCCGGCCTCGGACTTGCCCCTCTTGATGTCGATGACCCGGGCCGTGGACTCGATCACATCGAGCATGTTCTTCGGACGCAGCGCATTGACATCCGCGAAAAAGATGCTGTCGAGCGTCGTCTTGCGCACCGCGGCCACCTTGCTGGGCCGATCCGACGATGTGACGTAGACGAAGCCACTTTGCTCCTTGCCGATGTTCAGCTTCCATTCCTTTTCCGGACCTTTGATCTTCTCATCGTCTTTCTTTTTCTCGATGTAGCCCTTGAGAGTGACGACCATGCCCGGCTTGTCGAGGTCATAAAAGGACAGACTGCTGGTGGGATCCGCCTCGTCGTCGCGGCGGGCTTCCTTCACCTGATTGATGATCTGCGTGACCTTGAATGACTCGACGCGCACCGAGGTCGCCAGCGGCGGCTGTTGCATCCGCCAGTTTTCCTTGTCCTTCGTGAGGACGATCTTCTCCGGCTTCTTGTCCTTGTCCCGGGTGATGATGACACTGTCGATGACGACATCGCCGGCGCCCTGCAAGCTGGGCAGGATGGCGTTGTCGTCGGCGCTGCCGCGCTTGACGGCCAGCATGAGACCAAAGGTCCAGAGCATCGCCAGCAGCAAACCAAAGAGCAACGCGGTGCTTTTGAAGTTCATGGATAACCCACTCTAGATAGTTTTCTCCCAGACCTGCGTGATACAAGCTTGCTTGGAGCGGCTTGTCTTACTTCCTCCGCACCAGCCAGATGCCCAGGCCCAGGCAGACGATGACGACGATCATGAGCCATAATGGCAGCAGGATCATGCGGGCCCGCTCGACCTTCGGCTCCATGGTGTAGAACTCGGCGTTTTTCGGGCGGGCGCCGACGCTGGGGCGCTCCGCCAGCCAGTCGAAGGTGCTGACCAGCAGGTTGTAAGCCAGGTCGTCGTCGAACAGCAAGGCGCGCAGGTTGCGATTGTTCAAGAAATAGTCGGTGGCCCACTCGGCGTCGCCGAAGACGGCCAGGCGCGGCCGGCCTCCCGTTTCGGTCACGGTGACGGCCACGGGCAAGGGCTCACGGCTCAGCTTGGCATCCAGCCGGCCCGCTTCTTCCAGTTCCAGCGCGTGGTTGAAGGACTCGTACAGCGCCGACACTTGACCTTCTGCCCAGATCTTGGTTTGCCGGACGTTGCCCAGAGGCGTCCGCACGCCGATCGGCCCGATTTCAAGCAACGCTTCCGCCTTGAACGTCGGTGACTGCGTGGTTGGCTTCACTACTCGCGCTGACCAGAGCGCGAACACGTCGGTGAACTTGCGAGCCAGCATGCTCTCGCTCTTGCTCGGCGTCATGGCATACACCACCTCTGGAACGTCCCCTTGCCGGCTGGGAAACCGCATCACATATTCATTGGTCACGTCCACGTTGTATTTCTTGAGAAGCTCCTCGAGGCCGGTGCCCTTCATGTCGTTGCTCTTGCGCTCCGCCGACACGTCCATCAGCACGATCAGCCGGCCGCCGCGGTCCATGTAGCGCGACAGGGCGTCGAGCGTCTCCTTGGGCAACGGCTGGCTGGGGCCGGCAACGACCACGATGCTCTTTTCGGCATCACCGGGAATGTCGATGCGCTTGTCGGCTCCGGACGGCTTGACATATATGGTCGTGCCGTCGTCCTTGCCGGGACCGAAGTTCAGGCCCTCCACCTCGTAGTTTTCCTTCTTCAGCCGGTCGATGAGCGTTCCCATGCCCATCTGGTCGAAGGGCAGGTGTAGCTGGGTGCGCGGGCGCATGTTCTCCTTGACGCTGATCTCGCCATCGCCTTGCAAGAAATAGATCTTGGATTTCCGCTGCCCTTGCATGAGGAAGAGCAGTTCGGTCATCAGGGATTTTTCGCCGATGAAGGTGTAGCTCTGATTGCCGCCCCCCTTGTGGAAGCCGGTCTGCTTGATGTCGAACAACTTGCGCGCCGGGATGAAGACATGCGGCGGGGATTTGTCGTCCGCCTTTTTCGGCTCCGGCCCGTAGACCACGAGCAAGCCACGGCCGAGCGAGTCATCCAGGCCGCCCTTCGAGTCCGGCATGATCTCCGGATAGCGCTTGGCCAGCCGGTTGAATTCCGCGAAGTTCTGGTCGGGCGAGAGCAGTTCGACCTGGAACTTGCCGGTGACGGCCTTGCAGTTGTCAAGCAGAACCTGCAGATCCTTGTAAACGCGCGTCCGCGGACTCATCACCGAGTAGACCTTCACGTCCTTCTTGAGCCCTTCGAGAATGTTCTGCGTGCTCGCGCTGATGGTGTAGAGGCCGCGCTCTTCGGACCAGTCGAACGTGAGTGGATAGGCCGCGTAGACGACGATGTTGAGACACACCAGAAAGGCCAGCAGCAGCAAGCCGCTGAAAACGGCGTTGTAGCCATAGAGCACGCGGCGGACAAACGGATTGACGCGGATGTCGGTGCGGGCGAGATAGAAGCTGCCGAACATGAGGGCCAGGCCGAAGAGTCCCACGTAGGCACACAGCCAGATACGCCAGCCCTCGGGCCCGCGCCATTCGGTGATGCCCTTGAAGAACACCTCGTCGCGCCACAGCCAGATGCGGGCAGCGGTCATGACCGCGATATTCAGACCGATCAGGCCGCCGACGATGAGGATGAGAATCCGCGTGGAAGCGGCCGTGACATTGTTCGACAGAAACAACCAGAGACCGGCGGCGATGAAGATGAAGCCCAGCGCCAGCATGCCGCCCCATTCCGGGAACTCGGCCTTCCAGCCGAAGCGCAGCCAGATGGCGACGATGACACAGCCCAGGCCGACGAGCAGGGCGATCGGTCCGAATTTCTGGCGGCCGGCCACGAGCCGTTCCATGATGCGATCTTGACGCGACTGGGTCGTTTGCCGTTGCCGCTGGTTCCAGCCGACCCCGAGGCCGATCAGTCCCAGCAAGCACAGGGCGCCGGCCTCGCCCAGGGCCTCGCGATGCTGCGAGAAGAACAGCCAGGCGCCGAGCAAGAAGACAATCGCTCCGCCGACAAGCAGGCCGAGCCCGACAAAATCCTTGAGTTTGGTGAGCCGCTCGACGGTGGCGGCCGAGCGCGTGCTTTCCACGAGCAGCAGTATGGCCGTGCCCAGGACAGCGGCGCACAGCAGCCAGAGCACGGTGGCGAGTCCGGACTGGTCCGGAAACTTGGCGCCCAGCCAGATGGCGAGTAGGAAGAAGCCCAGCGCGCCCCAGAAGCTGCCGATGCTCAGCGTCCGCGCCTCGCGGCGTATTTGCGAAAGTTCGGGAGTCATCGTGGTCACGTCCACTTCCTCGCTTCCAACACCTTGATCGTCAGAAAGACAAAGAACACCGCCAGGGACACGTGGAACAGCAGGTAGCGCGGGGCGAACTGTCCTTCGAGCGCGCTGATCCACATGTCGAGGTAGGAGATATGGCCGAAGATCTCGCGCCAGGGCGGGGCCGCGTCCATGCCCAGCCAGAATACCACGGTCAGTCCCATAATGGCGGCGAAGGCCAGCACGGCTGCGATGATCTGATTTTTCGTCACGCTCGAGAAAAACAGGCCGACGCCGATGAAGCCGGCTCCCGAGCATGATAGGGCTATGAAAAAGCTCAAGAGCGGCCGATAGTCGAACGGTTGCCCGCCGAACACACGCAAGGAAACCAGGAACAACCACCACGGCGTCAGCGCCACCGTGAAGAAGATGCAGGCGGCGAAGTACTTGCTCAGCACCACCGACGTCTCGTTGACCGGTGCGGTCAGCAATACTTCCAGCGTCCCGGAACGCTTCTCCTCGCTGATCAAGCGCATGGTGATCACCGGCGCGATGAGAATCAGGCAGATGACCGGCGTGAAATCGAGAATGTAGCGCGCCATGATTGGCTCCATCACCGGTCCGGAGCTGAGCACCTGTCCGACAAACTTCGCAAAGGTCAGCCAGCCGACCACGGCGAAGCCGAGGATGACGATGTAGGCAATTGGCGAATAGAAGAACGCAGCCAGCTCACGACGTGTCAGCACGACAACCGGCCAGTCGCAGCAGATGCCAAGGGACAGCGCCACATAGAGCAACGCCATCGCCATGAGGATCAAGCCGTCGGGAACCATGTACGCTTCGCTCGCGGGCAGGCCGAAGAGCGCCGGGCGCAACGAGCGAAACAACGCTACCAGAAAGGCCAGTATGCCGACGACGCCGAGGGCCAGCCCCGCGCGGTAACCCGTGTTGCTGCCGGTCTCCTGCATGGCGATGAAAGCCGACACATAGAAGAGACCGAGGATGAGGAGCAACAGCCCCTCGCCGCGCAGGAAGTTGCTGTTGACGTTGCCGGCCAGGAAGCCGGCCAGCACCATTGCCGCCCCGGTCAGACCGATGATCCGCAAGATCATCTTCCGCCAGAACGAGTCGGACTCATGGCGAAGCACCGCCAGCAGAAAGCCAAGAGCCAGAGTCAGCGCGGGTACGCCAAAGGCCAGGAAGCCGCCCCCCATGCCGGCGTCGCCGGCGGGCAGCACCTTGGCGGCTATGCCGGCGAACAGCAGCACCAGACCCAGCGCCCCGTACGTCCGGCGATACTGAATCTCCGCGTCGCTGATGGCGTGGAACAGCAACAAGCCGACGCCGATGGTGAACCAGAAGAAGCCCCACTCGGGGCCGATCATGTAGTTCATCTTCCACGACGGCGCGGCCATGGCCAGCGTGCCGACAGCCGTGAACACCAGTCCGACCATGCCAAGCATGCGAAAGACGATGGCCTTGTCCGCCCGGATGATGGACGGCGCCCGCTCCGGGATCGGCGCCCAGTTCGGCCCCCCCGGTCCAGGATCACGCTTGCGTTTGATGGCTCTCGTTGCCATGAACTCTCCAGCAGTTTTCGGTGTGCAGTTTTTCAGTGTTCAGGCAAAACTGAAAACTGAACACTAGATCTTCTTGATTGCTTCCGAGCTCTTTTCCAACTCCTTGAGCGGGTCTTCCTCGCGCAAGACGTCGAAGAACGCGTCCTCGAGGCGGCGGTATTTCAGATCGAGGCGGCACACCAGCCAGCCCTTGTCGGTGACGGCCCGGCTCACAGCCTCGCGCAGGTCGGTCTCTTCCTGGGTGCGAATCTCGAACGATGCCAGGCCGTCGTCCTGGCCAAGCGGTTTCACCTGCGACACGCCGCTGATGCCGCGCAAGGTCCCGCTCACCTGCTCGGAAGGACCGCGCACTTCCAGCAAGATGCGCGATTCCGACTCGATCTCGGCCAGCGACTGGCTGAAGCCGATGCGGCCGGCGTTGATGATGATGACACGCTCGCACACCGCCTCCACCTCGGAGAGGATGTGCGTGGACAGCAAGATCGTGTGGCTCTGTCCCAATTCCTTGATGAGCGCCAGCGTCTCGCGAATCTGCAGCGGGTCGAGGCCGGCGGTAGGTTCGTCGAGGATCAGGATGGGCGGGTCGTGGACCATGGCGTCGGCGAGGCCGACGCGTTGCCGATAGCCGCGCGACAACGTGCCGATCAGACGGCGCGTGACCTCGCGCAGCCGGCAGCGTTCCAGGCAATATCCGATGCGCTGGGCGCGCTGCCCACGTGGCACTCCCTTGAGCTTGGCGCGGTAGTCGAGGTACTCCAAGACACGCATTTCGCCGTAAAGGGGAACGCTCTCTTGCAAATAGCCGATGTTGCGGCGGACATCGGTGGACTCGGTCATGACGTCGTAGCCCGCCACCTTGGCGATGCCGCTGGTCGCCGGCATGTAGCTGGTCAGGATGCGCATCGTCGTGGTCTTGCCTGCGCCGTTGGGCCCGAGGAAGCCGACGATTTCTCCCTTGTCCACCTGGAAAGTGACCCGGTCGATAGCCTGGACCGGCCCGAAATACTTGGTGAGCTTGTCAACCTCAATCATGGATCAGCATTCCCGGTTGTGACGCTAGTCCAAACCCGAACGCGCAGCACTTGCGCAACCTTCTGGTCAATACGGTCTCCAGCCCCAGCCCGTTCGCCACTGGGAAAAGGCAGGGAATATATTACTATTAGGACCGACCATCGTAGGAAAGGCTGTCGCGAGCGTAACAACTCGTTCCCCGGCTCTGCCTGGGACCAAAGATAGTCATGGCAGGTCGTCGTCTTCCGGTTCGGGGCGTGTCGGCCGCAATCGGGGCTGCGGCGAGGTGTTTTCGTCCTTGCGCAGCTTGTCGCGGGCGCGCGTCAGTATGGGACCGATGCTGTTCACCGGCATGTTCAGTTCGGTACTGATCTCCTCGTAGGATCGGCCTTCGAGGTAATAGAGGCGCACCACGTCGCGGTCCCGGCCGGGCAACTTTTGCAGCAGGCGTGAGACCTCCTCGAGCGATTCCAGGCCGCTGGACGCCGAGCGGTCCTCGTAGTGTTCTTCCTCGATAGCCTTGCCATCGCCGCCGGCGGGCAAGACCTCGCGGGCGGCGGCGCGGCGCGATAGTTCATGCACGCACGTTCGCCGGGCAATCACCGTCAGATAGGTTGCCAGGCTGCTTTGCCCTTTGAATGCGCGCAAGGTCGCATAGTCGTTGGCGACCATGGCCAGCAGCACTTCGGCGGCGATGTCCTCGGTGTCTTCGGGACGCAACGGCATGCTGCGCAGGTGCGCGGTGTGCTGAATGACGTGATAAATGAGCCCCAGGAAGCGATCAACAAAATCGTTCCAGGCGCCCGGCTCATGATGCAGGCAGCGCTTCAAGATCTCCCGGTCCCGGGCGGTCAATGCCAAGGTATGCCCCTTCATGTGGAATGTGCTTCGCTTCCGTGGTCCGGCCATTTTACCCGCCGACAACGCGACGTGGTAGGCAAGCCGCGAAAAAAACCTGCCGACCTCGCCACCCCGCTATACTCTTGATATTGGCTGTACGCGCTTGAAATACGAGGAACGTCATGACCGACCCCTGGTTCCAGCCGCTCTTTGCCGAACGCCTTGGCGGCATCAATTACGGCAAGGGCACGGAGATCTACAAGTTCGAGAAGATCAAACGCGCCAAGCGTGCCGTGCTGGCAGCTCATCCGCACCGACAGCTGCTCGACTTTGGCATCGGCGAGAACGACGACATGGCCGACCTGCTGGTTCGCGAGGTTGCCAAACGCGAGATCGACAAGCTCGAGAATCGCGGCTACGCGGACAACGGCATCGCGGCCTTCAAGGACGCCGCCGCCGGTTTCATGAAAAAGGTCTTCGGTGTCACTCTCGACCCGGAGACGGAGGTCAATCATGCCATCGGCTCCAAGCCGGCACTGGCCATGATGCCGGCCGTCTTCATCAATCCCGGCGACGTGACGCTCATGACCGTCCCCGGCTATCCCGTCGCCGGCACACACACCAAGTACTATGGCGGCGAGGTTCACAACCTGCCGCTCTTGGAGGAGAACGGCTTCTACCCTGACCTGGCGTCGATCCCGCAGGACATACGCAAGCGTGCCAAGCTGCTGGTCATCAACTATCCGAACAGTCCCACCGGCGCGGTGGCGACGCGCGACTTTTATCGAAAGATCATCGACTTTGCCTTGACCAACCGGATCATCGTCGTGCAGGACGCCGCCCACATCTTGCTGAGCTACGAGACGCCGCCCTTGAGCTTCCTGCAAGTGGATGGAGCCAAGGAAGTCGGCGTCGAGATTCACTCGATGTCCAAGGGCTTCAACATGATCGGCTGGCGCATGGCCTTCGTGGCCGGGCATCCGAAGATCGTGCAAGCCTTCGCCGACGTCAAGGACAACTGTGATTCGGGCCAGTTCATGGCGATCCAGCAAGCGTCGCGCGCCGCCCTGGAGCATCCAGAGATAGGCGACCGTATCCGCGACAAGTATCGCCGCCGCCTGCAAAAGCTGGTTGCCGTGCTGAACAAGGTCGGCTTCCGAGCCAGCATGCCGGGCGGGACCTACTTTCTCTATGTGCGGGCGCCGAAGGCCTGTGGGGACAAGACGTTTGCCAACGCCGAGGAAGCATCGCAATTCCTGATCGGCGAACAATCGGTGATCTGCGTGCCGTGGGACAACGCCGGGCCCTTCTTGCGCTTCTCGGTGACGTACCTCGCCAAAGACGAGGCCGAGGAGGACGCGCTGATGGCCGAGACGGAAGGGCGGCTCGGCCGGCTGGCCTTGCGATTCTGAGTGGAATTGTTTACGTTTCGCGCTCGCCGCATGCCTCGCGATTGCATCGCGTGTTGTGACCGCGAATCACCAGTAACCGGAGATGCCTCATGGATGAGGCGAAATGGCTCGGTTTGCCGTTGGCGGTCCTGGCGTTGCCCGTGATCCTGATCATGGCGGCGCTGGCAATCGTCGCGGCGATTCTCTGCTATGCCCTGGCCGCGCTCTGGGGAGCCCGGGAATTGTTCGTCAACCTGGCAAAGCCCGTGGGGGCGACGCCGCATCCCACCTTGAGGGGGCCGCACACGCAGGCCCAAATCACGAGGTTCATGCATGGCGATCAGCAACGAAGGCGCAATCTCGGTTGATCCCTCTCCTCCGCCGCCAACCGGCAACGGGCTTATCGGCTTCCTCAAGCAGCATCCCATCGGCTTCTGGTTCATCTTCTGGGGCGAATTCGCCGAGCGCTGCTCGTATTACGGCATGCGTGCCATCCTGAGCGTCTACATGGCGGACCAGCTGGGACTCGGCAAATCGAATGCAACGACGTACATGTCGTTCTTCATCGCCGCCTCCTATTTCCTGCCTCTCGTCGGGGGCTTTCTCGCCGACAATTACTTCGGGAAATACCGGACGATCGTCTGGTTCTCCATACCGTACATACTCGGCCACGTGATTCTCGGCGTGGAAGAACCGCTATATCTGTTCATCGCCCTGTGCCTGCTGGCGATGGGTAGCGGTGTCATCAAGCCGAACATTTCGACATTGATGGGCATGACCTACGATCAGCAGCGGCCTGGACAGGAACAGCTGCGCAGTTCCGCGTTCTCGATGTTCTACATGGCGATCAACATCGGCGCAGCGATCTCGCAGTTCGCCATACCGATGATCCGCACCCGGTATGGTTATGCCATCGCTTTTCTGTTTCCGGCGATCCTGATGGCCGTTGCCTTTGCCATTTTTGCGTCCGGCAAGCACTTCTATGCCGTCGAGAAGATCGAACGCCGCCACAAGACGCCGGAGGAACGCGCCTTGCAGTGGAAGGTGCTCGGCCGCATCCTGGGCTTGTTCCTGCTGGTCATGTTCTTCTGGGCCATCTTCGACCAGGCATCGAGCACCTGGATCTTCTTCGCCTACTCGTACATGGAGTGGACGGTGCTGCCGGGCTTTCAGGTGGAACCCGAACAGATGCAGGCGCTCAATCCGGTGCTGATCGTACTGCTCTTGCCGGCCATCACCTATCTCTGGGTGGCGCTGGACCGCCGCGGCATCAAGGTGCGCGCCACCGACAAGATGCTCATCGGCTTCTTGCTGACCGCGATTTGCATGGGGATCACGGCCGTGGCCGGCTATCTGGCGGGCCCCTCCGAGACACTGCTGGCCCCGGCGGTCAATCGCCTGATCTCACCCGAGGCGAGAAAAACTGCCGAGGAACGTCTGCCTGCTCTTCGCGCCGGGTCCGTGGCATCCATCGGCTCCGCAGCGCCGATTGCGCCGGCCGCGGCCGTTTCGGCGACGCTTCCTGACACCCTGAACGATCCCTACGTGCGCCCGGAGAACAAGGTTTCGATCTGGTGGCAGATGATTGCCTACCTGGTCATCACCGTCGCCGAGATCCTGGTTTCGGTAACCGGTCTCGAACTGGCTTTCGTGGCCGCCCCCAAATCCATGAAGAGTTTCGTGACGTCGCTGTGGCTGCTCACCGTCTTCCTCGGCAACCTGCTGATCAATGCTCCCATTGCCCGGCTCTATCCAACCATGAATCCGGGGACGTACTTTCTGATGTTTTCCGCCATGATGGTCGCTGTGGTCATCATCTTCATCCCGGTGGCCAAGCGATTCAATCGTATCGTCGCCGAGGAAGTCGCGCTCGAGCGCGCCATGACCGAGGGCATCACCGCACAACCGGATTTCCGCGCGGAGGAGGGCATCAGCAAGATGCCGGGGGACAAGGAAACGTGATCGAAGGTCCTGCCCTGAGGGCGCCCCTTCACCACTCGATCGTCTCGAGCCGCTCCTCCGGCCCCTTGACGAGTTTTTCCACGAGATGATCGAGCGCTCTCTGCACTTCGCTCATGCGCTCCGGACGCTGGTTGGCGTTGAATGACAGGCACTGGTTGATGAGATTGCACAGCGCGACCGGCGTTTGCGGCGCGACTTCCTGCACCGGCTTGTACACGCTCTTGAACGTCTTGGCGTTCATCGGCATCCCTTCCCCGGCGCTGACCGGCGACGGCGGCAGCCGAAACGTTACCAGGCGGTACATGGTCGCGCCAAGGTTATAGAGATCGGTGCCCTCGTTCACAGTGCCCTGCCTTGCCTGCTCGGGGGCCATGTACTCCGGCGTCCCCTGCACCCGATCCTTGGGTTCTCCCTTGATCCACGCCAGGCCGTAGTCAAGGATCTTCACCTCGCCGGTCTTGCTGAGCATGATGTTGTTCGGCTTGAGGTCGGCGTGATAGACGCCGCGGCGATGCATTTGCACCATCCCGGCCGCGACCTTCTCGAACACCTGCACCAGTCGCGGCAACGATAAGGGTTTCACCTTGTCCAGCGTCAGCCCGTTGACAAACTCGATCAGCAGATGCACCTTGCGGATGCGAAACAGCCAGTCGCGCGGCGTCTCCAGCGCGTAGATCTTGATGAGGTTCTTGTGGTCGAGCATCTGGGCGACGCGGAATTCATGCTGGGCCTGCGTCAGAAACTTGAGCGATTCCTTGCTTTCGATGGGCACGACCTTGAGAGCATACTGCCGCGAATCGTTGCTGCAGCGGACGTGCAGGATGGTGCTGTGAGCCCCTTTTCCCAGTGTGCGGAGAACGGTGAATGTGCCGATGCGTTGACCTGGCATTTAGAGATGATAGCGGAGGCCTCGTATAATGTCCGACAAGGCGAGCCATGAGCGTGAGCGACCGGAGGGACGCACGAGAGCGGGACATCTTGGCCCAGATTCGTTTTCTCTACAATGGTCCGCGAAATGTCCGCTTGACCTATTGAATCTCCCTATCCATGCCGGACCTGGAAACCCTAACCCGCGCTTTCGGAAGCGAGCTGTTTGCCCGGCTCGACGGACGCGGGGCCTTGCCACTCACGCCAGGCTGGCTGGATGAACGCCTCATGGAATGGTCGATGGCGGACGAGGCGGTGAAGCTGCAACTCTTCCGCTTCATCGACGTGCTTCCCGTGCTGCGCTCCCCCGAGTCGATCAGCCGGCATCTTCGCGAATATTTCGCGGAAGCCGGCGACGCACTGCCTGGCTGGGCACGCCGCGGACTGCGCTGGCTGCCGCGCCATGGCCCGGCCGTCAATCTGCTCGCCTGGGCAGCACGCTTCAACGCCACGCGGCTGGCGCGGCGTTTCATCGCCGGGACCAATCTCGACGAGGCGCTGGCGGCCGTGGTGCGCTTGCGCCGCCGCAAGCTCGCCTTCACCGTCGATCTGCTCGGCGAGGCGACCATCACCGAGGCCGAGGCCGTTCGGCACCAGCAGGAGTACATCCACCTCATCGAGGGTTTAACCGGCCCGGTGGCGGCGTTTCCGGCCATCGACCAGATCGATCATGGCCCTGACGGACCGTTGCCACGTGTCAATGTTTCCATCAAGCTCAGCTCCATCTACAGCCAGTTCGACCCCATTGATCCGGACGGAACTAGCCAGGCAGTGCGCGATCGTCTTCGGCCGATCCTGCGCTCGGCGCGACGGCATGGCGCCTTCATCAACGTCGACATGGAGCAGTTCGCCTTCAAGGACGTCACGCTGCGCATCTTCCGCGAGGTGCTGGAGGACGACGAGTTTCGCGACTGGCCTGACGTCGGCATCGCCATCCAGGCATACCTCCGCGATGGTGAACGCGACCTGCACGCACTCGCCGCCTGGGCAAAGGAGCGCGGCACGCCTGTCTGGGTGCGGCTCATCAAGGGCGCTTACTGGGACTACGAAACTGTCAGGGCGGCTCAGGAGAACTGGCCCGTCCCCGTCTTCGAGCACAAATGGCAGACCGACGTCAATTACGAGAAGCTGACGCGCTTCCTGCTCGAGAGCCATCGCTGGCTGAGGCCGGCATTCGGCAGTCACAATGTCCGCAGTCTCGCCCACGCCCTCGCCGTCGCCCAGGAATTGCGTCTGCCGCCGGGCACGCTCGAGATCCAGATGCTCTACGGCATGGCCGACCCGGTGAAGGACGCCCTTGCCGCCATGGGCCAGCGCGTCCGCGTCTACACTCCCTATGGCGAGTTGCTGCCGGGCATGGCCTACCTGGTCCGCCGGCTTCTGGAAAACACCGCCAACGATTCATTCTTGCGGGCCAGCTTCACCGAGCACGTGCCCGAGGAGCAATTGCTCATGAATCCAAATCTGCATGGTCACGGCGCGATCATACCTTCCCCTTTCCCTTCTGGAGACGGGTCGACCCAACTCTCCACTCTCCTTCTGGGAGAGGGGTCGGGGGTGAGGGCATTCGTCAACGAACCGCTCACCGACTTCAGCCAGGAAGAAGCGCGTGGCACGATGCACGCGGCGCTGGCGCAGGTGCGGGCGCAACTTGGTCGTTCCTATCCGCCTGTGATCGGCAAGACGGCGGTGGCAACGGCGGCGTACATCGATTCGGTCAATCCATCGCATTGTCGCGAAATCGTCGGTCGCTGCGGTCGCGCGTCCGTGAGTCAGGCAAATGAAGCCGTTGCTGCGGCCTGGGGCGCGTTTCCGGCATGGCGCGACACGCCGGTCCAAACACGGGCCGACTACCTAATTCGTGTCGCCGCGGTAATGCGGCGACGGCGATTTGAACTGGCGGCCTGGCAGGCCCTCGAGTGCGGCAAGCCCTGGCGCGAGGCCGACGCCGATGTCGCCGAGAGCATCGATTTCTGCGAGTACTATGCACGCGACATGCTGCGCCTGTCCAGAGGTAAGCACGCGGATGTGCCCGGCGAAGAGAACGAGTACTTCTACGAGCCGCGCGGCGTCGTCGTGGTCATTGCCCCGTGGAACTTCCCGCTGGCCATCCTGTGCGGCATGACGACGGCGGCGCTCGTCAGCGGCAACACAGTGGTGATGAAGCCGGCCGAGCAATCTGCCGTCGTCGCCGCCAAGCTCATGGAGATCTTTCAAGAAGTTGAACTGCCTAGCAGCGTGGCCAACTACCTGCCCGGCGTCGGCGAGGAGATCGGTCCGACGCTGGTTCAGCATGCCGACGTGGCCTTGATCGCCTTCACCGGTTCGCGAGGCGTCGGCCTGCTCATCAATCGCCAGGCGGCCGACATGGCGCCGGGACAGGACCACGTCAAGCGCGTCCTTGCCGAGATGGGCGGCAAGAACGCGATCATCGTCGATGACGATGCCGATCTCGACGAGGCCGTCCACGGCGTTGTCGCCAGCGCCTTCGGTTACCAGGGACAGAAATGCTCCGCTTGCTCGCGTGCCATCGTTCTGGAACCGCTGCACGATGCGTTCCTGCAACGACTCGTGGAAGCCACCAAGAGCTTGAAGATCGCTCCCGCCGAGGATCCCGGCTGCGCCGTCGGCCCCGTCATCGACGCCGACGCCCGTGATCGCATTCTCGGGTACATCGCCAGGGGCAAGCTGGAAGCGCGCCTGGTTCATGCGGGCGATGTCGGCCCGTTCGCCGACGAAGGATACTTCGTTGGTCCGCACATTTTTGCCGACGTTTCGCCCAGCGCAGTCATCGCCCAGGAAGAGATTTTTGGCCCGGTGCTGGCGGTCATCAAAGCTCGCGATCTTGACGAGGCGCTCGCCGTGGCCAACGGGACAGAGTACGCGTTGACCGGCGGGCTGTATTCGCGCAGCCCCGCCAACATTCGCCGAGTTCGCCGCGAGTTCCGCGTCGGCAATCTCTACATCAACCGCAAGATCACCGGCGCCCTCGTGCATCGCCAGCCGTTCGGCGGCTTCAAGCTGTCCGGCATCGGCTCGAAGGCCGGCGGCCCGGATTACCTCCTGCAATTCGTCCTCCCGCGAACCATCACGGAGAACACCATGCGACGAGGCTTCGCGCCGCAATAGCGCCACCGACTTGAACGCGAACGCTCAGCCAAGCTGCGGTGGCCGCGGCAGAAACGCACCCTTCGCCAGCGGGTCAGTTCAATGACCAAGTTCAGTTGCCGTACCGGCTTCAACGACTTCAAGCCAGGGGCAGCCAGAACGCCGGCCCGGTCAACTGCATCCGTTCGTCAGGCGTGGCAACAGTCAATGCTCCTTTCGTCAAGCCCGTTTCCCCGTCGCTCCCTATCCTCCTTCTTCACTCACGGAGTGAAGCGCAGAGAGTAGACGTCGGCATCCTTCAGGGAGAGCCGCAAGCGAACGGGCTTGGCCGCCCACTTGCCAAGCGCGCCCTTGGACTTCCAGCGGTACTCCTCCGCTATGCTATCGCCGTACAATTCCGGGGCCTGCTCGAGCGAAAGTCCAGAGATCGGCTCGCCGGCGGGTGTCAGAACCTCGACACGCACGCTCCCCGCGGCCGAGGTGGCGTAGTTGAGCACCAGGCGCTCGCCGGTAAACGTCAAGGGCTTGGTCACTATGTGCCCGCCTGCAGCGCCGGCGCGCAGGGATACGAAGCCATCGGTGCGCAGCGTGCCGCGGCGGAGCCGAATCGTCGGATGTCGAAAATGCTCGACCCAGTACATCGACATTTCCGCCGGACCGGTGGGCACCACACCCCATGTCGGCAGGGGATTCCGCTCCGTCCAGTTTTCGGGCTCCGAGCCATGCTTGATGAAGGCTTCCATGAAACGTCTGTCCCAGTGCTTGCCGTCACGACGGCTCATGAACACTGCGTCCGAGAGTCCCTCGTACGGATGGTCCGCGATCCGTTTACGATTGAACAGGAAACGCATGGGCAACCCGACGTAAAGGTGGGGCGCTCGAAAGTAAGGAGTGATCCCGTTCGTGTAGAGATGCTCGCGCGGCCCGCCGTAGTCGAGCCACTCTCCTTTCGTCCAGTGAACGAAGTCGGTGGACGTGGCACGTTTGATGTCCCGATTGAACTTGACGCCATCCAGGTTAGCGGCCTCGTAGGCGGCGACTCCCGACGGATAGTAATCGCGATAGTAGGCGACGTATTGCTTGCGCTCGGTGTCCCAGAATGCGACATTCAACGAGTCAAACGCGCCGTCGGTCAGCACCGGCTCTTGGCGAAGCTTTTTCCAGTATATGGCGTCGGGCGAGACGAAGGCGACCAGCGGAGGGCCGCCAGCAAGCGCCTTGTACCGTTCTTCCGGCTTGGCCTTCGGATTGGCGTCGCGAAAGGGGGCGAAAGCCCACATCTTGTGTTCTGACAGGATCAGGTTGTTGGCCTTCGATCCACGAAAATCGACGATGCCCAGCTTAGGCTTGGTCCAGTGAATGCCGTCGCGGCTTTCGGCATAGCCCGTCATGGATGGCTGATCGCTGCGGTCCCACGTGTAGTACAAGCGATACACATCGCTATCCTTCATGACCGACGTGAACCCAATCGGAGTCGGGCCGCTCCAGACGCCGCGCGCGATCTGCTTCTTGCGCTCGGCGTCCGGCAATTCGTCCCAGACCCGTTCCCACGGTTGATCCATTTTCAGGGCGATTTCGCGGGGCACGGGTTGATGCAGCACCAGGTTGGCCCCCTGCATGCGGTCGATCAGCCTGTCGTCCACGAACAACTCGAGGCGATTGCCGATCGCCAGCACTTCGGCAATCTGCGGTTTGCGTTTCGGGAGCGATGCCAGGATCCAGGCCGCGGCTTCTGCGTGCGCTCTCGCATGGATGGCATGGCCGACCGTGGGCATGACGTGCAACTCGACGGGGACAGCCTTGCCCTGGGCGACCGTGGCGGCGGTCAGCCGGCGCCTGAAGGCGATGACGTCATCCGTGCCGACGCGATCATCCTTGTTGCCGATGCAGATCCAAATTGGCCGCCCGGCCAGCTTGTCGGCATGGTTCGCAAGCGCCAGCGCCTTGGTGGCGGCGTGCTTGTTCGTCCCGGCGAATTCATGAAGTGCAAGCAGATTGGTGACGGGGGCAAACGCCGCGACGACCTTCACGCGCGGATCGGCGGCGGCAAAGTGCAGGGCCATGCATCCACCGCGCGACGTGCCGCAAGCGCAAACCCGCTGGGGATCGGCATAACCTTGCTCAATCAAATGATCCAGCACCTTGGAACAACGGGCCGAAAACTCGGTGGTCAGTGCCTCCCCTTTCTGCACGCGCGCCCTCCAGCCGTCGAGGCCGTCCGCATCATCCGTTTTGCGCTCCTTGCCGTGGCATGGGAGATCGACCGAAACGCAAAGGAAACCATGCTTGGCCAGAATTGTGCCGCATTCCACATAGGCCTTGTCCCCAAGTGAAACCTCCAAAGTGCTGGACAAAACAAACAGGATTGGCGCGGGAACACGGCCCGTGGCGCCCAGAATACCGAACCGCACTCCACCCGGCGTCTGCAGAACTTGGCTCTCGTGGCCCTGTTGTCCACCGGCGCTGACAGGCGCAGACACGGCCAGGCCAACGGTCAGGGCCCCAATGATCTTCAGCAACTTCATGGCGCTGCCTCCTGTGCCCAATGGGGACGAAAACGGTGACGGCCGCCCCGGCTGAAATCGCTTGGAAAGGCTCGGCCATCACGAACTCGTTTGGCGGCGAACGACCCCGTTCACTTGCCTGTCCGCCTGCAAGGACGCAGTATCGTAAAGACGGCCAGGTGAAGTGCAACGGCTTGATGATAATGGTATTACAGACTCGGCGCCGAAGCGTCGGCCCACGCGTGCGGATTTCAGAAAGGCAGTTCGCCTTCCAGCCACGATGTGGGCTCAGAACGCCACGCCCATCGCGCAGCACAATGCCGCAGCCAGAAACGCACACTCACGGATTCGCTCTGAACGCGCCGCGCGGAACGTGCAATGCCCCAACCGGCATGCACGCCGCAACGCTGGCAGCGTCGCCCACGAAGACCGCTATGGCAATTTTTCCCGCCCGTCAAGCACTGTTTGAGCCGGCATGACACTGCTTTGAGGGTAATAGACTTCGGAAGTCCACGAAAAAGCGCACAGACACGCGGGACGGCAGACTTTGGGAAACGGCTTGCGACGGTAGTCGTCGGGAGCGCAGCAGCGGGGGAAACAGTGCGACTTCCACCAGTGAAACAGTCCGCCGCCGTAAGGATGGCAACCGCCGGCCGGACACAATCGTCCAAGATAGCCGGCGGGCGGCGCGTCGCAGCATGGCGGTTGAGCGCGGAGTCCGGAGACGCTCGCGAGCAGCACAAGAACCGGCAACCAGGCATGTCGGATCATGAAATCCTCGGTTTGACAAGGTTGCCCTTCGGCCACGTCATCTGTGCTGCGGCAACATGCGGGGTGACGGCACGGATTCCACGCTGGCGGGCATCTCCGATTGCACAGAAACAAGGGCCACCGGCGCGGTGGCGCAGCTGTCCGCTTGCAGGCGCAGTTCCCAGCCGCCGCCCAGGCTGCGATAGACGTTGATCAAGTAAAGGGCGATATTGCCCTGCGCGATCGCCAGCTGATCCTGCGCCTGCAGTTGCGAATTTTCCAAGTTGAACAGGCGATTCACGTCCGCCTTGATGGCGCCGAAGCGTGCCTGCTCAATTCTGGTGGCGGCCAGCGCCGCGGCGACACCGCGGGCCAGTGCGTCGGCCTGTTCCTGGGAGCGCAGAAAGCCGCGCAGCGCCGTCTGCACTTCCTGCGAGGCTGTCAGCACCTTGTTCTGGTAGCTGGCGATCAGTTCCTGCGTCCTGGCTTCCTGGACGTGGATGTTGTTGCAGATGCGACCGTAGTTCAAGAAGTTCCATGTGAACTGCGGCGTGACGAAGGCCAGAAAGCCGCTCGACCCCAGCATCGGCCCGAGCAATAGATTGGCATGCCCGAGCGCGGTGCCGATGGACATACCGGGATAAAGATCCGCCTTGGCCACGCCGATCTGGGCGCTCTGGGACGCGACCTCGCGCTCGGCGCTGCGGACATCGGGTCGGCGGCGGAGCAAGTCGGCCGGAATGCCGGCCGCGACCACGGCCGGTGTCATTGGCATCGGCAAGCTATCCAGATCCGGACCCGGCCCCAGCTCCGGCTCCAGGTCGTGTGGCGGCTCTCCCAGGAGAATGCAAAGCTTGTCATTGGCCCGGCCGAGCGCAATCTGCAACGCGGGAATCGTGGAGCGGGTTTGCTCCATGAGCGTGCGTAGCTGTTGCGCGTCGAGGGCCGTCGTGGTGCCGACCTTTTGTTGCCTCTCGGCGACAGCCACCACTTTTTCTTGTGATTCCAGGTTGTTGCGTGCGATCTTGATGCGCTGCTGGGCAATTCGGAACTCGACATATTGAGTGGCCACGTCAGCCAGCAGTGTCACCAGGGCGTCATCGTAATTGTCGATCGAGGCATCGAGCTTGGCATTGGACGACTCGATCTGCCGGCGGTACTTGCCCCAGAAATCGACCTCCCAGGTCAGATTGAAGGCCGTCACGTTGATCTGCGTCGGGACGCCGTCGATGGTGCCATATGGATAGAGACCAAGCACTTGCTGGTTCTGCGGCAGGAGCTTGCCGACGGCGATCGCCTGCTGACCGCGTGCCTGGAGAACACGCGTGCCGACGGCCAGCAAGTTCGGGTTTTGCTGATAGGCCCGGTTGATGAGCGAGGTCAGGATCGGATCCTGGAAGACCTCCCACCAGTTGCCGTCGCGCGGCGGCGGCCCGTGCACCCGGGGATCCTCCACGCCGATCCAGGCCTGAGCCAGCGACGCCGGCGGCTTCCCATAATTGGGACCGACCTTTAGACCATTGCGAAACCACTCACACGGCCCCGTCGCGACGCAGCCACCGGCAAGCGCCACGACACCAGCCAGCAATGTCGCTGCCAGTCTCGATAGCAGAGTCGACTCCGCACGCACGGCGGTGCCAGGTTGTTGGTGAAATCGCATGCTCATCGAAGTCCGTTTCCGCCGACCAACGATAGCCAGCGTCTTTGCCAAATCCGGCAAAACCGGTTCAACCGTTAATATCGACCAGACCAACCATACAGCTTCGGCAGAACTGCAGATTCACGCGTGCCAGGCGCCTTCACCAGATTCCCCACCCTGCCGCCGTCAGAGCGAACGCGGGATCATGGAGGCGGTTGTCGCGCTGGCGGCTCGTGTTCAACTTGCCGCCGGATCTTGTAGAATGCCGACCTTCTTTTCCCGCAGCGCCCTATCAATATGCAGATGGACGATCAGAATCTTCGTGCGCGGCTGCAGAAGCATGTTGAGTTCCTGGCGGCGGCGCCGCGCGTGCCGGGGACGGTGGAGCATGCGCAGGCACGCGATCACATTGCGGGGGCGTTGCAACAAGCCGGATTCAAGACGCGCGTCGAATCGGCGCGCGAGGCGGGGCAAGCATGCCTGAACGTGCTGACCGACCCGACGCCGGGGGACGAAGATCTGCCGCTCGTTGTCATCGGCGCGCATTATGATTCGGTGCCGGACTCGCCGGGGGCCGACGATAATGCCTCGGCCGTGGCAGCGCTGCTCGAACTGGCAGCCTGGCTTGGGCCACGGCTCAAGACATGCGGTTCTTGCCAGGCGCGCATCCCGCTGGCTGGCTATGACCTCGAGGAATATGGCCTGCTGGGCAGCGCCCGCCATAGCCGCTTACTGCGGCAGGCGGGCACCGACCTTCGCGGCATGATCTCGCTGGAGATGCTCGGCTTCACCGATCTTCGGCCCGGCAGTCAGATGATGCCCGTGGCCCTGCGCGGCATGTACCCGGACGTGGGCGATTTCATTGGTGTCGTCGGCAACGAAGCGTCGGCGGAATTGCTGCACATTGTCACTTCCGGTCTCAAGAGCGTGCCGGGCTTGCCCGTCGAACTGATCGCCGTTCCCGGCGATGGCCGACTGCTAGGCGAGACGCGACTCAGCGATCACAGTTCGTTCTGGGACCAGGGCTTTCACGCCCTGATGATCACGGATACGTCATTCTTCCGCAATCCGCACTATCACAAGTTCAGCGACACTCCGGACACACTCGATTTTGACTTCCTGGCCCGCGTGACCACCGGTGTCTGCGCTGCGGCTTGGAATCTGCTCGGCGCCTCTGGTAATGCGGACATGCGTCGATTATTCTGAAGAAAGGGAACTGCGTCAAAAACAGGCTCGAACAGGGGCGGCAAGGCATTTGCCGGGGCCGCCCTGAAAAACCGCTCGCCAAGCCCCTCTCCATGTGTGCCATGAAAAGATCGGCGTTCACACTTGTCGAGTTGCTGGTGGTCATCGCGATCATCGCCATCCTGATCGCGTTGCTTGTCCCGGCGGTGCAGAAGGCACGCGAGGCGGCGGCGCGGACCGAGACACAGAATAACCTCAAGCAACTCACGCTGGGGTTGCACTCTTGCCAGGACACGTTTCAGAAGTTGCCCCCGGCCTCTGGGCCGTTCAACATGATCGCGCAGAACTTTCCGATTCATTGCCATCTTCTGCCGTTCATTGAACAGGCGAACTTCTACAATCAGCTGGCCTTGACCATGAACCCAAAGAACACCAGCGGGCAATACATGGTGATTCCGACATTGCTGTCGCCGCAGGACAAGACACAGACCATGAGCGGTGCCGGAATGACCAATTTTGCTGCCAACCTCCGGGCCTTCACGGACGCCGGTCATCGCTGCGCCGGCATGGACATCGCGCTGATGGCTTCCAAGCCGCCCTTTCCGTTCGGCGCGGCCTCGCTGGCCAAGTCGTTTCCGGACGGCACATCGAACACGCTGGCGTTTGCAACCATGTTCTCCTACTGCGGCCCATACGATCCCACGTATGCGACCAATGCGCCGACCTTCTACTTCACCTCCGCCGGCCCGCCGGGCGGCGTATTCACGAACACGCCATTCTTCGGCTTGTTCTGGCCGCTGAATCCGCCGTCGCTCGTTGGTGACAACACCGTCGCCTATCAGCTCAATCCCACGCAAAACCAGTGCAATCGTAATTACATCCCGCAGAGCCTCGGCAGCGGCGGCATCAGCGTCAGCCTGTGCGACGGCAGCGTTCGCCAGGTGAGCCCCAGCATCACGGCCCTTACCTGGGGCCTTGCCATGCAGCCCAACGACGGGCAAACGCTTGGCGCCGACTGGCAACAGTAGGGCCGCGGTGCTTGCGCCTCGGCGGCGAGTGGATTCCGCTTCATTCGCGCAAGCCCCTGCCTGCCTTGCGTTTTCTGGTTGATCGGCCAATCCAGGTCGTGGTATCGTGAACCTGGCGAAGCGGAAGCGTCGGAGGCATTCGCAACGGCAGTTTCATCCGCAAAGGGCGAGTCATGCGTTATTTTCTTTCAGTTGCCTTCATGGTCGGCATCGTTGCCTTCTCCGATCCGGCGGCGGCGCAGAAAGCCGGCACGAAAGAAAAAGACAAGAAGACTTCCGAGGAGCCGACGCTGACGGAATTCGCCGGCAAGTCCGTAGAGGAATGGATCAAGGCCATCGCCTCGAGGGATCGCAGCAAGGGAGAAGTGGCGATCCAGACTGTGCAGAATTTCGGCGCTCGCTCCTATGAAGCCATCCCGGCATTGCTTGCCGAACTGGAGAAGCACTCTCCCAGCGCGCCGATCGATATCAGCATCCGAGTCAACGCCACCATGGCTCTGGGCAACATCTTCAACAGCTTCGACGATCCTCAGCCCAAGCACGTCGAGCGGGCGATCAAGGTGCTGAACCGCCTCCTGAACGATAGCCAGGCAATCGTGCGTACGCAGGCCGCACTCGCTCTGGGCAAGCTGGGTCCAGCGGCGGCCCCCGCCATCCCCTCTCTGCTGACGACGCTGCGCGATCGTGGCACCTGGGAGACCCGGCAAGCGGCGGCGATGGCCCTGGGTTCCGTTGGCCAGGATACGCGCAAGAAGGTTCCCTCCATCGATGCCATCGTCGGTCTCGGCAAGGCTCTCGGCATCGAGCCGACTTCGGCCGTACGCCTGGCGATCGTGCAATCGCTTGGGCGCCTCGGCCATGGCGCCGCCACTTCGCACCAGAAGCAGCTCATTCAATACCTCGATCCTGTTTCGACGACCAGGGAAGCGGAGCCGGCGGTGCGCATCTGGGCGCACATGGCGGTCATGTCGCTCGCCAACGAGTTCAGCGAATCCCGTCTGGCCAGCATCGCCAAGATGCTGGACTACCACGACCCGCTCGTTCGCGTGCAGGCGGCGCAGGCGCTTGGCAGCTGCGGGCCCAAGGCCAAGAGCGCCGTCCTTCCCCTCACTTCCGCCCTCAAGGACAAGCAGACAGATGTGGTCATGACCAGCCTGTGGGCGCTGGGGCGCATGGAGGGGGCAGCCATGTCCGCTGTGCCCGCCATCAAGTCCGTTGTCGCCGATCCCAAGGCCCCCGTCCCCATGAAAAAGCTTGCCGAGATGGTCATAGACACCATCGAGGGACGCACCAAGGACAAGTCGAAGGATAACACCAAGGACAAGACGAAGGACAAAGGCAAAAGCAAGACCAAGACCGACGACTGATGCCAGCACTGAGTCGTTTTCAATTCTTCAATCTTGAATTCATTTCAGAGCTTGCGGCCGCAGGAGGTTCTTTCATGGTTGGTACTCGACTGCTCGTTGTCGCTGGGTTGCTGGTAGCGAGCGTTGGCGGCGCGCGTGGACAGACCTTTCTCGGGCGCGACGCCAATGCCTGGCAAAAGCAACTGAAGGAAGGCAAGGCCGAAAAGACGCGGCGCAGCGCCGCCTTCGCGCTCGGCAAACTCGGCAGCTCGGCGTCATCCGCGATCAACGACCTGAAAAAGACGCTGCGCGAGGACAAGGCCGGCTCGGTCCGCGAGGCGGCGGCCTTGGCCTTGGGTGACATCGGCCGTGCCGCCCTCAAAGCGCTCGAAGATCCGGATCTTGTCCAGGCCCTCACGCAGGCCCTTGCCAAGGATACCGATCCACTGGTGCGGCGGAGCGCGGCGCTTTCCCTGGGCAAGTTCGGCCCGGACGCCAAGGCTGCGCTGGCAGCCCTGGAGACGGCCGTGGATGATCCCAATGTCACGGTGCGGCAAAACGCTGCCTGGGCGCTCGGACGAATCGGCGCTGCATCCGTGAAGGGCCTCAAGAAGGCGCTCAAGGATAGCGACATCCTCGTCCAGCGCGACGCCGCCGGCTCGCTGGGACGCCTGGACCCCGAGGAGGCACGCGGCGCTCTCGACGAACTCGTCGCCTGCTGCAAGATCGACAATTCCGCGCTGCGCATCGCCGCCCTGAGCGTGCTCAACAAGATCGTCACTTCGGAGGACGGCAAGATCGCCGTGCTGATCAAGCCGGCGCTGGCGGACGCGGACCCGGAGGTTAAGCGAAACGCGGCCCTGACGCTGGCGAACATCGGTGGCCCCGAGGCAGCGCCGGCATTGCCGATCTTGCTCGAGGCGCTGCGTGACGGCGATGCGGAGCTGAAGCCGCAAGCTGCGGCCGCCATTGGCAACCTGGGCGATGCCGCCGCTTCCGCGGTCAGTCCGCTCATCAAGGCCCTGGCTGATCCCGAGAAGGAGGTGCGCCGCTACGCCGCGCTGGCGCTGGGCGGCATCGGCGAAAAGGCGGAGCCCGCCATCGGGCCGCTCGTCAAGCTGCTGGCCAATACCAGTGAATACGCGGAAGCACGCGTCGAAGCGGCAACGGCCCTGGCCAAGATCGGGCCGCGCAAGGAAGCCGAGGACGCGGTTCCCAGCTTGCTCCGCGTTCTCGAGAACCCAAAGGACCATTCACTTGTCCGCGAGCGCATCGTCTGGGCGCTGCGCGTTCACAAGCTCAACCTCGGCAACTTCCCCGGTGTCTATCCCACGTTTGGCAAGGTCATGGTCGAAGCCAAGACCGACAAGAACACCATGCTCCGGTATGACTGCGCCTACATGCTCGGCGTCCTGCAAGCCGCCGATGCGCCAGACAAGGTCCTGGACGTGCTGCTGGAATTCCTCAAGAATGATCAGATACTCATCTACAAGGGCAAGGCGGTCACTGTAGGCAGTTCCGGAGGCGTTGAAGCGAAGGGCAGCGCGACAACGGCAAAGGATGAAGGCTACGGCGACGGCCGCGTCATGGCCATCCAGGCCCTCGGCCGCATGGGCGCCGAGCGGGTCCTCCGCCGCAAGGACGTTGTCATGCAACTTCAAGCCATCAACGCCAACCCCAAGACGCACGCCGAACTGAAGAAAAACACCAAGGAACTGCTCGACTCGCTGACGAATTGACGCCCTGTAGAACTATGAGCGAGATGGTCCTCTTCGCTTTGGTCTTCGGCTACACGGCCATCGTCTGGGTCGCCGTCATTTTCCTCTACAGCTTCTTCATCGAGTCATTCGATTTCGGTGCGCTCTCCACGTTTGCCTGGAAGTCGGCGCTGCTGGTGGGCATCTTGGCCGCCGTCACGGTCTGGGTACCCTACGGCGGATTCTTTACGCTGTTTGTCTGGGCGCTCGGTCTGCTCATCGTGTTTCAAAAGGATCTGTGGGAATCACGTGTGCTGATCATTCTCTTGTGGAGCGTGAACTTCGTCGCCGGCCTTGTGCTGCGCGGGTTGTTGCTGTCGGCGAGCGGCGACTCCTGAATCGCATGCATTCAGCAGCGGGAGATAGCTCGCATCCTGCCTGGCTCACGCCGCTGCACAACGGTTGGTTTCTCGTAGACATTTTTCCCAGCTTCGCGCACCTGCCCGCGGTTCCCTGCTTCCGGCGGCGATTCCGCTTGTTTCTTTTCGGGCACGACGTATAGACCTCGCGTTGAGAGTCCCCTAGTGCACCATGGGGCGTGGATTGCGGGGTGCTCCGCGGAGGCAGGTATCGTCGATGACTGGCACGGGATCACGCCTGGCGCTCTTGCTGCTGGCGGGCAGTCTGTGCACATCGTCCGGCTGTAACCGCGGACGAACGCACAATCCCTCCTATTTTCCCAGCAACCTCTTCTGCTTTGGCGACATTGTGCCCACGCACGCGAAACCGGGGGGCGCCGGTTACTTCAGCAATTACGATCCCCATGCCATCCGCCTCGAAGTCCGGCCCAAGGTCGATCCCACCAACCCCGTCCGTACTCAGTTTGTCCTCATCGCCACCGTCCGCGACAAGGAAGGGGATCCGCGCCGCAAGCGCCGTATCGAATGGCTTCTCGAAGGCGTGGGCAGCATCATGGAGGTGGACGAGAGCGGCATCAACCCAGGACGCGGCTACAAGGTCAACAACAAGTACGCAGTCAGCTATACCGACTTCAAGGAACACACCATCACCCGCGGAAACGACAATCCCAACGACGACTTCACGATCCGGCCCGGTCAATCGTGGTGCGTCATCAGTTCCGCCATCGAGGGGGACAGCCATCTCACCATCTACGCGCCGGAGATCAACGACTGGGAGAAGAGCAAGGTGTACTTGACTTGCCACTGGGTGGATGCCAACTGGATCTTCCCGCCGTCGGCCTCGGTGCGTGCCGGCACCGAGCACGTGCTGACGACCAAGATTCTCCGCCATACCGATCAGAAACCGCTCGCCAACTACCGGGTCCGCTACACCGTGCTGGAAGGTCCAGAAGCCGTCTTCGTTCCAAGTCGGACGCGCGAGTTCCTCTCGATCACCGATCTTGCGGGCAATGCCCATGCAACGTTGCTTGAGCTGGCGCCGTTGCCCGGCATGAGCAAGATTGGCATCGAAGTCATCCGCCCGCCCGATCCAACCTCGCCGAGTGGCACAGCCATCCCGATCGCCAGGGGCGAGACCACTGTGGAATGGCTGGCGCCGTCCGTGGCGCTGACCCATTCCGGTCCGTCCGGCATCGCGCTGGGGCAGGAGGCCGCCTTCAACACCGCCGTCTTGAACAACGGCAAGGTGGAGAGCCGGGCGATGACCGTGACCAGCGTCATTCCGGACGGGTTGCAGTATCTGCGCTCCACCCCGCCGGCGTTCACCGACGGCAAGGTGCTGACGTGGGCCCTGGGCACGCTGCCGCCGAGGCAGACGCACAGCATCCAGGCCGTCTACCGCGCCCTGAAACCTGGCCCGATCACCTCGTGTGCCAGCGTGCAGACAGAAGAAGGCTACAAGGATGAAAAGTGTTTCACGACGCAGGTAACTGCGCCCGGTCTGAAGATGACCATTGCCGCGCCGCCGACGGGCACGGTCAACTCGCCCATCGACTACCAGATCACGCTGACGAACACCGGCGGCACGATGGTGGAGAACATCGTGCTGACGGCGCAGTTCGAGCAGGTTCTCGAACACCTGAGCAAGGCAAACCCATTGCAGCTGACCAAGCAAGGCGAACCCAGCCTGGCCAGCCTGGCGCCGGGGCAATCCCGCACGGTGATCTTGACGCTGACGCCGCGGCAAGCGGGCCGGTTGACGACGCGTGTGACGGTGACGGCCGATGGCGGGCTGGCGGACGCCGGCGAAGCCGCCGTCAACGTCGCGCTGGCGCCCGTCGTGCCGCAACCAATGCCGGGCAAGCTGACGCTGGCCATCGAAGGGCCGAAGACGCGCTTTGTCGGCGACCAGGCCGGCTTCGTGATCCGCGTGGCCAACACCGGCGAAACGCCTGGGAATAACGTCGTCGTCCGTGATCAGTTGCCGCCCGAGCTGAGTTTCGTCAGCGCCGACCAGGGAGGCCGGTTCGCCGGCAACGAGGTCGTCTGGTCGATAGGCGCTCTGCAGCCGCGCGAACAGAAGCTGTTGACGCTGACGACAAAGTGCGAGAAGATCACTGCCGCCGCGGTCCAGCAGGCCAACGCCACCGGCGACGCCGGGCTACGTGCCGATGCCCAGGCGGCGCTCGAGATTCAAGGCCGGCCGGGACTCGGATTCAAGATGATCGACATCGGCGACCCGGTCGAGGTCAAGAAGACGCTCACCTATCAGATCACCGTCACGAACACCGGCACGCTGGTCGCGAACCAGGTGGAGGTCAAGGGCATCGCCCCGGCGGAGATGAAGCTGGTCGGCGCCAAGGGGCCGGGAACGGTGCAAGGCAACATCGCCGGCCAGGTCGTGACCTTCGGCAAGCTCGACAACGTCGAACCCGGCAAGTCCTACGTCTACACCATCGAGGTGGAAGCGCTCAAAGCCGGCGATGTCCGCTTCCGCGCCGAGATGAGCGCTCCTGTCCTTCCGTCCGGCCCGGTCATCGAAACAGAAAGCACGACCATCATCGCACCCGCCGGCGCGCCGAAGCTGTAACGATCATCGCAGACATGCGTCGCCGAAGCTCGCTGGGCCGCTTCGCACGCGGGATCGGCTGCCGGAAGCCGGAAAGCGAGCTTCAACGACGCATGTCCGTATTCATTGCTTTTTGTTGTCGCCACCAGTCCTGATCGGCCGGTTTCACCTCTGCTGCGTCTTGGCCGCGGTCGTCGGCAACTCCTTGATTTCCAGATTGCGCGCCTCGAGCACGGAATTGCCATCGACCAACTGCAAGATGATCGGGGCCGGCGGCGGCAGCGGTGGTCCGGCGGCGCCGAGACCTCCCTGGTTCGCAATCTTCAAATGGACGTCAACGCCCTTGACGGTCAATTCGAATGGAAACCAGTCGTTGGGCTTGATGTTACTCGTGTGGCCGACATGCTCCTTGCCGTCTCTGGTGATCTCGACGCGCATGCGCATATGCCCATCAACGTCATTGGTCTGCCCCTTGTAAATCATCTTGGCGGCCAGACCGCGTTTGGGTGGGTTCTTTTCAAGCCCGGCAGGATCGGTGCGGAACAGCAATCCCCAGGAGGCGCCGGGGCTGATGCGGATTTCGCCGCGCAACTGGAAATCGCGATAGCTGCGCGCGCTGACGAGGTAGCCGGCGCTGCCGGCGCCGCGGAGGACGCCGTTCTCCATCTTCCAGGTCGCCGGCGTGCCGCCTACGGCTTTCCAGCCCGCGAGGTCCTTGTTGTTGAAGAGTGGAGCCCAGGCGGCGCCCAGATCGGGCGGCAGCTTTTCAGTGGGCTCCGCCGGCAGAAGCTTCCCGGGCACGACCTGATAGCCCGCGACCCGCCATTGGCCGTCGTTTTCTAGCATGGGGGTGACGGTTTCGATGGCTTCTGGCAAATTCTTGTAGCGCGACTGGAACTTGATGACGACATACTCACCGTCCGGCCCACCTGGCAGCCAAGTGGCGAATTGCCGACTGACAATGGTCCGCGACGCAAGATTCCCGAGTTTCTTGAACAAACCCTTTTGCTGATCGACCACTTCTTGTTTGCCAATGGCCTTCTTGCTGAAAGCGCTGGATTGCTCCCAGCACTGGCCGTACTGTTCTTGATCCAGGAGCTTGAGCCAGGCCTCGGCAGCGCGTGCCGCCGCTTGAATTGCAGCCGGATTGGATACTGGCGCGAACTTGTAACCCGCGACCCGCCATTGGCCGTCTTTTTCCAGCATGGCTGTCACCGTTTCGGTGACTTTCAAGTTCTTGTAAGTCGCCTCGAATTGCATGACCACATAGGCTCCGTCCGGCACTCCGGGCAACGATGTATGAAAGTGCCGGTTGAGGATACCACGCGACTCCAGCTTGCCAAGCTTGCCGAACAACGTGCTGTAAATGCCACCATGTCTTGCTTCGCGACGCCCTTCTTGTTGGTTGTGCTGGATTGTTCCCAGCTTTGGGCGTAGTGGCCTTCGTTGACGAGTTTCAGCCAGGCGTGAGCGGCTTTGACAGCAGCGTCGATCTTGTCCTGTTGCGCCGGCTTTCCCAGATAACCGAGCCGGAGAATGTAAATGACGCCTTTCGTGGAGCCGACTGCAAGGTGTCGGCCGTCAGGTGCAAAGGTAACAAAAGAAGCGCCCGGAAGCTGCCACTTGACCACGTCATTTTCGAAGGATGCATCCGAGAGGAAGACCTTCCCGTCACTTCCCACGGAAGCGACGGTCCGGCCGTCCGGGGAAAACGCTGCACATTGACCGGGCAGGGCGGCACGTTGTTCCGGCTTGTCTTTGCTCAGGTCCCAGAGACGCAACTGCCCATCATCACAGCTGGAGATCAAGCTTCGGCCGTCGGGGGCGGATGCCACCAGGTTTACTGGATTGGGATGAGTCAGGACATGTTGAACGGCTGGGCGCGCCCGCTTTAGGTCCCACAACCGTACAGTGCCGTCCAGGCTGCCGCAGGCAAGCGTGCGCCCGTCCGGAGAAAATGCAACTCCTTGCGCTTGAAACGCGTGCCCGACAAGAACGGCTTGCTCCGTCGGCGTATCGCCGCTGACGTCCAGGAGTCGCACGATCCCGCGCTTTTGGGGGTCCCAACTGCTGGAAGCCAAAGTCTTGCTGTCGGGAGAAAAAGCCAACCACGAAATGGACCACGTGTACCCTTGCACGATGGCCCACTCCTTTGGCTTGTCTCCCTTTAGTTTCCACAAGCGTACCGTCTTGTCGGAACTGCTGCTTGCCAGCAGTTTTCCATCAGGACTGAAGGCAACGGTCCAGGTATTCTCCGTATGCCCTTCGAGCTTTACCGATTTGATCGGGGCTGCGCCATCGACCAAACTCCAGAGACGCGAAGCTTTTTCCTCGGGAGCATTGGACGCTAGCAAGGCCCCGTCCCGATGGAAAGCAACGTGATTCACGGCATGTTCGTGGCCTTGGAGCACGGCCACCAGTTCCTTGAGCTTGTCACTGCGGTAGGCTGCGGGGACTTTTGCGGGATCGAGCTTGTCGAGCGGAGAGGGAAGACGGGTCAGAATCTCGCCCGCCCGGATTGCCTGAGTAGTGCCTGCGTGCCGCCAAAGGAACCTGGCGACTTCGGCGCGCAACAGGTTGACATCAGTTTTACCCTCGGTTTCGCGAGCCAGTAGAGCTTTCAAGTCGGCCTCCACACGGTTCAGCGCGTCATTCAGCCCGGGCTCCGGCCCCTTCGACGGTTCCGGCAGCTGCCAGTAACGCAGGATTCCTGCCCGGTTCGCGGAGACGGCCCGTCGGCCATCGGGAGTGAACGCGACGCCATCAAGCGACCCAGCATGCCCTTCGAGAGCAATGAGCTGTTCGCCGGTCTCCACGTCCCAGAGGCGCAGTATGTCGCCGCCGCCTGACAGAGCCCGCCGGCCGTCGAGTGAAAAGGCGACACACGGGACTCCTACCTTGCTCTGGACAAATCGGCGCAGCTCTTTGCCTGTAGCCATTTCCCAAAGCCGAACGCTGCCATCGACACTGCACGAGAGAGCATGCCGGCCCTCAGGGGAAATGGCGACGCTGAGGATCCAGTTGCTGTGCCCGGAGAAGCGCCTCAGTTCCTTGCCTGTCTTGAGCTCCCACATATGGCGAGTCGCTGCAAGTGTCCCGGCCATGGCATGCCGGCCGTCGGGACTGAATCTCACGCAAAAGACCTGGATAGCAGGATCGATGTCAATGTGGCGCAGTTCCTTGCCGCTGGCCAATTCCCAGAGACGGACTGTCCCGTCGAAGGCCCCCGAGAGGGCTTGCTTGCCATCGGGCGAAAATTCGAGCGCCGCCACCAGGCCTTTGTGTCCCTTGATGCGTTTGACCTCTCGGCCAGTCTCCACGTCCCAGAGCACGACTTCTCCTTCAAGCGTGCCGGTCAGCACCTGCCGACCCTCCGGGGACAGGGCGCACGGGCGCGCAGACCCTCGTCCGCCCTCGAAGCGGCGCAGCAGCTTCCCGGTTTCCAAATCCCAGATGCGCAGCGCGTCATCGCTTGGAGTGAGGACCCGGCGGCCGTCGGCAAACACGGCCACATGGCCGTTGATTGGATGCAGTACGTCGATGCGGCGGATTTCGCCGACCTTCTTGTCGTTGGCCAGGGCGGCCGGCGGTGGCAGCCGCCACAGCCGCACCGTGCCGTCAGAGCTGCCGGTGACGGCCTGCCGACCGTCCGGAGCGACGGCCACTCCCACCACGCCCGCTTTGTGATCCAGGAAACGGTGCAACTCTTTGCCCGTGGTAACATCCCACACGCGGACCGTCCGATCAAGGCTGCACGATACGATCAAACGCCCATCCGGAGTGAAGGCGGCGCCCTCGACGCCACTGGCATGGCCTTCGAACTTTCGCAACAGCTCCCCCGTCTCGATGTTCCACAGTTGCATGGTCCAGTCGTGGCTGGTCGTGAGAATCGTTTTCTCGTCGGGTGAGAAAGCCACGCTTGTTACCACTTCCGGGTGTCCCTTCAACGTTTTTATTTCCTTGCCGGTTGCCACATCCCAGACGTGCACGGTTTTCCCGGCGGTGACAAGCGTGCGGCCATCGCGCGACAGCGTCAGGCAGCGCACCCCTTCGTCAACTCCGGCAAACCGGCGCAATTCCTGGCCGCTTTCCACATCCCAAAGGCGAATCGTCTTGTCGTCGCCCCCCGAGATGAATGTCTTGCCGCCTGGCAGGAATGCGAGCCCCCAGACATCCCCGCCATGCTTCGCGAATTCGCGAATCAGCTTGCCAGTTCGCTGGTCCCACATGCGGATGATGCCATCGGTGCCGCCAGTCAATACCCGTAGCTCCGTGGGGGAGACCGCCAGAGACCAACCCCATCTCGGAATCGGCGCACCCCAGACGGCTTCACCCTTGCCGAAATTGATGCGTCGCACGCCGCCGTCGCCAAAAGCCAGCACATCGCACCCATCGTGTGCGTAGGCGACACGGAGAACGTTGGCACCAATCGTGAAACTCGCGAGGGGGCCGACTGCTTCTCCGCCGTTAGCCTGGTTTAGGTCGCGGCTGTAGGGCCGCTCACGCAAGCTACTGAGCTTTCCAAGATGCTCATTGATATACGCTCGGGTCCCCGCCGCGCGGGCACCGACGACCGTAACCCAGATCGGCTGTGGATGCTCGGGCAACAAGATGTAGAAGCTGACGACCCGCGCCGCCGACTCGGGAATATTGACGATGGCGAAGCCGACATCGGCTTTTTGCAAGGCTCCGAGGGACATCCCAGCCGGGACTTGCACTCCCTGCTTTTTCGCTATTTCGATGTTCACCGCGAGAGCGTCGCGATACACCTTTTGCCGGTCCGCATTGAGCGACGCATATTTCCACTTGAGGTACTCGTCCCTCAAGAGTTGCTGGCGGGCAGCATCGGGCAGCCTTGCGAACAGGTCAATGACCTTTTTGGTGGGCGGATCGGCAAGTTGACCGAGCAAGGGGTCATTCTGTGCGAGCAATTGGTCTTTCTCGTCGGCAGAGAGTTCGTCGCGGCCGGCGCGGACGACTAGGGCGAACTCGCGGTCCAGTCTCTCCGTGGCGGTCTCCTGTCGCACGCGTACAAGCTGTTGTCCCCAGCGCGTCAACGTGAAGCCCTGCCTGTCCAGCTTCACATCGCTCCGGTCACCCTTGAGCGAAATCTCGTAACGTCCCGACGACAGACGTTTCACTGTCGTGCCGGTCTTCACATCGATCACCTCGAGTTCCTTGCCCTCCTTGCTGACGATGACTTTAACATCGGGCCCCCTGGAATCGATGATGAGCCGGCCGTTGTCGGTATTGACTAAAGTTTTGCAATCTTAAGCCAACCCCAGCTGAGCGACCACATGGTCCGGACGCTGCGAAAACTCGGTGACCTGCTTGATGGCCCAGCCCAGGGTTGTCCGCAGGGTTTCACGCAGCATCGCGCGACAGGCTTCGCCGATGGTCGTCAGCCGTTGGAGTGCCCATTCCTGCGCACGGTTCTGCCGCAGTTGCCGCACGAGAAGGCTGTACGCCAGCAT
>VGYC01000042.1 GCA_016873095.1 Planctomycetota bacterium | reverse complement strand
TGAGATGAGAGAGTGCCGCTATCAATAGTGCGAGAACGGGGCGTCCCTTACCCAGGCGAATGGGATTATTTTTTGGATGGGTCGGGAAACTCCGGCCAGTCCCAATCGAGGTTCATCGACCTGAGCCGCTGGCGGATCGCGCGGAGGTCCCAGACATGGATCGCTTTGGCGTAGAGGGCGTTCACGACGAGTTGGCTCCCATCGGGCGTGAAGCTCATCCAGATGGCGCGGTCGCCGTGGGGATCTTCGAGCTTGGCAACGGTCTTGCCCGTCGCAATGTCCTTGAGATGAACGACGCCCGGCTCCATTTCCATGGCCATGAGGCCGGTTTTCGGAGCGAAGGCGACCTTGGCATGATGGAGTGCGACATCGCGGCGAATGCGGTGGAGAAGTTTTCCGCTTGGCACTTCATGGAAGCTAAACCCGTCCTCCCTGCCCAGGATCAGCACGCGACTGTCGGGCGTAAAGAAAACCGACGTCCGCTGCAGCGACCATTCGTGGACCATTTCTGCCGTGTGCGCGTTCCATAAACGCGTCCAGCCGGCGTGCCACGGGTGCGCGTCCCATAAACGCGTCCAGCCGGCGTGCCAGCCGCTGGTCGCCATCCACTTGCCGTCGGGGCTGAGAGCGACGTAACGGGCCGCGGGGTGTTCCATTCTTTGGTTGCGGACCGATTCGGTCTCGATATCGACGAGCCAGCCGATACCCTTGGTCTCACAAACCATGGCGAGAGTACGGCCATCCTGACTGCGGGCGACCCGTTGCGGCGCGCCCGGCAAGGGGATGGTGCGCGGCGGACCGATGACTATTTCGCCTTCGGACTCGATTCTGGTCGCGTTCCGGAGAGGTTTCAGTCCTCGGGAGATTGATTGACGGTGCAAGCCTTCGCTGTTGCAGATAAACAGCTCTCTGCCATCGGCTTGGAAGAGCGGGACTCCGTCCGACAGCACTGCGATCTGGCGGCCGCTGGGCAGATCAAAGAGATGAACACCGCTCGGGGTCATGTTTAAGGCGAACAGCCGTCCATCGGGGCTAACATCCCCGTCTTGGTAATTGCCCTGGCCGGGACCCTGGTTGCTCACGAGGGTGCGATACTCGCGGGTCGGCGTCACCTCGAGAAGGTGCGCCTCCTCGCCGCGCTTGCCTGCGCCGAGCCAGCGGCCATCGCTGCTGAAACGCATAGATCGACGTTGGGGCAACTGCATGAGGGGCCTTCCCGTTGAAGTATCCCACAGCCGCAACACGCCGTCCCCCGAATCTGAAGCCAAGAGAGCGCCGTCCGGATGAAAGGTCAGAGTCTCTACCTGTTGAATATGCCCTTGGAGAGTCGCCAATTTACGATTGGCGTCCACGTCCCATATCTGGATGACCTGCGACTGGCCGACCGCCAAGCGCCTGCCGTCGGGATGCCAAGCAAGCGGCTGGGTCTGGCGCGCGCCTACCGGAAGGCTGGTGACGAGGTCGCCGTTGCTGGAGTCATAAATAGAAACGTTCTTCGAGTCGACGTATCCGACCGCGAGCCGGCGGTTGTCCGGATGAAAAGCGAGCACCAACGGATTGCTGTTTTCGGGGAGCTGCCAGCGGTTAAGCTCTTGACCGGTCGCCAAATCGAAGCGGAGGAGCCAACCGTCTAGGCCGACTACCAGTAGACGGCTGTCGGGGCTGAAGATCTGTCCTGAGGTGGTCGCCGGCGGCTCACGGAAGACCTCTTTGCCGTCGGATACCCGCCACACGCGAAGTCTAAGGGTGTTCTCCCACCTGCCGACGTAACGGCCGTCGGGGCTGAGCAGGAGCGACGCAGTCTTGTCCGGCGCGCTGATATTCTGGATTTCCCGGTCGTCGGGGAGGGTGCGAACACTGATGATTCCGTCATAGTTGGCCCGGGCGTAGAGGCGGTAGTTGTCATCGAAAGCCCAGAAACGATAACCCGGGGGGAAGGCGTGCCAGCAGGGTCCGGGCCGGATGTCCGGGAGAGCCATCGCGGCGATCGCCTCATCGCGCAGGCGGTCGTCGCGGCGCAGGCGAGTGGCTTTTGTCAGGGCGACCAGGCTGTCGAGACGCTGGCCCATCTGGCGACTGAAGCGGCTGGCCCGGGCCTGGTTCAAGCGTGACAGGAAGAGTTGTTCCCTGGCGTCACGCTCATTTGCTTCAGCCGTCGCAAGCGCTGCCTCCTTGTCCTTGAGGGCGTTCTCCTTTTGCTTGGCTTCCGCGCGAGCGGACGTTTCCGCGTCGGTGGCGCGAAGGAGGCCCCACACGGAGGCAATAATCCCGACCACCAGCGCCAGCATGATGAGGGCAGCGGCGATAACCGGCCCTCGATGCCGCCGCATGGTTTTCCGCAGCCGGTACATGCTCGACGGCGGGCGGGCCAGCACAGGCTCGTCGTTCAGATAGCGCTGCACGTCGGCCGCCAGGGCCGACGCCGTTTCATAGCGGCGGTTGCGGTCCTTCTCCAGCGCTTTCATCACGATCCAGTCGAGCTCGCCTTGAAAAAGCTGACTCAACCGGCGCGGGTCGCTGCGGCGGTTGGCGGACACCGTCGACGCCAGGTTTCCCATGGTGGTGATGCGCGTGCTCGGCCTGGGCGGCTCTTCCTCGCGGATGATGCGGCGGATCTCATCGAAGCCCACGGTCCGCAGCCGCTCCTGCTCGCAGGGCGTTGTGCCGGTCAGCAGTTCGTACAGCAAGATTCCAAGGGCGTAAATGTCGCTGCGCGTGTCTGCATCCAGCCCGCTCATCTCCGCCTGCTCGGGACTCATATAGCTCGGCGTGCCGATCATCTGGGCAAAGCCGGTGAACAGTGTCTTATCGGTGAGCTGCTGGCCCATGGCCTTGGCGATGCCGAAATCGATCACCTTGGCTACCGGCGTGCCATCGTGCAGCGTGACCAGGATGTTGGTTGGCTTGACGTCGCGATGAATGATCCCTTTCTGATGGGCATGCTGCACCGCCTGGCAGACATCAAGAAACAGGCGAAGGCGCTCCCGGACGGGAAGGTGGTTGCCGTCGCAGAAATTGGTGATCGGCACGCCTCGGACCAACTCCATGACGAAGAACGGCCGGCCGGTGGCGGTTTCGCCTGCGTCCAGGACACGGGAGATGTTCTGATGCTCCATCAGCGCCAGCGCCTGGCGTTCCGCCTCGAAACGCGCGACCACCTGGCGCGTGTCCATCCCAGGCTTGAGCACCTTCAGGGCAACCTTTCGGCGCACCGGTCGTTGCTGCTCGGCCATGAAGACAACGCCGAAGCCGCCTTCGCCGATTTGCTCCAGCAGTTTGTACGGCCCGATGACGCTGCCTGGACCTTCCTGGACGGCGGAGTCGCCCGTCGCCTTGGTCGCGGAAAGGGGCTTCAGAAAGCTGCGATCTTGTTCATACACGCGCATCAAGGCCTGGAGCCGGTCGCGCAGCGCCGCATTGCCGCCACACGCCTCATCGAGGTACCGGCCACGAGCCTCCGGCGACTCAATGTTGCGAGCTTCATTAAAGATGACTTCTTCATTGATCTGAACCGCCATCGTCAGCCTCCGCAGACACTCCAGCTACCTAACAGTGCGAAAATGAAGCCTCGAATACCCAGGCGGAACGGCGAATTTTTTCGGATACGCTGTAGGACGGCTCTCCAGGGCGCTCTCCAGGGCCGCCCGGTGTGGTCGGGCCTGGCGACCCGACCCACGAATCAAACGCAGGTCAACTTACTGAATCTCCGTCCATTTCCAGGCGCAACCAGGCGCGGGCGTAGGCCCAATCGTTGTCGGCGGTTGAAGGCGAGATGGCGAGGGCCTGGGCAGCCTGTTCGTTGGTCAGGCCGGCAAAGAAGCGAAGTTTGACCAGTTCCGCCTTGCGCCGATCCTTTTCTTCGAGCTTGGCCAGCGCTTCATGGAGAGCCAGCATGTCGGTGCAGGACGGGTCCGCCGGGGCTTCGATGTCGGCCAGCTCCTCGCGTTGGTACGTGCCGCCGGCTTTTAGACTCTTTTTGTGACGGGCCCGTTCGATGAGAATCCGCCGCATGGCCTCCGCGGCGGCGGCAAAGAAGTGGCCGCGGTTGTTCCAGCGCAGTTCCGTCTTCTGGTCCACCAGCCGAAGGTACGCCTCGTGCACCAGTGCTGTCGCCTGGAGGGTCTGGCCAGGCTTTTCCTGCGCCATTTTCTTGGCCGCCAGCCGTCGCAGCTCGCTGTAGACCAACGGCAGCAGTTGCTCAGCCGCTGCAGGATCTCCCTGGTCTACACAGGCCAGGATTCGCGTCACGTCAGACATGAATACCTCACCCGTCCATCCGTGCGAAGGTTCCTATGGAAGTGGATGTGTCATATATTTAACCATTTCCACGCTGTCAGTAAACGGTATCAGCAGAATTCCTCGACCCGCGCCGGCACAGTAAGCGTGGTACAAGCAAGGTATGAACCATTCAGACATGCACTGTCATGAGTCGGACCCGACGATGATGTCCTACACGGCGTCGGTCCGAAACACCAGCATTGCATGAGACTGTCGTGTGCTATTCTTGAGCAAATTCACCCGGCGAGCACCATACCAGGGGACGCAGCGTCGCGTCCCCTTTTTCATTCAACGGTCAGCGGCCAAGGGCACGCGTGGGTGTGCAAAACTCGCAAGCGCAACGCAATCCGAAATGCCGCACCCGGGGAAATGGAGGACCAACGCTGGAATAATGTAACCCTTGGCCGGGTAGGCGGTTACCTTATGGGCTGCCATCTGGGAGGATGCGCCGAGGGGGTGTATGCCACTTTCTGGACGAATCCTGGACGAATATTCGGGACAGTTCCTGGCGGTCTTGCGAACTACGCGATCACATCGCGGACGACGTGGCCGTGCACATCGGTCAGCCGGAAGTCGCGGCCGGCGTAGCGGTAGACCAGGCGGTCATGGTCGAAGCCGAGGAGGTGCAGCAGGGTGGCGTGCAGGTCGTGGACGTGGACGCGGTCGCGGGTGGCGGCGAAGCCGAAGTCGTCGGTGGCGCCGTGGATGTGGCCGCCCTTGACGCCGCCGCCGGCCAGCCACATCGAGAAGCCGTAGTGGTTGTGGTCGCGGCCGCTGAGCTGAGGTAGCTCGGCCACCGGGGTCCGGCCGAACTCGCCGCCCCACATGGTCAGCGTGCTCTCGAACAGGCCTCGCTGCTTGAGATCTTCCAGGAAGGCGGCGATGGCCTGGTCCCACGGGCCGGCGAGGCGGCGATGTTCGTTCGGCAGGTTGTCGTGGTTGTCCCACGGCTGGCCGGCGCCGCTCCATACCTGGATGAAGCGGACGCCGCGTTCCAGCAGCCGCCGGGTGATGAGCAACTGCCGGCCGATGATGTTGTTGCCGTAGTGCTCGCGGAGGCGCAGCGGCTCGCGGTTGATGTCGAAGGCGTCGGTCGCCTCGGTCTGCATGCGGTAGGCCAGCTCGAAGGATTGCAGCCGGGCCTCGAGCTGGGCGTCGCGCTGGCGAGCTTGCAGATGCGCCTCGTTGAGCCGGCGAAGCAGGTCGAGCTGGCGGCGTTGCTCCGGCTGGCTGGCCGTGTGATTGCGGATGTTCTCGATGAGCCGGTCGATCTGCGTGTGCTGGCTATCGATGTAGGTTCCCTGGTAGGCGCCGGGCAGGAAGGCAGCCCGCCAGTTCTGCGTGGCGACGATGGGGTAGCCGCCGGGGCACATGGCGATGAAGCCGGGCAGGTTCTGGTTCTCGGAGCCGAGGCCATAGGTGATCCAGGCTCCCATGCTGGGCCGCGGCAGCCGGCCGTCGCCGCAGTTCATCAGCATCAGCGACGGCTCGTGGTTGGGCACGTCGGCGTGCATGGAGCGGATGATGGTCATGTCGTCGATGTGCCGCTCGGCGGTGCGGGCAAACAATTCGCTGACCTCGATGCCGCTGCGGCCGTAACGGCGGAACGCGTACGGCGAGCGCATGGCCGCCCCGGTCTTGCGCTCGGTGCGCAGGTTGGCGCGCGGCAGCGGCTGACCATGGTAGCGGTCCAGCAATGGTTTGGGATCGAAGGTATCGACATGCGAGGCGCCGCCGTTCATGAACAGGTGCACGACTTGACGTGCTTTCGGCTGAAAGTGCGGCCGCTTGGGCGCCAGCGGATTGACGCTCGGCGGCGCGGCACTGGCCGAGCCAAGCATGCCCTGGTCATGCAGCAGTCCTGCGAGGCCGAGCATGCCGAAGCCAGCACCGCCACGACGCAGCAGGTCGCGGCGGGTGAGGAACAGGTTCTCAACGGTAGCTCGTGGCGGCTGCATCTTGGCCCCGACCAAGTTGGCGAGTGTGAAGCAATATTATAGCTGCAACCGGGACGAAGTAGAAGTGTGTCACACAGTCAGCCAGTCGTCTCTCGGCTATCGTTGGCAGTGTCACGAACCTTGCGCGCCAGGATGACCATCTGGCAGGCGAAGCCGGCAACCCGGCCACGGCGCTGCACCATCTGGACGTTGATGACCTGGCAACCGAGGGATTGCAGCATGTTGCCGAGCCGCCTCGCCGTGGCGAAGGCCCGACCGCCGGTCAGCCGGCTGCCGCAGGGCCTCTGCCAGCCAGTACCGTCGTGAATCAGACCCAGGGCGAGGTCGCGCAGCAAGGCCAGCCGGCGGCGCAGCGATGTGGCCTGGCGGAAGAGCAACAGGTCGTGACCCAGCGCCTCAAACCGGCAGCCGAAATAGCCGCCCGGCTTCAGGACGCGCACCATCTCCGCCACTGCCGTCCGCTGGTGCATGTAGTTCAGAGACACGCGACTGATCACGTGGGTGAACGACTTGCCGGAAAACGGCAGGCGATGACCATTCTGACAGACGAAGCCGATGTCACGCTGCTCGGGCCTGGCGGCAAAATGGCAGCCGAGGGTGAGCGCCGACAAGGTTGTTGTCCACGCCAATGCGAAGCGACGGGCGAACGTCAGCCATCAGACGCAGCGATTGTCCAGCTCCGCAGCCGACGTCGAGAACGCGTGACGCCGCCGATAGCTCCCCGTGCGCGCGCAGCAGCTCCTGCAATGGGTCGCCGCACTCTTGCCATTGATACTCCAGGTGGTGGTAATGGCACTGGTCGCCGAGCGTGGTGAGTCGGCCGCTGGCGTCCAGCAGGCCGCGTGCGACCAGTTCGGCCAACTCTGCGGGGTGCAGGTCGTGCCGCCGCGTGGCATCGAGCCTTTCGGCAGCCCAGTCCATCCAGCATTCGGGCCAGGCGAGCATGTCGTGGTGGATGGGGTCGCCGGGCTGAATGAAGCTGACGATGCGCTCGCCCACAAGCCAGCCGCGCTGACCGCAACTCGAACACAGGCTATCCGCCTGCCGGCAATCGAACGCCGCAGCGCAACAGGGGCAGCGAACGAGATCGAGCCAGCTCGATTTGCAGGAAATCGCTGGCAACACGTCCACTGTGGTCACGCCTTCAACAACGCCTTCATGTGTCGCTGGCACGCCTCGGCCCCCGGCTGGTTATATGGATTGACACCCATGAGCCGACCTTCGACAACGGTGGCGAGCATGAGCATTTGCAGGAGCTGGCCGATGGTGTGTTCGGAGATGCTGGGCAGGACCAGGTCGGCGGTGGGACGAGCGTTCTCGAGGTAAGCAAGATTGGCGCCGCGCACGGCGGCGTCGAGCAAGTCAGGGTAGCCCTTGCGGTTGTAGCAGTTAAGATCGTCGCCGTTGTGGTCGGTCATGCCGATCATGATGGGCGGGTTGGCGGCAGACGCGGTGACGAGATTGTTGATGACGCGATCGCGCGGGCCATCCCGGTTCTGCTGGCCGCGAACAGACAGATCGCGTGACAGCACCATGGTTAGCGGCGTCGGCCCCTGCCCTTGCTTGCCGAGGCTTTCAGACAGGAGTTGCTCATGCCAGCGGCCGACGGCTTCCAGCTTTTTCGATGCGACGGCCAGCACGCGAATCGGCTTGTCCTGGGCGAGGAGAAAATTGACCGCGGCATATTGCAGGACCGGATTGCGCTCGAAGGGTTCTTCGAGAAAACGGCGCGTCATGGCAGCGGCGCCGAGCAGCAACGCGCGAACGTCGAGTCCCATGACCGCGGCGGGCAGCAGGCCGGCGGGCGTGAACAGGGAATAACGAACACCCACGTCGCCTGGAATCGTGAGGATATCCTCGTCGGCGATGCCGTCGGCCTTGCACTGGTCGCGCAGCTTGCCCGACTCACCGGTCACCGTCACGAAGAGTTCACGGAGCTTGCCTGAGTGCTGGCCGTAATATTCGGATGCTTCACGCATGAACGTGCGCAGGGCCGCGGCGGTCTCTAGCGCAGCGCCGGAATCACTGATGACGACCGCGCCCCAGCGTTCCGCGCGGAGTTCTGGATCGACGCACACCGTCTGCAAGAGATCGAGCAAGTCTTGCAGAGCATCGTTGTCGAAGCTGTCCCCCTCGAAGTAGATACGCGGCGTGCCGAGCCTCTTCTCGGCTGGCAGCTCGTTGTGATGGCCCGGGCACAGTGCCTCGAAGAGGGCGCGGGCGCCAAGGTGCACGGCGCCGCTGCCGAGGATGACCACTCGATCCGCGTCCTCGCGCAGCCGGTCGGCCAGCGCGAGTACGCGGCCCAGCGGGCTGACATCGACATGCCGGCGGTGTTGATCGAGTGTGTTCTGCGGCAGGTCGATGAAGCCGGCGTCGATCGGCTGGAAATCCGGAGGAACCTGCTGCAATTCGCGTTCGGCGGCTACCTGGCCACGGACCTGCGTCAACCTGGGCACCAGCTCGCGGACGCGAGCCGGGGCCAGGAAATGCTGCCGACGCAGCTCGGCCGCTGCCGTCCAGTCCTCAACCGCCGGCTGAAGCAATCCCTGATACTGATAGGTGATGGCTTCATCCGGTAATTGCATAAAATGGTTGTGCGCGGGAGCGGACGCAAGCCGGTTGCGCTCGGAGGAACGCTGTGGATCGGCGTCGGCCGTGGGGGTTGCGTTTGAGAGCATGCCTCAACTCTACGTCACAATTGAGCCTGGGTAAAATCCGCACATGAACATTCACGAACTCATCAAGGAACTCAAGGAGCCGATCGGCGGCAAGATCGTGCTGGTGGTGGCCGACGGTCTGGGCGGGCTGCCCCTGGAGCCGGGTGGCATGACTGAACTGGAGACCGCCCGCACGCCGAACCTGGACGCCTGCGTCCGCGACGGTGTCTGCGGACTGAGTCTGCCCGTGCTTCCCGGCATCACGCCTGGCAGCGGCCCCGGCCACCTGGGGCTGTTCGGCTACGACCCGCTGGAATATCGCATCGGTCGCGGCATTCTGGAGGCTCTGGGTATCAACTTTGCCGTTGGGCCCAAGGACGTCGCCGTCCGCGGCAACTTCTGCTCCGTGGATGCCAAGGGACTCATCACCGATCGCCGCGCCGGCCGGCCAGCAACCGACCGCTGCAAGGAGATGTGTGTTAAGCTGGCCGGCATCAAAGTCCCCGGCGTGGAAATCTTCGTCGAGCCGGTCCGCGAGCACCGTTTCGTGATCGTCTTTCGCGGCGACGATCTGGGCGACGCCGTCAACGACACCGACCCGCAGATGGTCGGACACGCGCCGTTGCTGGCATCGGGCGCTGATGTCGCCTCGCAAAAGACGGCGCTGGCCGTCAATCACTTCGCCGCCGAGGCGGCCAGGGTTCTGGCAGATGAATGGCCCACCAACATGGTCACGCTCCGCGGCTTCTCGCGCTATCCCAGAATTAGTAGCATGCGCGAAGTCTACGGACTCAAGGCGGTCTGTCTGGCCGTCTATCCGATGTACAAGGGTCTGGCCCGACTGGTAGGCATGGACATCGCCGGTGCGGGCACGTCGCTCAAGGACCAGGTCGATCACCTGACCCGTGTCTGGAGTAACTACGACTTCTTCTTCCTGCACTACAAGTACACGGACAGCACCGGCGAGGACGGCAACTTCCCCGCCAAGGTCGAGATGATCGAACGCCTCGACGCCGAACTGCCGCGCATTCGCAATCTGAAGCCAGATGTGCTGATCGTCACAGGCGACCACAGCACGCCGAGCAAACTGAAAAGCCACAGCTGGCACCCGGTGCCGACCCTGTTGCTGTCATCGACTTGTCGCCCGGATGCGGTAACGGAGTTCGGCGAAGCAACTTGCCTCCGCGGCGGACTAGGCCAATTCGAGGCGAAATACCTGATGATGCTGGCAATGGCCCACGCAGGCCGGCTCGGGAAATACGGGGCGTGAAACCGTCCCACGGACATACATCAATAAGCTCGCTCGACGCCTTTGCGCGCGTCATCTTGCGCGAAGCCGCCGAGCGGTGATAGCGACGCTTGTCTACGGCAATGTCGCCGGATCCACCTCATGAGCGATGCAGGCGACGCAATCGCCCTGTGCGACCAGCGACGGCGCTCGCGAGGCAAACAACAGGCCGGCAGACAGGGCCGTGACGACAACCGGCTCGCGCTCGGGGCGTTCCAGGAAGTGAATCTGCCCCACCGGCTGGCCAGGTTTCACCGGTTGCCCCAGTTCGACCAACGTTTCATAGATGCCCGACTCCGGCGCGAAACGATAATCCTCCCACGACAGCGATTGCAGCCAGCGCGTTGGCGACAAACGCAGCCCCTGGCGCGTCTCCTTTTCGCCGGTCAGCACGCCAAAGTGGACGAGTACGTTTCGGAGGCCTGATTGCGTCAGGCGATGCACCGCGGCCGGCACCGGCTCGCCGCCGCCCATCTCGGTAGTGACGACGATCTTGCCTTGCCGCTCGGCCTCGACCGGCAAGAGCCCCGTGCCCGCGATATCGGCGTAAAGGAAGGCAAAGTCGCTGTTCCAGGCCAGCGTGCCGTCCATCATTTGCTTGCGCTGCTCATGATCGGCGACCAGGTGCATGGTGGCGCACGGATAAAAGTCCAGGCTCCGGCCACCCGTGTGGATATCGATGACGATGTCCGCCAGCGGAAACAGCACCGTCGTCAGGTAATGGGCGATCATCTCCGTCACCGAGCCGGTCGCATTGCCGGGAAAGACGCGATTCATGTTCTTGCCGTCGAGCGGCGAAAGTCGAGTGGAGGCCTTCGCCGCCGGCATGTTCAGAGCAGGAATCAGGATCAACCGGCCTTGTATCATCTCCGGCGTCAACTCGCGCATCAGGCGCAGAATGGCGACCTGGCCGGGATATTCGTCACCATGGTTGCCGGCCATCACCAGTGCCGTCTTGCCCTTGCCGTTGCCGATCACCGTGATCGGCACCATCAGGTTGGCCCAGCCACCCAGGTTGTAGGAATAGGGCACGCAGAGATGGCCATGCTGCTTGCCGGGGCGCTGGAAATCCACGGTGGGGCGGATCTGGCTCTGTTCCATCCGACTTCTCCGATGTTCACGGGCGTTCAATGAATACCTGTCCGAGACAGGCCTCGAGCGCGACACGTAACAGGCCTGGAGCAATTCTGCTCTTAGCCAAGCCAATCAGGCGTCAGCAGCAGAAGAAGTGTGCCCAGCCCCTTTCCCGGTCCGTCGGGGCAGGCGATCTGGGCAACGCCCGCCTTGGCGAAATCCACCTGAGCCTTGCGGCTGCCGATCAGCCAGGCGGTCAACTCGCCAAGATCCGGCTGATGGCCGACCAGAGCGACCGACTCCACACCCAGTCCTCGCAAGAAGCGGGACAATTTCTTCCGCCGGCCCTTTGGAGCCAGCTCGGGACTGACATGAATCTCTGGCAGCGGCGGCGACCAGACGCGCACAATCTCCTCTGCCGTCTGCCGGGCTCGCAGCAGCGGGCTGGTGACAATCCTGTCGAGGTGAATGCCGCGTCGCCGCAAACTTCCGCCGACCACGCGAGCCTGCGTCTCACCGCGCTCGCTCAGCGGCCGGTCCTCGTCGTGCGTGATGCCGCGCTCGCCCAGGGCCAGAGCGTCCGCGTGCCGGATGAGGAATAGCTCCACGTGATGTCCCTGGTTTGTTTACGTTTCGCGTTCGCAGGCTCTCTCGCCGCGAGAGATGCTGCGTGAGATCCTGCGATCGCAAAACGTAAACCGGCGACTGCTCTATGCGCCGTCGCCGGTGTTCACCTATAATACTTCCTCTCTCCAGGGCCGGCCAGACAACCCCAACCCAGGCGCAGGTTACTGATTAGATGAAGAGGACCGATCTCCGCAATATTGCCATCATCGCCCACGTGGACCACGGCAAGACGACCCTGGTGGATCAGATGATGCGCCAGTCCGGGCAGTTCCGCGAGAGCGAGCTGCGCGGCGAGTGCATCCTGGACTCCAATGACCTGGAGCGCGAGCGCGGCATCACCATCCTTGCCAAGAATATCGCCCTGATGGTGGGCGACACCAAGGTCAACATCATCGACACGCCCGGACACGCCGACTTCGGCGGCGAGGTCGAGCGCGTCCTCAAGATGGCCGATGGCGCCTTGCTCCTCGTCGACGCCGCCGAGGGCGCCATGCCACAGACGCGCTTCGTCCTCCGCAAGGCCTTTGAGTGCGGCTTGCGGCCCATCGTCGTCATCAACAAGATTGACCGCCCCGACGCCAGGCCCACCGAGGTCCTCAACGGCGTCTTCGACCTGTTTGTCGAGCTGGACGCCGACGAGGCAACGCTTGATTTTCCCACGATCTATGCCTCAGGCCGGGAGGGCATCGCGACCAGCGACCTCGCCATCCCGGCGACGGACATGCGGCCGCTGTTCGATGCCATCTTGAAGCACGTGCCGCCGCCGGAGGTCGAGCCGGACCAGCCGTTGCAAATGCTGGTCGTCACGCTGGACTACAGCGACTACGTGGGCCGCATCGCCATCGGCCGGGTGGTCGCCGGCAAGATCAAGAAGCAGCAGCGTGTCGCCCTCTTGAAGCACGACGGCAAGCGCATCGACGACAACGTCGCGCAACTCTACGTCTTCGACCGCCTCGGCCGCATCGAGACTGGCGAGGTCTCCGCCGGCGACATCTGCGCCGTCGTCGGCCTCGAGGACGTGGACATCGGCGACACCATCGCCGACATCGACAATGCCGTGGCCTTGCCGCCCATCAAGGTGGACGAGCCGACGCTCGACATGCTGTTCCGCATCAACGACTCACCCTTCTGCGGACAGGCGGGAACCTTCGTCACCAGCCGACAGCTCCGTGATCGCTTGATGAAGGAACTCGAATCCAACGTCGCCCTGCGCGTGACGCCTAGCACGGACAAGCGTGATGAGTTTCACGTCTCCGGCCGCGGCTTGCTGCACCTGTCGATCCTCATCGAGAACATGCGCCGTGAGGGCTTCGAGCTGTCGATCGGCAAGCCGCGCGTCATCACTCGCGATGTCGATGGCCAGACGCTGGAGCCGATCGAGTACCTCGTCATCGAGGTGCCGTCCAGTTCGGTCGGCGCCGTGATGGAACTCGTGGGCAACCGCCGGGCCGAGTGCTTGAAGCTGGACAGCCGCAAGGACATGACGCACGTCGAGTTCACCATCCCGGCCCGCGGGCTGATCGGCCTGCGCACGCGGCTGATGAACGCCACCAGCGGCGAGGCCATCATGCACCACAACTTCTACGACTACCAGCCGGTGCGCGGCAGCATCCCCGGCCGGCTCAACGGCGTGCTCATCTCCACCGAGACCGGCCGGGCCACGCCCTATGCGCTCGACAACCTCCAGGAGCGCGGCACCCTGTTCATCGCCGGCGGCGAGCAAGTGTACGAGGGCCAGGTCGTCGGCGAGCACTGCCGCGACAACGACCTGCCCGTGAACGTCTGCCGCGAAAAGAAGCTGACCAACATCCGCGCCGCCGGCTCCGACAAGAGCATCATCCTCAAGCCGCCAAGGCAAATGACTCTCGAGCAGGCCCTCGAATACATCGAGGAAGACGAACTGGTCGAGGTCACGCCGGCCGCCATCCGGCTGCGCAAGCACCTGTTGAAGGAAAACGACCGGAAGAAGTTTGCCCGGCAAGGGTAGAAGTGCGGCAATCAGCTTCAAGCTTCATTTGCTGTCCTGATCGGGGGCAGACGACTCACGCGGAACGTGCCGATAGGGTTCGATGTATTTCCTGCCCCAGAAGTCATGCTTGATCTGCCCGTGAGGCGTCATTGGGCCGACCCTCGGCGGCCCGACCGCGTCTTGGGCAGCGTTACGCAGGTCCAGAAGCGGCCCGCACCCGGCAAGCGCGAGAAGAGCCAGAACAGCCAGGAATCGGATGGAACGCTTCATTGGGCAATCCCTCAGAAATGGGCCTCGCCGTTGATAGCGGATCGCGACGGCTCTTGCAAGGTCGATGATTCAGGTTGGCCCATTCCTGGTGAGAAGGTGACACGGGCACCTGAGGCCGTTTCCGCGCCGCGCTTTTTGGGTTAGAATAGCGGCGAGGTTGCCATCCCTCCTTTCCATTGTGCGAGAACGACATGCTCCGCATCCTGGGGCAGACAAAAGCGCTGTGCGATGGTCTCAGCCGGCGGGATTTCCTGCACCTGGGCGGGCTGGGCGCGTTCGGCCTGGGCCTGGGAGACCTGTTGCGTCTACGCGAAGCTCAGGCCAACGCCATGTCGCGCGGCGGGTTCGGCAAGGCCAAGGCCTGCATTCTGCTCTTTCCTTACGGCTCGCCGCCACAGCATGAGACCTTTGATCCCAAGCCGGATGCGCCCGCGGAGATTCAGGGCGAAATGCGCAGCATCGCCACCTCCGTCCCGGGATTGCGCATCTGCGAACGCCTGCCGAACATCGCTCGCGTCATGGACCGTGTCACGGTCGTGCGGTCGCTGACGCATCCCTATCCGCTGCATGGCGTGGCCTACGCGGTGACCGGCATCCCGACATACACGCCGGCGCTGGAGACAGTGCCGCGCGACACGAGGCACTGGCCGTTCATCGGCTCCATCGTTGATTACCTGGAAGAGCGCCGCTCGTCGGGCGCGTTGCCGCCCATGCCGCGCAATGTCGGCCTGCCGTGGCTCCTGAACTCCAAGACCGATCTGAATGTGAGCGCCGGTCCGTACGCTGCTTTCCTGGGTCAGGGTTACGATCCCGTCTGGACCGATTTTGATGGAGCCGGCACGCGCGTGGCGCCGGCCTACTCGCAAGGGCAGCGCCGCTTGTTTCACGATCCGTTCGCGGGATGTACCGCGGCGGGCCGGTTCGGCATCTCGTCGGCGGGGCAATTGATGTCCGATGTCCCGATCGAGCGTGTCAACCTGCGCCGCAACCTGTTGACGCAGATGGACCAGGCACGCCGGGCAGTCGAGCGCCTCGAAAGCACGCAGGCGTACGACAGGCATCGCAGCATGGCATTCGGACTATTGACTTCGCCGCGGATGCGGCAAGCCCTCGACATCGGCCGCGAGCCGATGGCGCTGCGCGAGCGCTACGGCATGACGCTGTTCGGGCAAGCCTGCCTGGCCGCGCGGCGACTCGTCGAGGCCGGCTGCAAGTTCGTCACCATCTTCTGGGACGGCTTCGGCCAGTTCGCCGGCTGCGCCTGGGACACTCACGCCAATCACTATCCGCGACTGAAGGAATATCTACTACCAGGCTTCGATCAGGCATACCCGGCGTTGCTGCTCGACCTGGAAGCACGCGGCTTGCTGGATGAGACAGTGGTATTGTGGCTGAGCGAGCATGGCCGGACGCCGCGCATCGATTCGCGCCCAACGGGCGCAGGCCGGCACCACTGGTCAAACGCCTACTCCGTCGCCCTCGCCGGCGGCGGCATCGCCCGCGGCCGCGTTGTCGGCAGCACCGACCGCCACGGCGGCGAGGTGCGCGAAGCTCCCGTCTCGCCAAAAGACCTCCTGGCCACCACCTTTCATCTGCTGGGCATCGATCCCCAGACACACGTCGCTGACAGCCAGGGCCGCCCTGTGCCGATCGCGGGAACGGGGCAACTGCGTCCAGAATTACTAGGGTAATGACAGACTGTGTCGATTTCGTAACCAGTTGTGGCAGCGAAATACCAGTGGAGACCCGGGCCGTGAAAACGCAATTGACCGGTGTTCTTGTTTTGACGATTGGCGTCGCCGCAAGCAATCTCCGCGCGGGGGACGACTCCGTCGTTCCGTCCGACAGGGAGGTGAAAGCGGTCCTCGACAAGGGCATCGATTTTCTGAAAACCTCGCAGGAGGAGAACGGCAGCTTCTCTCCGAAGGGGATTGCCGGGCCGGGCGTGACGGCCCTCGTCGCGGCCGGAATGCTCAAGAACGGCGTCAGCGCCAAGGAGCCGGTCCTGGCCAGGACGCTGGCGTACCTCGAAAAGCAGGTCAAGAAGGACGGCGGCGTTTACGACAAGTTCCTCGCCAACTACACGACCAGCGTGGCGGCCATGGCCTTCAAGGAAGCAAACACGGGCGGCAAATACGATACTGTGCTAAAAAATGCTGCCGCCTTTCTCAAGGGCCTGCAATTCGATGAATCGACCACCGACCCGAAGCATGTCAACTTCGGCGGGTTCGGCTACGACAAGAAAAGCCGGCCGGACATGTCCAACAGCGCTTTCACCATCGAGGCGCTTCTCGCTGCCGGCATTCCCAAAGACGATCCGGCCATCCAGAACGCGCTCAAGTTCATCAGCCGTTGCCAGAACTTGCCCGGCAAGGAGTTAAACGACCAGCCCTTCGCCAGGAAGACGACCAAGGAAGACAAGGGCGGCTTCGTCTACGTCCCTGATCCGGACAACAAGCGGCATCAGACGCCGGAGGGCGGCCTGCGCTCCGTCGGCGCCATGACCTACAGCGGCCTCAAGAGCTTCCTGTTTGCCGGCGTCAGCAAGGACGACACGCGCGTCAAGGCGGCCATCGACTGGATTCGTAAGCATTACACGCTCGACGAGAACCCCGGGATGGGCAAGGCAGGACTCTACTACTACTACCACACCTTCGGCAAGGCCATGACCGCGCTGGGCGAAGATCGCTTCGCCGATGCCAAGGGGATCAAGCATGCCTGGCGACGTGAGTTGTTCGATGCCCTCAAGTCGCGACAGCAAGCCGACGGTAGCTGGCGCAACCAGGGCGATCGCACCTTCGGCGAGGGGGACGCCAACCTGGCGACGGCCTTCGCGCTGCTGTCGCTGCGCTTCTGCATTCCGGAGAAATAGCACGTCGTTGGCATGGCTTGAATCGGGGCGCTCGTGGTCGCAGGTCTGGCCCTGACGTTTCCGATTTCGCCCAGGTTCCGGACCGACCTGATCTTCCCATCTTGCCAGTTCATTGAATGCCCTTGTCTGGCGGTGCAACATGGGGTAAGACCGCATGTCGAGAATCCCCATGGAGGGCGATCATGCCTCTGCTGGAAGTGCGCGGGTTGATCAAGAACTACGGTCGCCGTCGGGTTGTTGATGGCGTCTCCTTTCAAGTCAATCCCGGCGAGGTCGTCGGCCTGCTGGGCCCCAACGGCGCGGGCAAGACCACCAGCTTTCGCATGACAACCGGACAGATTTCCCCCAATGCCGGCGAGGTCTGGTTCAACGGCAGCGATGTCACCTACCTGCCAATGTACAAGCGGGCACGCCTCGGGATGGGTTACCTGTCGCAGGAGACCAGCGTCTTCCGCAAGCTGACCGTCGAGCAGAATATTCTCGCGATCCTGGAAATCATGCCGGCCATGCGCACTCTCGGCAGGAAGCTCACCAAGCAGGAACGCAAGGACCGCACCGAGCAGGTGCTGCATCAGTTCGGCCTGACACACGTGCGGACCAATTACGGCGCCCGGCTGTCCGGCGGCGAGAAGCGCCGGCTCGAGATCGCCCGCTGCCTGGTCAGCGAGCCGTTGCTGATCCTCCTCGACGAGCCATTCACCGGCATCGATCCCAAGACGATCGCCGACATCCAGGACATCGTCCGCGATCTGCGCAGCCAGGGCATCGGTCTGCTGCTCACCGATCATAACGTCCGCGAGGCGCTCAAGATCACGACGCGCAGCTATCTCATCAAGGACGGCAAGGTGCGCACCCACGGCACGCCGGCCGAGATCGTCAACGATCCCATTGCGATCAACGAGTACCTGGGCAAGAGCTTCAACGAGGCGATTCCCGGCATGGGCACGCCGTATCCGCGTTACGAGCAAGCACCGGCGGCCACGTCGATTTCCATCGAATCAGCGCCGCCGGCACGCGGCACCGAACCGGCCATCTACTCGGTGCTCGAGCAGGAGAAGATCCACCGCCTCGTGGAGGGGCTCAAGACACCGGACCACGCCCTGGCCGCCGCCGAGTTGGAGAAGCGCGGCCCCGGCGTCACGCCGGCGCTCCTGGCCGCCCTGGAACGCCGCGATGTGGAGATGCGCCGGCTGGCGCTGCAGGTCTTGCAGAACATCCTCAAACGGCCGGTGGCCTTCGACCCGTTCGCACCCGAGGTGCTGCGCAAACAACAACTAGCATCGCTGCGCGAGCAGTTCGAGCGCAAGGCCGGGTAGAGTCACTCGGACGAGCGGCGAAATGCAGGAAAGACACATGACGCCGTCGCACAGGCGAAGAAAACTGGCAATTGATATAGCCATCGCATTGCTCGTCGTTCCGCCTTGCGTTTTGTGCAATCTACCATTTCTTTTCTGGCTAGGTAGCGCTGTCGAAGAATACCAGAATCGCATTCCGTTCGACTCTGCCTCGTGGAGGGACAACGTGGTGGGTCAGACTTGCAACGTCAATCCAATTCGTCTGCGCATGATTGACGACCTACTCGGCCGGCACCAGCTCGTTGGAAAATCAAAGGCGGAAATCGACGAGCTATTTGGCGTGCCACCGGAAGGTAGTTTTTTTGAGGGATATGACTACGTCTACTGGCTGGGTCCTGAACGCGGCTTCATCAGAATTGACTCGGAATGGCTGGCAATCAAGTTTGAGGACGGTCAGGTCATTAAAGCAGACATCGTGAGGGACTGAGCCAACCGTCCGCGCCAGTCCACGGCAACAAGTCGTTGAAGCACTCAAGGTATCATCACCCGCCCGCCGCACACTACCAGCGTCTGCCCGGTCATGAAGCCGGACTCCTCGGAGAGCAAGAAAGCGACGACGGACGCGACATCGGTCGGCGTGCCGATGCGGCCGAGCGGCGTCTCGGCGGTGAGCTTGTCCAGCAACTCCGGCTCGGCGCCGCCGATCATTTCCGTGTCGATAAGTCCCGGGGCGACGGCATTGACGCGGACATTGCGGCTGGCCCAGGCTTCCGCGCAAGACTTGGTGAAGGCGATGACGCCGGCCTTCGAGACGGAATAGGCGATGGCCCGCGCTCGTGGCCGCAGCCCGCCGATGGAGCTGAGGTTGACGATCCGGCCGAAGCCGCGCTCCAGCATCGCATCCTTCACCGCCCATGTCGCGAGATAGGTCCCCGTCAGGTTCACATCCAGAGTTTGCCGCCAGTTCTCCGGCGTGATTTCGCCAACTCCCAGCAGGTGAAACACACCCGCGTTGTTGACGAGAAAATCGATCGGCCCGAACGTGCTGGTGACCTCGCGAACCATGCCGGACACCTGGTCGGCGTCGGCGACATCGGCGCGAATGGCGAATGCCTGGCCGCCGTCGGCTTCGATGGCGGCGACGGTCTCCGCTGCTTCCTTTTCCCGGTCGCGATAGTTGACGGCGACCCGGGCCCCCTGCGCCGCGAGCAACTCGCAGATCGCCCGGCCGATGCCGCGCGAACCGCCGGTGACCAGGGCTGTCTTGGTTTCAAATCGCGAGGCCATTGCTGCTCCAGTGCGGCATTTACGCAATCATCACAGTGTAGCCGGCGGCAACTCGCAGACAACGACTCAGGCAGATGACTTCTTGTGAAAGGTTTCACTCCTTCACGCACAAGGAGAGTGAGCCGTTGCGACTGTGCCGGCCGTTGCACCGAGTCAGCGGAGACACCGGATGCCATTCCAGGCAAGATGTTTGTTTTGCGGCCACGGTGTGAAGGCGCCCGATCACGCCCTGGGAGCGAGTGCGCGCTGCCGGCGTTGTGCAAATTACTTCACGCTGGCGCCGATGGAGGAATCGCTGGCACCGTCCCCGCGCGGGCCCCGCCGGACCGTGCGAAGCAGCGTCGCTGCCCCCGCGTCCGTCTCCGCTGAGTCGCCGATTGAAGCGACGGCGTTGCCGGAACCTGGGCAATGCTCGGCTACTGAGCCAGCTGCTCCGCCAGAACCGCTGCGCATGTCCGACGTGCTGGGAGTCGCAGCCTTTCTGGCTGCCGGCGCGGGGTTGCTGTGCACCTCATCGCGCTCGTGGGCTGGCCTTGTCCTCCCGGTCAGCGCCGGCGCCGTCATGCTTGGCTTGCTCGCCCTGCTTTGTGCCATGTCGAGGGGCCAGCGTGCCCACTTGGCTGCACTGGGCACGGCGACGGCAGTGGCGGCAACGATCTTCGCCTGGCTTTTCCCGGCACTGCTGGGACAGGCGTACTGGATGTTTCGGCAATCGGCCCCAGTGATCAGCATGGAGATCCGTGCCGTGCCATTGACGGCAAGTCACTCCCAGGGCACCGCGGCAGGCGAGGACTGGGTGAATGCCGCCAAATCGGCCATCCAGCAAGGTCCGCTGCGCATCTGGATCGGCAGCGTGCGGCTTATTCGGCTGGCTCCCGCGGAAGACGAGGCCCCCAGGAAGGTAGAATCTCGAGGTGATGCGGTGGTCATCCGCGTCCGCATGCAACTGGTCGAAGATGCCCGACGATTTGCCGGCCACCAGGCACAACCACAGACGTCACGCGGCGACGACCTGCAACCTCGACTGCTGGACAGTACGGGCCGTTCCCTGCCGCGCCGCGAGGCCACGCTAGCCACCTTGGCGGATAACACCATCCGTTCCAGCATGTTTCCAGTCACGGTTGAAGACAGGGTGTTTGCATTCGCCCTGGAGTCGGCGGGCAATCAAGATCTGCGCCTGGAGATTCCAGCCGGGCCGCTTGGCGGCCAGGGGACATATCGCTTCACAATTCCGGCGTCACTGATGCGCCACGACACCGGCGGCGACCTGCGCCACGCGCCGGCGCCCGGCCGCTGAGGGAGACTGATCATGCATGCTTGCCCCCGTCGTCGCGCTTTCACACTCATCGAGATGTTGGTGGTCATCGCCATCATCTCGATCTTGATCAGCTTGCTGATGCCGGCGGTGCAGTCCGCTCGCGAGGCGGCCAACCGCACCCAGTGTGCCAACAACCTCAAGCAGATCGGCCTGGCGCTGCACCTCTATCATGACCAGTATCACAAGCTGCCGCCCAGCCGCACCAGTTTCGGCGAGACACCCACGTGGGCGTGGCTGATCCTGCCCAATCTCGAACAAGAAACGCTCCACCGACTCTGGGGCGCCAGCGATATCTACCCCGGCATCGCAGCCAACGTGCCCATCACGCAGCAGTCGCTCGACCGGGCAGCCGCCATCTTCAGCACGCCGGTGCCCAACTACTTCTGCCCGTCGTTCCGCACGAGCGGACAGTCCACGCCAGTCGCACAGCCACCGAAAGTGTGCGTCCTCAACAGCAGCTTGCCCGGTTCGGTGGGCGACTACGCGGCGTGCATCGGTACGACCGGCTTCGACTACACCGTCATCTTTCCGGACGGTTCGACCCTTCCGCACGACGGCGCCTTTCACGCCGTCAAGGGCCTGCGCTTCGCCGACATCCGCGACGGCCTGAGCAACACCATTCTCGTCGGCGAGAAGCACGTGCCCGATGGCTCGGAAGGACAGGTGCCGTGGGATTGCAACATCTACGACGGGCACAATCCGTCCTGCAGCATGCGCTGCGGCGGTCCGGATTTCCCACTGGCGCTCTCACCGCACGACATGGGCTGGAAGTTCGGCAGCCGGCATCCGCACCTGTGCCAGTTCGTACTCGGCGACGGTTCGGTGCGCCCGATTTACGACACAATTCCGGCGGCGGTACTCGGCTTGCTGGCGAACCGCAACGATGGCCTGGTGTTGCCGGAGTATTGATCGATCAGCCGTAGGACAAGCGGCTCGCTCGATTGCAGGAGGCGCGGCGCTGGGAGAAGTGGACCACCGGAATCAAGAAGGCGGTAGAAGTCATCGCGCGAGACCAGTCGTTGATTCGACTTCAGCTCAGCGGTGGCCATGCTGCGCCTCCAGTCAGTCGCCCGAGATGTCGTCCACGAGCTTGCACAGCGATTCGTGGGTCAACACGAAGCCGGTCTGGGTGCGCTTGCCATTGGCGCCGCTGGCCTGGTAACGGCGGACCTGCGCGTGCCGCGTGCCCTTGAGGAAGATCTCGAAGTAGCCAATGCGGTCGTCCATGCGCGCCGGCTGCGCGCTGCGCAGGAAACCCTCGTTGCGTTCCGGATCAATCTCGACGATGCGCAGCGGTTCGGTCAGGCCGGTAGCGTACTGAGCAATCCGCTCGGCCCAGACCTGAATGGTTGCGCCGGCCGGCTCGGGGCCTGTGCGCGTGACCGCAATCTCCCACGCCAGGCCGCTCAGTTCGTCGCGCTTGTCGAATGTGACGTTTACGGACCAGGGCAGGTCGGGCCCGGCCGCCAGCAATTCGTGCCGTTCCTTGAGAATCGGCGTTTCAGCGAGATTTTGCCGGAGTATGTTTGCGAGCGTCATCGCTTTCTCCCAGGGTCTTGATGGTGTGTTCGGAGCCGTCAAATGACATCATGCTGGGCTGTTTCTCGACCACGGTTTGCAAATGCACCGGACGCGACCAGATGTGCTGGATGTTGGCCAGCGTGGCCGACGCCTTGTCCATTTCCAGGTCGATACCGTTGTGCTCGTGCTTGAGCAGCAACTCTCCGCGGTTGCGATAGTTGGCATCCACCGCGTAAATCCAGGGCTTGCCGAAGTTCGTCAGGCTGAACAGCAAGCGCTTCTTGATCTTCTCGAATTCGCGCGATTCGATCAAGTACTGCTCGGTCTGGTCGTTGAACGCGAAGGAGAACAGCCGGTGCTTGCGGCAGAACTCCGGCGTCAGGAAGGTCTCGATGAAGGTGATGTCGTTGTGGACGCGGCGAACCTCAAAGATCTTTTGCCTGCCCAGGCCGAGCTTCCTGTCCCAGGTACGCCGCTTCTCCAGGTCGTCGCAATCGTCGTAGTCCTTGCCAAATCGCCCGGTGTTCCAGCGTTCCTCGATGTCGCGGAACAGCTCGATACCGAGCTTGTAAGGATTGATGCGCGTCCGGCTGGTTGCCATCGTCCCCGAGTGGTGATCGGCGTAATCGATGCACTCCCAGGGCTCGAGGGCGCGTTCGGTCATGATGGTGCTGTGCCAGTAGCTGGCCCAGCCCTCGTTCATGACCTTGGTCATGCCCTGCGGCGCGAAGTAGTAAGCCTCGTCGCGAACAATGGATAGCACGTCGCGCTGCCACGGCTTCAAGGGTGCGTGCTCGATGAGGAAGAGCAGAATGTCCTTCTCCGGCTTCTCCGGAAAGCTCTTGGCCGTGGCTTCCCTGAGCTTCTTGTGCTGCTCCTCTTCCGCTTTCAGCGCCGCGCGCGGGTTGATGTAGTCATCCATGTAATCCTTGCTCTTGAAGCGCGTCAGCCTGACCGCTTCATCGACCTCCTCCTTGAAGTCGTAGCGCTGGCTTTCCTCGCGACGCTTGATGGCCACCGAGTGCACGTCGATCAGGTCGTCGATGGACATGCAGCGATCCATGAAAGCCTCGACCTCGTCCTCGCCGTGCTTCTCCACATAGCGGCGCATGCGCACGCCGTGGTTGGCCATCTCATCCATCATCTTGCGGCTGGTGTGCGCGAAATAGGCGTTGTTCTTGAAGAAGTCGCAATGGCCGTAGACATGTGCCATCACCAGCTTCTGGTCAACGACGTGGTTGCAGCGCATCAGGTAGGCGAAGCAGGGGTCGTTGTTGATGACCATCTCGTAAATCTTGGACAGGCCGTAGTCGTAGCCCTTGCGCAGCTCCTCGTAGGCCATGCCGAAGGACCAGTGCGGATAGCGCGTGGGAAACCCGCCATAGGCCGCGACTTCATTGAGATCATCGGCGTCGAGAACCTCGAAGATGGTCTCGTAGAAATCCAGCCCGAACTCGCGGGCATAGCCCTCAATCTCGACTTGCAAGGCCCGCAGGTCTGGCGGCAGGTTGGTGTTGTAGGGAATGCCCATGTCCTAATTATACCATCCTTCCTTGGAGCACAGATTGCAGATTTCAGATTGCAGATTGCAGATTGTCAGAGCATCAAACCGGGTTGCTTCTTGAATCTGCAATCTCAAATCTGAAATCTTCGATCAGCGTCCTGTGCCCAAGAATTCCTTGATGGACCCCAAAATGGCCTCGCGGTCGGGGATGCGGCTGGCGACGACGTTGGCCTTCTCGCCGAGCATTTCCTTGATGTAGTCGAAGAACTCGCCGCTGCCGTAGGGGCTTTCGACCTGCCCGTAGCCGAACAGGTTGACCTTGGGCAGCAGCCGCTCGGTGAGGATCTCGATGCAGTGCGGGATGTCGTCGCCCCAGTTGTCGCCGTCGGAGAAGTGGAAGGCGTACAGGTTCCACTGGTCGGGTGGGAAGCGCTGGTTGATGATCTTGTCGCACAACTCGTAGGCAGAGCTGATCTTGGTGCCGCCGCTCTCGCGAGTGTGGTAGAAGGTGTGCTCGTCCACTTCCTGGGCGACCGCATCGTGGATGATGTAGATGGTCTGGATGCCCTTGTAGTGCTTCTTGATCCAGGTGTCGATCCAGAAGGACTCGACGCGGACGATCTCTTTTTGCTCGTCGGTCATGGAGCCGGAAACGTCCATCATGTAGATGATGCAAGCCACGCTCTCGGGCTTCTGGATCTCCTTCCAGCTGCGGTATTGCTTGTCCTCGCGGATGGGCATGACCGTCGGATTCTTCGGGTCGTAGACGCCGGAGGAGATCTGCCGCTTCAAGGCGCGCTTGAAGGTGCGCTTGAAATGGCGGAGCGACTCTGGGCCGGCCTGGCGAATGCCGGTGTACTTGTCCCTGGTGGTGACGATGTTCTTCTTGCCACGCGGCTCGATGCGCGGCAGCGCCAGTTCCTCGCCCATGATCGCGGCCAGTTCTTCGAGGGACAACTCAACTTCCAGGATATGTCCGCCCGGTTGGTCGCCGGCGCCAGCGTCGCTGTCGCCGCGTGGCGCGGTCAACGGCTGTCCCGGCTGGCCCTCGCCCTGCCCTACCCCGCCCGACCCCTTCTCGCCGTAGCGAAACTGCGGGATGTCGATCTGCGGCAAGGGAATGCTCACCAGGTCATTACCCTTCTTGCCAATCATCTCGCCGCGGCCGATGTACTTCGACAGGTTGCTCTTCACCTTGCCGCGTACGATCTTCTTGAACCGCTGCTGATCTCGCTCGATCTTCTGGCTCACGACAGGTCCTCATAACCGGGCATGCCTACGTTCGCGCCTGCTCGGGGTCGCGCGAGCGCGAAACGTAAACAAACCACGACTTTTATTTCTTCGCGTGTCCGCGGGCAAAAATACTCGCCACGAAGCTGAGCACGTCGGTGGAGCACACGTCACAGTAGCCGTAGTTGCGAATCAGGCGGCTCTTGACGACGTCGATCTTCTCCTGCGTGGCCTTGTCCACCACGCTCGATACCAGACTGGTGAGCTTGATGGTGTCCTTCTGGTCCTCGAACAGCTTGAGCTCCAGGGCCTTTTGCAGTCGTTCGTTGGTCTTGTAGTCGAACTTCTTGCCGTCGATGGCCAGGGCGCCGATGTAGTTCATGATCTCGCGGCGGAAGTCGTCCTTGCGGCCCTCGGGGATGTCGATCTTCTCCTCGACGGAGCGCATCAGCCGTTCGTCCGGCTCCTCGTAGTTGCCGGTGTAGCGGTTGCGGACCTTCTCGCGCTGCGTGTAGGCCTTCACATTGTCGATGTAGTTCGAGCACAACCGCGTCAAGGCGTCTTCGTCGGCGGCGATGGCCCGCTGGACCTCGTTCTTGACGATGTCCTCGTACTCCTCCTTCACGACCGACAGCAGTTCCCGGCAGTGCTGCAGCTGGTCCTGGCTGGTGATGAGCGAGTGATGCCGCAAGCCCACCTCCAGTTCGTGCAGCACCATGAACGGGTTGACGCAGTTCTCTTCCGGGTGGGCAACCAGGGCGTTGCTGATCTTGTCCTGGATGTAGCGCGGGCTGATGCCGGACATGCCCTCGCTGATCGCCTCTCGCTTGAGCTCGACGACGTTGTCCTCGGTGAAGCCAGGCAGCGTCTTGCCGTTGTAAAGCTTGAGCTTCTGGAGAAGCGTGAGGTTGGCGTGCTTGGGCGGATTGAGCCTGGTGAGCACGGCCCACATGGCGGCAATTTCAATGGTGTGCGGCGCGATGTGCTTTCCCTTGACGCGCTCCGCGTTGAAGTCCTTCTCGTAGATCTTGATTTCATCCTTTAGGCGGCTCACGTAAGGAACGTCGATCTTGACCGTGCGGTCGCGCAAGGCCTCCATGAACTCGTTGTTCTGCAGCCGGCGATATTCCGGCTCGTTGGTGTGCCCCAGGATGACCTCGTCGATGTCGGTATGCGCAAACTTCTTCGGCTTGATCTTGTGCTCCTGCGAGGCGCCCAGCAGATCGTAGAGAAAGGCCACGTCAAGCTTGAGGACCTCGATGAACTCGACCAGGCCGCGGTTGGCGATGTTCAACTCGCCGTCGAAGTTGAAGGCGCGCGGGTCGCTATCGGTGCCGTACTCGGCGATCTTCCGGTAGTTGATGTCACCGGTGAGTTCGGTCGAGTCCTGGTTCTTCTCGTCCTTGGGCTGGAAAGTGCCGATGCCGATGCGATCCTGCTCGGAGAGGATCAAGCGGAAAACCTTGATGTCTTCGAGCATGCGGTTCCAGTCGCCGTCATGCTTGGCCAGGTACTCATTATACATGTGCCGGCAGAACGGGCAGAGTTCGCCCTGGATGGTCACGACGTAGTCGTTGGGCCCCTTGTTCTCGTTGAGCCGGGCCGCAAGCGCGGGTCGCAGTTCGTGGGGCGCGAGGTGCAGGGGCTCCTCGTGCATCGGACACTTGGACCAGGTGCCGTTCTCCATCTTCCACGCGTAGGAGAAAAGCATGCCCTCATCGGTGCGTGCGTATTGCTCCAGCCCCTTTTTCAGAAGGCGGGCGATGGTGCTCTTCGAGCTGCCAACCGGGCCGTGCAACAGGAGAACCCGGCGATCGGTGCCGTAACCCTTGGCAGCCGCCTTGAACGTGTTGACGAGATTCATGAGCGTGCGGTCGAGGCCGAAAATAGCATCGCCCTGCTGGGCCGCGAAATCCGTGAAGAACTTGTAGCGGGTGATCTTCTCTTTTTGCTCGTAGATCTCCTCGGTACCGTGCGACAGCAACATGTCATAGAGGCGCTGGTAGGCGGAACGCGTCACCTCCGGGCGCTTGCAGACAATGTCCAGGTACTCGTCAAACGACCCTTCCCAGTGTTTCTTGCGATAGTCACTGAGATTGAGCTGCTGCCGCATCGAATGCAGGATGGTTTTCCCCGTGGACATGTGAATCCTCCAGTAGGTCGGCGCGTCCGCCCAATGGACGGCGGCGCCGTGATTCCCAATCCGAAAGAGCAAAAGACCTGGGCGGGAGGCATCCCTGCGATGATGACGAGCTATGCAGTCCCCGCGGCGGTGATGCGAAAGAGGAAGGGGAGGCAGGGTAGGAACGTCCGGGGATGCTCTCACTCAACCGCGCCGGGCTACCCCCCTGGCCGATTCCGGTCGCTCGCGCTCCCGGCGCTGCCGCCCGCTCATGCCTTCCCTGGCCTACTCCGTATCGCGCCATCCAACGCCGACATCCGCCATCCTCGCGACCTTGGCCAGGCTCGCCCGATGGCCTACTTCATTTTACGTCGTCCGACTCGGGAGAGATGCGGGTCAATCGCGTTTTTCAGGTTGTCGCGGCTGGGAACCCTGCGTTACAAACCCACCTACCCCAAAGCATACGCAACGGGCATGGGGTGTTGTCAAGCCCGGTTTACCCTGGTCATGCCGTTTGCCTCTATTCAGCCCGCCCTCTCAGCGATATGCAGCAGCAAATCCACTCGACACCGGCCGAACGGAACCTCGCGTTCCCCGGTTGGCCTGGACCGATCACGGGGATCCTGTTACAGCCTCGCCGGTCGTGGCTGGTTGGCAAATGTCCCCGCTCGTTCAAGGAGACCCAGACATGCGCAATCTCTTGGCCCTGGCGGCGGCTGCCGTCATCGCCTTCGTCGTCGTCGGATACTTTCAGGGCTGGTACGCCGTGAAACGCACCACGGACGGCACCGGCACCCGTTACGAGGTGGACGTGAACAACCCGAAGATCGCCGAGGACATCAACAAGGCCAAGGAAAAGGCGCGCACCTGGCTCACGCCAGGCACCAATAGCGGCACGGCACCACAGCAAGTCATCCGGCCGACGCCCCCCGAACTGCCAAGCGGCACGCCGACGTCCTTCAAGACCACCAGCGACGGGACGATCGTCTATCCAAGCATCCCCGCGCCGCCGCCCTTGCCGATTTCACCCCCGCCCGTCACGACGCCCCCGGGCTTGCCCCAGCGGTAAGCCAGCGTGCGTTTTCGCTCGCACACAACCCCACGCGACAGGTTCGCCGCTGGGGCCGTCACCGCCGCGTGTCCCACGACTCGGTCCGGCAGCGGCATCCCGGCTGGCTACAGTATTCGCCGCGCGAGTGCAGGAAGAGCGGGAACGACATCCGCGGCTGCAAATCGCGCACGTTGAAGATGAACGGCGCTTCCAGCGCCTTGGTGATGCGGATCTGCGCGTCCTGCAAGTGCGCCTTGCTGTACGGATCCATCGTCAAGCCATCGGCCTTGAGAGCCGTGGTGATCTTGGTCTTCAGCTGCCGTAGATGCGTCAATGCCAGGTTCGAGATCGGCTTGGAGGCGGCTCCGCTGTCGCCGCCAGGCTGAGCCAGGTCGATGAGTCGATCCACCAGTGTCCTTTGCAAATTGCGGCGTAGCGTCGAGATCAACGGCTTGCGCGACGTGAACTTGCCCTCCGGCATGTCGTCCAGTTCGCTGTAGATGGCCGTTGTCACCGTCTCCATCAACTCGGGGAGCGTGACCGCATCCTTGTCCGCCTCGACGACAAATTCGTTGTCGTAGATTCGCCGTAGCCGCGTTGGATTCAAGAGCATCGTCAGCGCCGAACTCTGAATGCCCATGACACGGTCGTTGACAGGAAACGTGGGTTCCTGGAATCCTGAAAAACTCTCGTCCGACGCCAGGCTGTCGGTGCGGATCCGCTGCAAGATTGCCGGCGTCAGGCCGAACGCCTCGTCCTTGAAGGTACTCTCGATGACCCACTTGAGAGCGGCGCGCTGCGTGGCGGCGGGCACGGCCTCGATGGGAGCGCGAGTGCCCTTGTCTCCCTTGTGATCACGGTGGACCAGGGCGCCGCCTACCCAGTTGGCCATCATGCCGAGTGACCGAACTTGCAAAGCCAGCGTCAACTCGTAACCGCGGCGTGCCTTGCTCCAGCTCTCGCCATCGGCAACGAACTTGGTGAGCAGCTTTTCTCGATGGTGTTTCGCCAGCTTCATCTGATTGCGAGCGAAATCAAGCGGATTGGCACTGAAGTCGTAGCGGCGCGCCAGCGGGTCCGGGCCCAGTGTGTCCTGGTCCGTGCCATACTGATGCTCGGGCTGCGTGCATTTCGCCAGAATCGGCTTGAGATCCTTCTCGAATGAGTAGCCGTACTCGATCGCCCACATGTCATAGGGCCCGATATCAATCATGGCGTAGTCCCCCTGGACCTCACCGTCCTTCATGTTGATGTTGACGGGAAGATAGTCCATGACGGATCCGGCATACGGCTTCTTGCCCTTGATCTTCTTGCTGTTGACATCGGCCATGCTGTAGAGACCGGAGGCCTTGAAGTTATGCCGCAGGCCAAGCGTGTGTCCCACTTCGTGAGCCACCAGGTCGGCGAGCAGTGGGCCGATGAAACGGGCGGGGATGCCGTCCAGTTCATCCTCGGTGGATTTGGACTTCGGCTGGTCGTTGGCCTCCTGCGCCTCGGCCTGCATCAGCAGATCGAGCGACATGCGCATGACGGCGAGGTCAAACGCCTTGCCCTGGGCAGCCAGACACATGCCGTTGACCTGGCTGACGCGGCCGACGAGGCCGTCGAACTCGTTGTTGCCCATGAGCCGGCCAGAGGCTTTTGCGGCCGCGTGTCCACCCAGGGGTTGCGTGCCGCGACGATTCAGCTCCGCAAGAAACTCGTTGCGCTTGTGCGGCGAGGCCAGCAAGAAGCGCGGATCCCAAGTCGGATTGCGTTCCAGCCATGACAGCGTGTCCGGGCCAAAGCCCTCCATCGCCAGCTGCGGCAGCAGTTCCGCAAACTGACGCTCGAAATGGCGAATCCAGCCATCCGTCAGAATGATGTCGGCGTCGAGAATCTGCCCGGTAAGCGGGTGCACCCGGCTCGGACCGATCGCCGTGCCCTGGTTGTTGCTCAACCAGCGCACGAAGTTGTAGCGCACGTCCTCGGGGTCCTTCTCCATGTGAGCGTGGGTCTGCGAGTCCTGGTAGTAGACTTCAATCGCATTGGCCAGGCCGACCTTCTCAAAGGCCTTGTTCCATTGCAGCACGCCGTCCCGGACGAAGCGCCGATAGCGGATCGGCGTGGTGTGCTCGATGTAGAAGACAATGGGCTGCTTGGGCGGGCTCAACTTCAACGAAGGATCGGCTTTCTCGAGATGCCAGCGATTGATGTAACGCGTCCGCGACTCGCCCTTCTTGAACTTGCCCAGATCGTCGAATGCAGTCGTGAAATAGCCAACGCGGTCGTCGGCCGCTCGCGCATGGTACCCGGTGTTGTCCGGAATCTCGCTGATCGAGAAATGCAGCGTCTTGAGCTTGCCGTTGCTCATCGGCACCTCGAAGGCCAGCTCGATGTTCTGGGTAAAGGCCTTGGCGGTCTTGATCTCGCGCAGTCTCAACGAACGCGGATCAATGTTGTAGCCGCCGCCGCCGAAGTAGCTGAAGCCACTGCCGAAAAACTTGGGGGCGTTCGTCAGCAGCAGCTCGACCATGTCGATGACCATGCCGTGCTGCGGCGTCTGCCCGAGAATCGGCACGTCGGCCAGCACCCGGCCCGTGAAGAGCCGCTGGACCGAGTCCTTCGACTCCTGGTCGCCCGTGGAACGCGTTTCCAGGTCCGGCTCGATCAAGGCCAGCCGTTCGCCGTACTTCTTCCACTGGACATAAAGGTCGCCCGCTTGCAGACCGGCGAAGATCTCGCCGCCTGCGACGGTCAGAGCGATGAAATACTTCTTCTTGTCAAACTCACGAGGCAACTCAGCCAGGACCCGGCCATCGTGCTTGTTGATGTACAGTGTGAACATGCTGGGCTTGCCGTCGCTGGTGGATACCACCTTTTCCAGACCCTTCAGCACGGCGTCGGCTGGCTTGATCACAATCGGGGTGCCCCCCGGCGGCACCGGCGGCTGCCCGGCCTGTTGCGCCGGCGCCTGGGCTTCCACCAAACGCACCAGCGACCATACTCCCGCCACTGCCAACAATGCCGAAACCAGCACGCGTATGCTTCGGGCCCTGCTCATGGTGTCGCACCTCGAAAAGTGACAAGTTCGCCTCGGGGAGGCAGCCAACAGCGGACGCTGCATTGTATCAGACCGCAGGGCAGTTGAAAACCAACGTCCCCAGGCGACCAAACGATTTTCCGATCCATCAGCGGCGTCCACTACGGAAGTTCCAGCGTGCTGACTCGCTCGCCCGTCTCCAGCCAGCTCAGCCACCCTGCCGCCACGGCGTCGCTGGGCATGCGCCAGTCGCCGCGGGGCGACAGGCTGATCGAGCCGACCTTGGGGCCGTCGGGCAGGCAGGAACGCTTGAACTGGTTGGCGAAGAAACGGCGGATGAAGACCTCCAGCCAGCGACGCAGCTCGCGCGGCGAATAGTCGCGGTCGAACTTCGCCTGCTCGGCGAGATACAGCACCTTCGCGGGCGCTGCCCCGTATCGCAGCACGTGGAACAGGAAGAAGTCATGCAGCTCGTAGGGGCCGATGGTGTGCTCGGTGGACTGCGATCCCTGGCCGTCGGACGAGATGGGAAGAAGCTCCGGCGAGATGAGCGTGTCGACGATGTCGAGCAGGACGCGCCGCGCCTCGCCGTCGAACTCGTTCTCGGCCGCCCAGCGGACCAGAAACTTCACCAGTGTCTTGGGGATGCTCACGTTCGGGTTGTACATGCTCATGTGATCGGCGTTGTACGTGCACCATCCCAGCGCCAGCTCGGAAAGATCGCCGGTGCCGATGACGAAACCGGAGTTCATGAGCAGGCTGGTGCGCATCCGCGCCTGGATGTTCTCGAAGGTGAGGTCGTGCCGCCGGTCGGCCGGGACCTCGCGCAGCCGGGCCGTCAGTTCTTCGACGGAAAGCCGGCCACAATCAATGCCGAAGGGCCGGTGTCCGAGGGCACGCATCTCTTTCAGGCATAAAGGACGGATGTCAATCTCTTTCGCCGCGACGCCGAGTTGTCTCATCAGGATCTGGGCGTTTTGCCGTGTTCGCTCGGTCGTTCCGAAGCCGGGCATGGTGATACCCGTGATCTTGCCGCGCGCCACGCCCAGACGATCGACGGTCTTGCACGTAACGACCAGAGCCAGCGTCGAATCCAGCCCACCGGAGATACCGATGACAACGGGCGGCCTGCCAACGTGCTCCAGCCGCCGGGCCAGTCCCGATACCTGCGTGAGAAAGATCTCCTGGCAGCGCTCGCGCAGCCTTTCCTGACGGCGCGGCACGAAGGGATGCGCCTCGATCTCGCGGACCAGCCGCCGCGGCACCGGACGATCCAGCGTGAAGGCGATCGTGCGCGCGCCGTCCGTCCTCAGGTCGCCAAAGCTATTGGTGCGCAGACGGTCGTTGCGGAGGCGCTCGATGTCCACGTCGGTGACGAGCAGCGTCTCCTCCGGCTTGAAGCGCTCGGATTCGGCGACCAGCACGCCGTTCTCGGCGATGAGACAATGCCCGCCGAAGACGACGTCGGTCGTCGATTCCCCGACGCCGCAGGAAGCATAGACGTAGGCCGCCAGGCAGCGGCCCGACTGGTTCTGCACGAGCTGCCGTCGATAGCCGGCCTTGCCGATGACCTCGTTGCTTGCCGACAGATTGAGGAGAATGGTCGCGCCGCCCAGGGCCAGCATCGAGCTGGGCGGCGCCGGCACCCACAGATCCTCGCAGATCTCCACGCCGACGACCGGGCCGCCCGGCGCGGCGTCGAAGAGCAGGTCCGTTCCGAAAGGGACGGCCGTTCCGTCCCAGGAAACGACACGGCTCTGCGCCTGGGCCGCCGGCGCGAACCAGCGCAGCTCGTAGAACTCCTTGTAATTTGGAATGAACGACTTGGGAACGATGCCGAGCAGCCGGCCGCCCTGGATTGCCGCCGCGCAGTTGAAGAGCCGGTCGTCGATCACCAGCGGCAGGCCGACCACCGCCAGACCGGAGAAGACATCCTTGCCGCGCTGGACCAGTTCTTCGAGAGCGTCGCGGGCCGACGACTGCAAGACCGCCTGCTGAAACAGATCGGCACAGGTGTAGCCGGTCAGGGACAGCTCGGGAAAGACCAGCACGTCCACCTGTTGCTGTTCCGCTCGAGCCAGCATGGCGAGGATGCGCTCGCCGTTGAACGCGCAATCGGCGACCCGGAGGGACGGAACGGCGGCGGCCACGCGCACAAAGCCATGCTGATTCATGGGCTTCATTATAACGCAGCTCGCCGCGCCGCACGGCGTGCGAATCAAGAAATGCGGAGCGTCTTGCAGGTTTCTGCGTAGCTTGCTTCGAGTTCGAGGGAGATGGCCTTGGTTTCCTTGCGCCAGATGGGGAGCGCCGGCAAGGATTGGCCGATGGCGAGCGGATGATACCAGCTATCCATCAGCCGGCGCCGGTCTTCGTGCCGCATGCGCAAGGTCACCGCGTACATGGGCGGCGGCTCGTTGCCGAGGGCGGGGTCGGTGCTCTCGAGGAAATGCAACAGCTCCGCATACAGATTGAAATCGCTCGTGCTCACCACGTCAACGATGGACACGCAAACGCCGCTGATTCATGGCCATTATAGCCAGGCTCGCCCCGCTTGCGTTTTCTTTTCATGTCAGCGCCCGCCACCCGAATGTGACATAAAAACCCATTTATGCATTGAGAAGTGGCAAGCGGTTTTGTCCGCGCCCTATTCATAAGTCGTGTCGCCATTGCGAGATATGACGCCGCCTCGCGATGCGGCAATCGGCCAGCCTCCGCACTGCCAGGCCCGCCGGACAGCGCCCACGCTCATTGCGCGTGACACCTATCCATGGCGACGGGTGGCACGCGTGCCACCCAGCCCGCTCGGCGGCGCCTCGCCCACTCCGCCCAGGAGAGCCCAGTTGGCGCCGGCAAGATGAGCCCGTGCATTTGAATGATCGCACTGGCCGACGTGGCGGCACGGCTGAATTTCTAGGGCGCGACGAGGATCACGCCGTGGCCTCCTCCCAACCCCTCCGGGGCGCAGAGGAGAGCCACGGCACAGGCGGGACACCGTGACGTTTGCCTCGCGCAGTCGGGACGCCGCAAGGAGACCTGGCCGACCCCGTCGATGTGTTTGGTGCAGCACGCGCGCGAACGGTTGCAGCCGCAACCGCATTCGCTGACAACGACGTGACACCCGGGCGCCGCAACCACGAACCATGAAACACGCCGACGCAGCCTGGAGCGCACACTCACGGATTCGTCCTGAAGCCCGCAAGGATGCCGGATGAAAAAATCAGAAATCATCCCTCTTTCGGCGTGCGCGCTATTGATTCGGCGGGCCATAGATGTGGGTTCGGCGGCTTGTGTCACTTCTTGTCTTTGACCCGCTCCAAGGTGAGCAGCGCGAAGCCGTCCCCGGCCGCCGTCTTGAACTCGGTCGGCCGCTTGCCGGCCTCCCCCTCCTTGTCGAGGCAGATGGTGAGCTTGTCGCCCTCCAGCTTATAGATTGCGCACGGCAGTTTCTGGCCCTTCTTCGGGCCATCGCCCGCCGTCAGGTCCATCGCCTTCGGCTTCGACGCGGGGTCGATCGCGAAGGCATGCTTGCGGTTTTCAGAGGCCGGGTTGAACACGATTTGGTCGCCCTTGAACTGGACCTGGAACGCCTTCACCGCCTCGGCGGGAGCCTTCTTGCCGTTGGCCTCCAACTCGACTGCCTGCCACAGCCCCTGGAGGGCCTCCTTGTCCTTCGCCCCGGTTTTAGGCTCATCCGCAACCGCGACGACGGCCGCCATCAGGAGCAACGCTACGCACAGACGCATACGGCACCTCGCTATTGTAAGAGATGGTTACCGGGCGACACTGGTATGACGCCGGTGAGCCGCTGCGGTCCCGCAGTCTCGGTCGCCGAACGAAAAAGTTTACCCGCCGGGGCCGCTGCAACGGCGTGCTGTCGCGCGAAACAAGAATGCGGCCCCGGTCGGAGTGCAACGCCAGGTTCGGCTTCTTCAGTTACGCCACGGAATGCCACCAGGGATCATGGCAAGAACAAATATACCGATGGCGAACACTAAGCCGAGCGCTGCGCCGACGAGGAGAAGCCGTCTTCCCATCGGCCAGCGGCCTTCGGCCATCGGTTGTTGGATCGATTGCTTCCAGCCGCCTTGAAGAGCAATCATCACGAAGGCGACAATCATCAAACAAAAGCCCAGCGCGCCAATGCCAGCAAGCGTGAACGCGGTGAAATGTTGCCAACCCATCTAATCACCTCAACATCAAGTCGGGAAGGGTCGCTTGGTGCTCTTGAGGGTAACCGACCGTTGGCCTGCCGCCGTCGGCACCAGCGTCAACTCACGGCCCGACCACGATACGGAGTAGCTGAATCGGGCCACTTTTTCGCCTGTCCAGAAAGTTCCGTCCCCGATCAGTTCGAACTCGAGCACATCGCCATCAAGCCTCCACTTTAGGGACTGGCTCTTGCCCTCGCCGGCGCGATAGAAGCCCGTCTTCTCGCCATTGCCCTCAGCGTAGAGGCCCAAAGTAATGTCGTCTCTGCCTTTGGCGTCCCGGCTTTGCCAGGGTCCCAAGAAAGGATCTGGTCGCAGCAGGAGCCACAGGCCAGTACAGCCGCCGGCGCACAAGAAGACGGCACCGACAGCACTGATGAGTGCGTACGTCACACGACGCGACGGTCTGGATGCACCCCTTGCTCCCTTATCGTTGCTCATGATTTTCGAGTCATGATTTCTTGAAGTCGAACGGCCAAGCTCAGCAGCCGGCGGGGCTGGGTGAGCTACATATCTGGGAAGCGCTACATGCCCCGCCGGTCTGCAGCCGCGTCTGGTTTTCGGCCGGGCCACGCCGGTCAGTACGCCAGGAAGCCCCAATACACCAAGTACAGGCCGACCAGCACCTGTCCGAGGTCGAGTACGAACCGATACCTCGCCCGCGGCAGCACCGTCATCGGCCATGCCACCGAGCGCGGCACGAACAACTGCAATAGGCTGATAAAGAGCATCAGCCAGCCGATCAACGTCACCACGATCCGCCAATCGGCCACCCAGACCGGATGCGATAGGACGAACGCCGTGCTGACGATGAACAGCAATCCGCCGATGACGAAGACGGCGGTTGGCGACGCGTAAGCTCGCTCACATGCCTCGGTGAACTGCTTATGCCGGGTGAACTGGTGCGTTCGGCCAAAGTCACGCGCGGCAGAAGTTATCGTGGAACACTCAATCTTCCTGGCAAAGCTGCTTGGCGTGATTCTCGTCGTCGGACCCATTGTGAAGGTGGTCCGGGGCCGCTGCAACAGCGTGGCGTCGCGCAAAACAAGAATGCGGTCCCCGTCGGTGTGCAATGCCTGGTTCGGCGGCTGAATTCGAAAGACGCTGAGCATCTGCCAATTACCTTATCACGGCGAGTGCGAAAGCCAAGACTGCCAGCATGAAAAAGCCACTCAATGTAACACCGCAAATGGCGAACCCTTTTTTGCGTCCCTTCTGGCATAATCCACCGATTCCCAGAACCAAAGACGCCAGGGTGAAAACAGCCCATGCGGTGAGGCCGCCAATAACAAAGTTCGCAGCCTGGTAAGCCGGCGCAATCGCGAGCAATTTTCTGATATCTCGTCGCACGACCCGCTCAAGCCGACGGTCTCCAAGCGCCATCTTGTGGGACATCGCAAGGATGGCAGCGAGTTTCCCGTCGAGATCAGCCTGTGCCCGCAGCACACGAGCGACGGCCCGATGGTCATCAGCGTCATCCGCGACCTGAGCGAGCAGAAGCGCTCGGCTGAGATCCTGAACTTGCGCGAGCGCGCCCTCGAGGCAATCACCGAAGGGCTGTTCATTCTCGACGCGGCCCGGCCTGGTCAGCCGATCATCTACGTCAACCACGCCTTCGAGTGTCTGACCGGTTACCGCCGCGACGAGGTTTTGACGCGCGGCTGGTCGCTGCTTCAGGGGCCGGACGCCAACCCGAGAGTGGCTGGCGAGATCGACGCGGCCATGGCAGAGTCGCGCTCTTACCTGGTCGAGTTCCTCGTGCAGCGCAAGGACGGAACGTCATTCTGGAGCACTCTGTCGTTCGCTCCCATCCGTGCTCCTGAGGGCAGAGTGACACACTACGTCGGCGTGCTCGCAGACGTCTCCGAACAAAAGCGCCTGGAATCGCAGCTCTTGCAGGCCCAGAAAATGGAAGCCATCGGCCGGCTGGCGGGAGGCGTCGCCCATGATTTCAACAACTTCCTCACGGTGATTCTGGGGCATGGCGACTTGCTCCTGCAGATGCTTCCGGATGATCACCCCGGACGCATCTCGATCGAAGAGATCGCCAAGGTGGGCGAACGTGCCGCCGCACTGACCAACCAGATGCTCGCGTTCAGCCGCAGGCAGGTTCTTGCTCCGGTTATCGTCAACCTGAACTCGCTCATCAAGGACATCGAGAGAATGCTCGGCCGGCTCATCCGCGAGGACATTCGCCTGACGCGCACGCTCGATCCCGACCTGTTTCCCGTCAAGGTCGATCCAGGGCAGATCGGCCAGGTGCTGATGAACCTGGTGGTCAATGCGCGCGATGCCATGCCGGACGGCGGGCAGATCACCATCAAGACGAGCAACGTGGAGTTGAAGGCATCCGCCAGCCGCGAAATGCCAGGTATTCAGCCGGGTAACTATGTTCTTCTGACGGTTCAGGACACGGGTTGTGGCATGGACGAATCCGTCCGCAGTCATATCTTCGAACCGTTCTTCACGACCAAGCAAGGCAAAGGGACGGGGCTTGGGCTGGCGACGGTGTACGGCATTGTCAAGCAGAGCGGCGGCAGCATTGTCGTGCAAAGTCGGCCGGGTCAGGGAGCCGCTTTCAATATTTATTTGCCGCACGCCGCCGAGGGGCTGTCGTCGATCAGCAGGCCGCTGCCGCAGATCGACCTGGCGGGCAAGCGCGCCACCGTGCTGCTCGTGGAAGATGAGGATGGAGTGCGCACCATGGCGTGCAAGGCACTCGAGCAGTCCGGCTTCATCGTCCTGCAGGCCGCCAACGGCGCCGAGGCGCTGCGTCTCAGTGAACATTACCAGGGGACCATCGACCTGCTTGTGACCGACGTGGTCATGCCGACGATGGGCGGCGGCGAGGTCGCTCAACGCTTGCTGGATGAGCGACCCAGCATCAAGGTGTTGTACATCTCCGGCTACCTGGACGATCTCAACGTGCGGCTCAAGGTTTCCAAGTCCCGCGCCGCCTTCCTGCCCAAGCCCTTCACCGCGCAGCAGCTGGTGCAAAAAGTCAACGAGACCCTCGAACGGCCGGCGCGTTCGCGACGTCGCGAGCTGGGACAACTGGCGTCGGCATCGTAGCGATTCACCCTCGTTCCTTGACGCGTTTCTCCAGCGCTTCCTTGACCTCCGGCGGCACGAACGACTCCAGCTCGCCGCCAAAATTGGCGATTTGACGGAGCAGCGTGCCGGAGATGTGCGAGACCGTATCGTGGGCCATGAGAAAGACCGTGTCGATCTCGGGGGCCAGCACGCGATTGGCGAGCGACATCGAAAACTCATACTCCATGTCGCTGGTGGTGCGCAGGCCACGTAGCATGATCTTCGATCCGACCGAACGGACGAAGCGGACCGCCAGCCCGGTGAATGACTTGACCGCCACGTTGCCGATCGGTTTGACGACCTGTTCCAGAAGCTGCACGCGTTCGCGTGCCGTGAAGAATGACGATTTTTCCGGATTGTCGCCGACGCCGACGATGAGCCGGTCCACAAGCTGGCTGCCGCGACGAATCACGTCCAGGTGCCCGCGATGCACCGGATCGAACACTCCTGTATAAACCGCGATTCGGTCCATGACATGCCTCCAGGATTGCGACATTCGGGAGGGGCGAGGTTTCTGCCGAGCCAAACCCGCAGGGCGCTTGTCGCTTCACGGCTCGGCAGGAGCCTCGCCCTCCCCGAACTGGATCACTTCACGGCTCGGCAAGGGCCTCCGCCCTACCCGAACTGGCTAGACGGATTCGAGCGTCTCGATCAATCGATCCAGCTCCTCGCAAGTGTTATAGCAATGCGGACTGATGCGTAGCCGGCCCGCACGCTGGTTGACGGCGATGCCGCGCTGCCGGCACAGCCGCTTCAAGCTCTGTGGGTCGCCGCGGGCCGGAACCAGTGACACGATGGACGACCTGTCGGTGTCACTCCGGCTACTGAATACCGGCCAGCCTGCCCTTGCGGCGCGCTCGCAAAGATAGTCTGTCAAGTTCACTACGCGGTCGGCGATGGCCGGGATGCCGATCTCGAGAAGAAGCTCCATGCTGGCGCCGAGCGCGGCAATGCCGCCGACGTTGAGGCTGCCATTTTCCCAGCGGCCTGCGTGCGGTTTCAACACGAAATCGATGCGTGAGAAGTCCCGCGAATTGACGACGCTGTTCCAGCCGATGCCCACCGGCCGCAACCGCTCCACCAGTTCGCGGCGGATGAAGAAGATGCCGGCCCCTTCCGGTCCGAGCAGCCACTTGTGCCCGTCGGCCGCGAGGAAATCGATCGGAGTCTGGCGCACATCGAGCGGAAAAACGCCAAGCCCCTGAATGGCATCGACGAAGAAGAGAACGCCGCGCCGCCGGCACTCGGCCCCGATGGCATCCAGGTCATTGCGAAAACCGCTGGCGAACTCGATGAAGCTGACACTGACCAGCCGCGTGCGTGAGTCGATGGCGGCAAACAGGTCGTCGAGTTCGAGACGGTTATGCCGGCTGGCGACGGTCCGTAACTCGACGCCGCGGCCGGCGAGGTTCATCCAGGGGTAGATGTTGGCGGGATACTCCTCGCGAGCGGTGACGACATTGTCGCCGGGTTCCCAGGGCAGTCCCTCGGCGACGATGCCGATGCCCTCGCTGGTATTCTTGACGAAGGCGATGTCGAGCGGGTCGGCGTTGATGAGCCGGGCGGAAAGACCGCGCACCTCCTCGATGCGATTCACCCAGCGTGGTTCGTTGACGTCGCCGTTCTCCGCCAGATCGGCGGCGTATTCGGCGAGCGCCTGCTGCGCTCGCGCCGTCAACGGCGCTACCGCCGCGTGGTCCATGAACGCCCATCGCCGCGTCACCGGAAACTCGGAACGTAGTGCTTGCCAGTCCATAACGAGTGTTCAGTTTTCAGTGTTCAGTTTTCAGTGTTCGGCGTTCAGGGCAGTTTCACACTGCTTTCTGAACGCTGAACACTGAAAACTGAACACTGACTATGGATATAATCATCTTTATCCTATTCGCGCGGAGGCAAGACGTGCTCGATCCCAATCCCACGGCATTCGATTTGCGATTTCGCCTGCTCGGCACGCCGGTCCGCGTTCATCCGACTTTCTGGCTGTTCAGCGCGTTTTTCGGTTGGAGCTATTACGAGCGCGAAGGGCATCTCGGGTTCTTGCTCCTGTGGATCGGCTGCATGTTCTTGTCGATCCTGGTCCATGAATTCGGCCATATTCTGATGGCGAGGTTCTTCGGCCGGCCCGGACATGTCGTTCTCTACTCATTCGGCGGGCTGGCCATCGGCGACTACGAACTGCGGCGGTCCGGGCAGCGCATTGCCGTGGCGGCGGCGGGGCCGGCAGCAGGGTTTCTGCTTTACGGCGCCGTCATCGCCGTCCAGGTTTTTGGCTTGCCTCGATTGCCATTGGGCTGGTTCGCCGAGAATCCTATGCTGACGCGCATGGTCGTGGTCGGCATCGAGATGCTCGTGTTCATGAACTTGATGTGGAGTCTGCTGAATCTCATTCCCATCTTTCCGCTGGACGGCGGGCAGATCAGCAAGGAGCTGTTTTGCCTGGCCCGGCCGGCGGATGGCTTGCGGCTCGCGTTGATCTTTTCCATCCTGCTCGCCGCCGCCGGGGCCGCCTACTCACTCGCGATCCACTTCAAGGTCAGGGAAGGCTTGCCGTATCCGCCCATCAGTCCATTGTTCGCGGCCATTCTTCTCGGCCTGCTGGCGTTCGAGAACTTCACGATGCTTGGCCAGGTCGGCCGCAGTCGCGGCGACGGCTATTGAAGGACGACGATGTTGCGACTCAACCGAATCTGGCTGTTGATGGTGATCCTCGGTGGCTGTTCGTCCGCCTCGGGGCCGGAAGCACGCTGGACTGTCGGCCTGTCCGTGCTGAACACGACCAATCCGTTCTTCAAGGAGATCGCCGACACGATGACGGAGGAAGGCGCCAAGCATGGCTACCGCGTCATCACCGTCAGCGGCGACGATGACGTGGTCAAGCAGGACAAGCAACTCGCGGACTTCATCGTCAAGAAGGTGGACGCCATCGTGCTCAGCCCTTGCGACTCGAAGTCGATTGGCCAGGCGATCCAGAAGGCGAACACGGCCGGGATTCCGGTGTTCACGGTGGATATCGGCTGCCTGGCTCCGGGTGCGAAGGTCGTGACTCACATCGCGACCGACAACTATGCCGGCGGCAAGCAGGCGGCGGTAGCGATGATCGAGGCGCTCGGGCCTGCCGGCGGCCGCATCGCCGTCCTCGATCATCGCATGGTCGAGTCGTGCCAGCTGCGCGTCAAGGGGTTCAAGGAGGTTCTCGACGAGCACAATCAGAAGCCCGGCACGGGCCGCATCGACATCGTCGCCGAACTGCCCAGCGGCGGCTCCAAGGACCAGGGCTACAAATCGGCCGAGGACATCCTGCAAGCCCACGGCAACCTCGCCGGCATCTTCGCCATCAACGATCCGTCGGCGCTTGGCGCCCGCGCTGCGCTGGAGAAAGCCGGCCGGGCCAGACGCGTCAAGATCATCGGCTTCGACGGCCAGCCCGAAGGCAAGCGTGCCATCCGCGACGGCAACATCTACGCTGACCCGGTCCAGTATCCCGACAAGATCGGCCGCACCGCTGCCGCGACCATCGCCCGTTATTTCGATGGCGAGGAAGTCCCGGCCGAGATCCTCATCCCGACGGGCTTGTACCGGCAGGCGGATGGCATGAAGGATTCGACGCTGGACTGAACGTGACACCCGCTCCCGGCAAGGCCCTGGGAACGAGTGGTCAATGAGTATTGAGCACGCGTCGCCAGGCGGCGGCGCTGGGCGGCGCGTCGCGGCCGGTGAGCTCGCGCAGGGCGACGTGGGCGGCGTGCCGGTATGGCGCCTGGCCGTTGGCCTCACGCTTCTTGAGTTCCGCGCGGTTGGCGGCCGCCTCGGCCTCGCTCAGCACCCGGCTGCGGACCAGGAAGTCGAATCGCTGCATCTCCGGCCAGGGCTGAGCCTCCTTGACGCGCTGCAAGAGCGAGAAATCTTGCCGCAGATACGTCACGTCGATCCGCACCAGGATGTCCTGCTGCGAGCTGCCGTAGCCTTGCGAGGGCGTGGGCAATGGCGAGCCGGGTACGGGGATCTCGGCGGCCAGCGGGTTCGCCAAGGAAACCGGCATGCCCATGCCGCTCATTTTGGGTTCTAACGGGCCACTTCCCGGAGTCAAGCCCGGCTGCAGGCTGACCGATTCCATGCTTCCAGGCGCGTGACACATCACGCAATTGCGATGATGATTGATCCGCACCAGTTCGCGGACAACTGGCACATTCTTGCCGGCGACCTCCTTCGTCACGGCGGCGCGCGGGTCAGGTTCATCGAGCATGGCGACCAGTTCGGGCAGCAGGTCGTTGCGTTCGAGCTTGACAAGGGCCTCGCTGGCGTGCCGGGCGATGGCGGGCCAGGGATAGCGGAGGGCGTCGCGGAGGATGTCGGTGTAGTCCTTGTCGCGGCGGACCTTGAGGGCGTCGATGGCGTCGTGGCGGATTTCCTCCTCGGCGGAGAAGATCGCCAGCCGCGCCAGCGCCCTGGTCGCCTCGGGATGCGAAACGGTGGCAAGGTAGCGGACCAGGCCGCGGCGCAAGGCGGGTGTCTCCGGGCCTAGGATTTGCATGAGGGCGGCGATCTGGCCACGCGTGACGCTGTCCTTCTGCGCGCGGCTGCGGGGCAAGGTGGCATCCTCGGGGCCGGATCTGGCCTGGAAGTTCGCCCAGAATGACTGGGACGCCTTGGTCGCGGCATCCGCGACCGTCACGGACACTTGCAGGTTCAAGCAAGTCCGGACGACTTTCAGCGCCCTGGCGAAATCCGCGCTGCGCTCCCCCTTCATCCGGCACGCATCGCCGAGCGTGAACGGCAGGCCGGAAAGATCGCTGCGCTGCTTCATCATGGCTACCATGTAGGCATCGGTCTTCTTCTTGCCGTTCACATGATTGATCCTGGCGATGGTGTAGGCCGTCTGCTCCAGGGCCTTTTCCCCCTTGGCGATGGGTTGCTGAAACGAGACTTCGGGGACATGCGCGAGGTCGTCCGGCAGCAGGCGAGACGTCGATGCCTTCGGGGCCACGGGCAGCAAATCGGCGATGGGCGTCTTCGGGTCAAACTTGAAGTGGAAGCGGGGGCCGCTCATGGGCGCGCCGCTGAACCCAGCCGGACCGAGGGGCGGACTGAAAGTCCCCGTTGACGGACCCGGTGAACCACCGCCGCTGGGCTGTGCCGGCGTGGGAGGAATCAGCGTCGGCGCTGGCGGAGGCGCTGGGTCATTTGGCCTGGGCGCGTCTGGCGCCTGTCCGCCAGCGACATCCGCGCTTGCCAGCGCCGCCAGCGAGACGAGGCAGCCGGCAAGCAACCACAGCGAAATGGACCGGGTGGATTTCGCCATGACGTTTCCCCTTGAAATGGTGACAAGGCAACCCTGGCACGTGGAAGATTGTAATCCGTTGAGGCGATTCCGTGCAAGAGCCGCCAACGGAATCGGAGCCCGTTGCGATGTACGACGAGCCAGTCTTTTTTCGGTTCTCACCGAGGGGCAAAAATCTCTTCCCCCGCAGAACTCTCGACTTCGTAAGAATAAGCCCGCGGTTGCAGTTTTTTTCAGAATTTTTCGACCATCCTCCAAACCAAACGGGGATATATTGTGTTGTAATGGTGGCGCCCGCCACCTTCCCCGTTCGGCATTGGAGGCCGTCATGAAAATCGCGATCACCAAACCACTTTTCGCCTGGGACGCCCTGGAGGATTCGCCGTCGCTGCAATCGCTGCGTGTCCTTCTCGAGGC
>VGYC01000041.1 GCA_016873095.1 Planctomycetota bacterium | reverse complement strand
CCCGTCCGCATCGCGTGCCCGGCCTCTCCGCGCCCGCGTCGCGTCATCCCGTCACCCCGCGGCCCCGCGCCTGCCCCCCCCCGCCGGCCCAGCAACGCAACTGGCTCGCCAGATTACCCTGGCAGCCTGGCAGGAACAAACGTCGACCGCTCAGGGTTTGCGCTGCCAGCGCCCGACATCGGCGAATACACGCAATGGGTCGATGACGCCCGTCGTGATTCCGGTCGGAACGGCCGCGTGCACGTCGAGTTGCCACAGGGGGATGAGCGGCATCTTCAACGTGAGCCGGGCGTGTATGTCGTGTGTCGCCGACTGCAGCGCCGTGAATTGCCGGTGACCCAGTGCGGCGCGAAACAGGTTTTGCAGGATGGCGTCGTTGTCGTAGCCGAGATAGTTGCTACCGCCCGGCTGCACGGCGGCGGCTTGCGGATCGAACAGCGGCCACAGCCAGTAGTTCACCGACTCGTAGTCCCAATGACAGTAAGCCAGTTCGAAGTCGCGGCGGTCGATAGCGCTCTTCAAGGCCCGCGCCGGCATGGCCAGCATCGCGATGCGCAGATTCACGCCGCCTTCGGCGGCAGCGCTCTCGACCTGCCGGGCCAGGTCGCGCAAGGCTGGGCCCAGACGCGGGTCATCATCCGCATGTTTCAGGCTCAGCTTGATTGTTCGGTCCTTCGGCATCTGCCGAAAAAGCGATCTGGCGAGGTTGGCGTCGAGAAGATCGCGCACGCCGGGCGGACTTGCCCAGGAATCGGGCGGGTACGGACCACTCAGTGCCCGGTGCAGATCCGCATGCCGGGGCGGCAGACTCACGAGCGGTAAGGCGAGCGCTGCCCCCAGCGGCGCCAGCAGGTTCACATCCATGTACCTGCCGCGAAAATGACGTCGCAAAAGACCTTCGCGGTCGATGGCATGGGCCAGCCCGCGCCGCAACGAATCGTCCGCCAGCGTCGCAACGCGGTGATTGACGGCCAGGAAGTGCACGCGCCGGGGTCGTAAGGTCCGCACCTGATGCGTTCCGAGTTTTGCGACCGCGGCCAAATCAGTCATTGGCACATCCAGCAACAGGGCGCCGCGCTCGGTTGCCGCGAGGTCTTTCGCATCCTTCCAGGCGAACATGCGAATCTCGTCGATGCGCGGCTCGTCAGGACGGTCGCCACGAACATGGCTGGGATTGGCGGAGAACACCGCGCAGGAGCGTCCGTCAATCTCTCGGCGCCCCTGGTAGATGAATGGGCCGCTGCCCACCGGCGACCTGGCAAACTCGAGATCGTCGCCGCGGTTGAGCGGCTTGTCGCGAAACGATTGAGGCAACACCTTGAACGACAGCAGTGCCAGTGGATCGAAGAGACCCTGCTTCATGCGGAAGTCAAGTGTGAAGGAGGCGCCATCGACTTCGGGGACGTCGAAAACATCCAGCCAGCTTGAAGTGCGTCCGGGCACCTTGGCATCGGTCGCCAGCTGAATGGAATGACGGACATCCGCGGGGATGACGCGCTCGCCGCTGGACCAGTAGGCGTCGCGGCGGAGCGTGAAGCGCCGGTGCAAGGGCCGAGACTCGGGCAGGCGCGCTGCCAGCCGTGCCTCGTGCGTTTGCAGAGTTTCATTGCTGTGGGTCGGCTGCACGAGCCCCTCGTAGATCAGGTCGAGAGCCAGTTTCTCGGCATCGTTCACGGCCGTGGCCGGCGAGAGAAACTCCGGCAATTGCCGCACGCCGACCTGAACGACAACGTACCTTTTCTCGCGGCGCCGCCGGGCATCGCGCAGACCGGAAAGCCGCGGCCAGAGCTTGAACGCTTGCGACAGCTTCTCCAGTGCTGGGCCGTTGTCGAGCTTGGCAGTCTCGTCGAGCCATTGTCGCGCTTGCTTTTGCAGCATCTCTTGCACCGGGCGCATCTCCGGGCTGTCGAGGAATCGCTGCTGCGCACGCAGCCACAGCTGCCGAGCCTTGTGCGGGTCCGCTTCGCTCAGCGCCACGTCCGCCCAGAGGCGACGAACCTGCTTGCCAACCGCCAGGCTCCGCGGATACTGGTCGAGCAAACTGTCGGCGAAGGCCAGCGCTTCTTGCCAGGCGTTGGCATGTTTGGCTTCTTCGGCCAGGACTCCGAGCCGCCGCTGGCGAATGTCGAGCAACTTGTCGTCGAGGCGGCGCTGGAGATCGCCATCATCCGGGGCGTTCATGCGCACGATCCAGGCGAGGGCGAGCAACGCGCGTTCGGCCGCGGGCAGCGCCACGCTGCTGGAAACCTTCTTGTCCTTGAGCAGCGCCTCGACAAGGTCAAGTCCCTGTCGTGCCGCAGGCACGCTGGCGTCCGGCCTTGCCGCGGACTTGAGGATCGTGCGATAGAACACGGCCACCGGCGGCAGCGCTTTCTCGGCTTCCTTCTCGAGATCCGTGAGTCGGACGATATCGGCTCGTGCATTCCCGAGCAGGATCGCAGCGCACAAGACAGATGAGGTATAGCGAATCATGCGACCTGGTTCCGATCACGATAGTGAGGCTATTACGAGCCACGCACGAGCAAGCTTGAATTTGCCGGCTTGCTGCGTTGTGTGGCCATATCACAGCGCGATGCGTAACATCGTTGCTTTCGGCGCCGGCTCCCAGCGGCACCTCGATGCTGTCGCCGGGAGCATGATGGTGTCGCCGCGCCGGCATCGACTTTCATGACCATTGACGCTTAGCAGCCGGGCGCAACCCTCGATCACCATCCAGATCGATAGCTCGTCTCGCGCCGGCAATTCCATCGCCTCTTCAAGAAAGTAGCGATCCAGCCCGAAGTAGGGACAGCGCACCAGCCTCTCTCCGCATGGGCCAATCTCCGTACCCTTCACAGTTGTCACAGGTGTAACCGGCGTCACTGGCCCCTGGCGCCAGTCGATGGACTCGAGGGCCTCGCGTATGTGCAGCGGTCGTGGCTTGCCGTCGAGACCCACGCGTTTCCAGTCGAAAAGACGAAAGGTGGCATCACTGCACTGCTGAACCTCGGCGATGACGACGCCTCCGCCGACGGCATGAACCGTGCCCGCCGGTAAGAACAGACAGTCGCCGACCCTGGGCACGAAGGAGTGCAGGCAATCGGCAACGCTGCCGTCGGCGATGCCAGATTCAAGCTTCCCTTGCGTGGTTCCTGGCGTCAGTCCGGCGTAAATGCGAGCTTCGGGCTCTGCCTCCAGCACGACCCAAGCTTCCGTCTTGCCGCGCTCACCGGGAAGCAACCGGGCAGCGATCTCGTCGTTCGGGTGGACCTGCACCGACAGCCAGTCACGACAATCGAGCAGCTTGATCAGCAGCGGGAAGCTACCATCCGGCAGGGGATGGTCACCGAACAGTTCGCGTGCGCAGTTTCGACATAGGTCGTCCAGCGCCCGTCCGCGCAGAGGTCCGTCGGCGACCCGGCTGACATGCTGTGGATGCGCGCTGATCTCCCACGACTCGCCGACGGCGCCTTCCGGCAACGGCTTACCGAACAGTTCGCCCAGTCGGCGGCCCCCCCATACGAGCGGCCGCAGAAACGGCTCGAATGCAAGCGGTTCCATGTCTCTCCGTGTTCGGACCCTGACTGGTAGACTTTCGCTATCTTACCAGGCGACGAGGCAATTTGTTGTGAGTTCTCCGCTGCTACGGTGGCAGACTTTACGGGTTCTTCTGAGGATTCGAGAAATGCCGGGGGGCTTCGCAGCGAGCGCCGACAAACATCCCGGCGTCTCTCGGGGGACGTCGCCGAAGATGCCGATTGTGATTGCCATGAACAGGAAATCGCTCCTTCTGGTTCTCTTGATTGCGGCGTTGCCGAGCCCATGCTTTGCCCAATCGTGGGGCTGGCCGCCCGCCAGTTACACCGCGGGTGGCATTCGCTACAGCGATTGCAGCCAGTTTCGCGGCATCTGCGACTTTCTGCGCGATCGTGGCTGGGGGATGCGCCTGCGCCGCGGTTGCTCTGGTTACGCTTCGTATCCGAGTTGCGTGCATACCGCTCCGACCACTGCCCGTCCGGGTTGCGGTTGCGGCGGCGGCGCTAGCGCCGGCATGACGCAGCGGCACCTGGCCCTGACCGAGAACCAGGAGCCACCGCTGTTGACCGACTCGACCAACCTGGCAGTTCCGACTATCGAGCCATTGGGGCCTGTCCTGCTGGCCCCGGAAGAAATGAACACCGTGGACCTGGATATGCCAGCCGAAGCGCCGCCTCACTGATCTGCTTTCGCAGCGTGCTTACCGTTGCGTTCGCGGCTGGCGTCATTTCAACCACGTTTGGTCAGCAAAGTCGCCACGCCTTTTTCCGGCCGCAACGTGAACGTTGCCCATGGCTTGACGTCGAAGCCGGGTTGCAACGTGAAGCGAAAACGCTGCGTGATACAGGCCAGGACCAGCACCAGTTCCATCAGCGCGAAATTGTTGCCGATGCACAGGCGCGGGCCGCCGCCGAACGGGAAGTACGCGAACTTCGGCAGCCGCCGCGTGAACTCCTCCGTCCAGCGCTCCGGCAGAAATGCTTCCGGTTGACTGAAGAAGCGCTCATCACGGTGCACCACCCATTGCGGCATGAGCAGCGTCGTGCCACGCGGCACCTGGAAACCGCCGATGGTGCAATCCACCGTCGTCTCCCGGCCGATGGTCCACACCGGCGGATACAGCCGCATGGATTCCGTGACGACCTTCTCCGTGTAGGACAGCCGTGGAAGATCATCGACCGTTGGCAAGCGACCGTCGAGCGCCTCCTTGACCTCGGCGGCCAGCGCTTCCTCGACGCGCGGATTCTGCGACAGCAACCACCACGTCCATGCCAGGACCAGGGCCGTTGTCTCATGCCCGGCCAGGAACAACGTCATCGCCTCGTCGCGGACTTGCTGATCGGTCATGCCCTGGCCGTCATCCTCGTCGCGCGCCCGCAGCAGCAACGACAGCAGATCGCCTCGGTCTTGTCCGTCCTTGCGACGCTGGGCGATGAATCGATAGATGATGGCGTCGAGCCCGCGGATGATCCGGCGCAGCCGCAGGTTCTCAAATGTCGGCAGCCACAGCGGCAACGGCAGCAAGCGATTGAGCCGATTCTGGAAATTCTGCTGGAGCAGGTGCAGGGCCTGGCCAACTTCCGGGGCATCCGTCTCGACTTCGGCGTCGAACAGCGTCTTGGCGGCGATGGCAAGCGTGACCTGCATCATCTCGGGGAAGATGTCGCGCGTCTCGCCGGCCTGCCAGCGGCCGAGCATCGCGGCCGTCGCCTCGACCATGACGGGCGCGTAGCTGGCGATCTGCCGGCGGCTGAATGCAGGCTGGATGAGCCGCCGCTGTCGTAGCCAGAACTCGCCCTCGCTGGTGATCAATCCCTTGCCGAATATCAGCGGATTGAGCCGCAACGCGTAGTGCTTGATGAACTGCTGATAGTGTGGCACCAGCGTCTCTTCGATGCCGTCCGGATGAAACAGCGCGAATACCCGGTGCCGGCCAAAGCGAAGCCCGACGACATCGCCGTAGTCGCGCGCGCAGCTCGTCAGGAAGTCGAGCCGGCCGCGCTGGAAGTCTTTCAGGTTTCCCCAGAGAAAGCGACCGCGTGGGCCCGGAGGCAACAGCGTCGATTGCATGAAGGTATTCTATGCGACGACACCGGCGCGGTGGCGGTAATGCCGGCTGCCATGTTGACGGCCGTGCCGTCCTCGTGTCGGGGTGAACTTTGATGGGACCCAAAAATCCGGTTGCAACATCTGACGTCAGTCAGTATGATAAATGGATGCAAGCTCGCTGGACCGATCTCGTGTTCTTCTTCTTGCTCGCAGCTCCCGCCGGCGCCGCCGATTTCGCCATCGAACTCAAGGTGCAGGCCGGCAAGAAGGTGCTCAGCGCCCGCGAGGAGAAGTCGGATATCGGGGCCACGCCCAGAAAGCGCGAAGTGCTGCGCCTCAAGGCCGGCGACAGGGTCCAGGTACGCTGGACCATGATCAATCGCGACAAGGCAGCCATCAAGAACGTCCTCGTTCATTTCTTCGCCGTCAAGGAAGCCGAGCTTGGCCAGAAGATTCAGCCCAAGTTAGACAAGGGAGTCCAGGCGGAGTCTGCGCTGGTGATGGATTTCAACCCAAAGGACAAGGCGACCGGCGAACTGGCATTCATCGTCGCGCAGCCCGGTCCTTATCTTCTCCGCCTGGAAACGATCGGCGCCGCCGTCGGCGAGCGCGGTCAGGAGTTCTTCGCCGCGCTGGAATTGCTGGTTGAGGAGCGTTGAGGCGGGCCTGGCGTGAAGTGTGTGTTGATTACGGGTTGCTCGACCGGCATCGGCCGGGCCCTGGCTCAGGTCTTGGTCAAGCGTGGCTGGCGCGTTTTCGCTGGCGTTCGCGACCTGTCGCACGCTCCTGCCGGTACGACGGCCGTCCTGCTCGACGTCACGAATCCCGAACACATTCGCGCGGCCAGAGAAACCGTCGAGGCAGGCTGCGGCCGGCTGGACGCGCTCGTCAATAACGCCGGCATTCCATATGGCGGGCCGGTCGAGTGCCTCGACCTGGACCGCGTACGCCAGCTCTACGAGGTCAACGTCTTCGGCGTCCTGGCGGTGACCAAGGAGTGCATTCCGCTCTTGCGTGCCGCCCAGGGCCGCGTGTTGAACATCGGCTCGGTGAGCGGCCTTGTGTCGATGCCGTTTCTGTCGCCATATTCATCGAGCAAGTTTGCCCTGGCGGCAATTACCGATTCGATGAGGATGGAACTGGCCGGTTGGAAGATCACCGTCGTCTGTGCCGTACTGGGCCAGGTGCGGACTGCCGTGTGGGAAAAAGCCATCCGCGCCCTGGAGGAGCTGACGCCGCTGGCCGGGTCCTATTCAGCACACTTGCCGACGATCCGCGAAGCTCTGCAGCCACGCGGCGAGTCGCCGGAGCGAGTCGCACGGGTCGTGGCTCAGATCCTGGAAACGCGGCGGCCCAGGACTCGCTACCTGATCGGCCTGCAAAGCATTGGCGGTTATCTGTTCAGCTTGCTCCCGGGCAAGGCACGCGACTGGTTGATACGGCTGGCGTTTGGTGCCTGAAACGTTGTTTGTCATTGCTGGGCATGCTGTTCCCTGGTAGACTTCCATCATGAGAACATCGTTGGCCGCGATCGTTGTGTTGCTCCTGTTCGCGCCGCTGGCGAGCCGCGCGGAGCATGCCGACATCGTCCTCAAGATGTTTCGCCTGGACCGCGTCTCCGGAATGACGGTGGACGAGGTGACGAGTAGTTCGGATCAGGAGCCGCCGCCGGGGGGCGTGAAGGAACGCCCCATGATCAAGGCCAAGGCCAAGGACCCGCTGGTCTTGCAGTTTATCCTGATCAACACCTATCCACACGGTGTCAACAAGGATGTGACCGTCCGCTATTTCGTTGTCCCGGTGCCGAAGCTGAATCACAAGACGCTGCCGTCCCTGGACGATTGCGTCGTTCGTGGCCAGTTCCAGATGCACTTCAAGCCGAAATGCCGGGTCGGTGCCCGCGTGGCCTTGACCATCCCGAACCCGGGCATCTACCTGCTGCGCGTGGACACCCTCAACACCGGCTCCGACCACGAGCATTTTGCGGCCCTGGACGTGCAGGTGGAGTGAGCAACCACTGCGTGACCCGTCACTACCAGCCTTCCTTTTCAATCCTTCGCCATAGCCGATCGATGGCATCGCGCAGCTGTGGCGCCGCCTTGGCACGCTGCTCCATGATGTACTGGCGGGCGGCGACACCCATGTAAAGCAGGGCCTGCTCCGCCATTTCACGCACAATCGGGTCCGGATCGAGCAGCTTGGTAGCCTGGCAGCGCGGGCGGGGGCCCGGGCGCAGCTTGCTCGAGGCGACGACCTTGGCCAGCTTGCGGTCCTTGAAGATCATGGTCACGTTCAGCTCGCCGTTACCTCCCTTGGTGACCATGGCCCGTCCGGCGGCTTCGATCGTGTCGTTGCCCTTGTCCTCGACGGCGAAGCCCTTGGTGAGGACTTCGAAGGTGTAAAAGCCGTCCTGATGCAGTTCCTGAGCGAGCGTGAGATAGCTGGCCAGGGCACTTTCCACCTGAGCCTTGCCGACGCCGGCCAGGTTGCCGCGCAGGAATTTCTCCAGTTCGGCGGCGTCGCGCATGAGCCTCGGCTTGCCAGTCCTGGCGACGGCGAAGACGTTGGCCGAGTTCATTCCTTCCGGCGGCGCGACGGCCACCGGATACTGCCGGAAACGCACGGCGAAGAACGCTTGTCCGGGCAACGCCTTGCCCAGCACGGCGGACTTCAGCGGCACAATCTGCGCATTGGCGATTCCCGCTTTCTCCAGGTGTGCTTCGAGCGCCTTGTGTGCCAGCGACGGTTCCTTGACTTTCTCGTCGTCAGCGTGGACGGCGGCGCAAGCTACCAGGGTGCTGAGAGAAGCCACTGCCAAGAGACGGTGTGTCGGCATGGAAGTTCTCCTGAATGAATGTGACGATTCTCCAGTACGACGAACGAGCCTGGCTCGGGGATTTTCATTGCAATGACATGGCATGCGCGATACCCTCAATAATCTATAGTGGATGGGAAAGCTTCCCAAAGCTCGCTTGGCGGTTGCGCACGCAATTATCCGCGCGAAACCGCCAGGCGAGTTTTCTACACGCCTGTTTGAGTGGAGCGGGCCCGGGAGGACTGTGCGATGCTGCGACTGGATGCCGCGCGCGGCGTGACGTTTTGTGACGGTCTGACGCGGCGCGACTTTCTACACGCCGGGTCGCTGGCCACGCTCGGGCTGACGCTGGCGGACTGGCACGCGCTGCGCGCGAGTCAGGATGGACCGGCTCCTGACATCAACTGCATCATGCTGTTTTTGGTCGGCGGGCCCAGCCATATCGACACCTGGGATCCAAAACCGCAGGCGCCGGAGGAAGTTCGCGGGCCGTTTCGTCCCATCGCCACCAATGTTCCGGGCATGCAGATCAGCGAGATATTTCCGCGCATGGCCCGACACGCGGACAAGTTCTCGCTGGTGCGTTCCTGTTATCACACGGCCACGGCCGTGCACGACACCGGGCATCAGATGATGCAGACCGGCCGGCTGTTCTCCGGCGGCGTGGAGCACCCACACATCGGCTGCGTGCTCGGCATGCTCAAGGGGCAGCGCGGCGAGGTGCCGGCTCATGTCCTCATGCCGCGACCCATCGGTCGTACGGGCGGCAACTTGCCGCACGGCCAGAACGCCGGTTATCTCGGCCGGCAGCACGATCCATTCGTCCTCAACGCCGACCCGGCCACGCCGAACTTCCGCGTGCCCGATCTGCTGCCGCCATCGTACATCTCGTCTGTCCGTGCCGACCGCCGGCAGCGGATGCGCGATGCCGTGGACGGCGCGGTCGCCTCGTTCGAGGGCAACGGCCAGGCCCAGCAGATGGAAGGCAACTTCCAGCTCGCCTATCGCCTCATGTCCAGCCAGCGGGCCCGCGAGGCCTTTGCCCTGGAGCAAGAGCCGGCGGCGACGCGCGATCGCTTTGGCCGCACTCGTTTCGGCCAGAGCTGTTTGCTGGCACGCCGGCTCATCGAGCGCGGCGTGCGCTTCGTCACCATTAACATGTTCGAAACGGTCTTTGATGAAGTCACCTGGGACATCCACGGTTCACGGCCGTTCACCGACATCGCTCAGATGTCGCGCGAAGTTGTCCCGAACTTCGATCAGGCGTACAGCACGCTGCTGGAGGACTTGCACGATCGCGGCATGTACAGCAACACCATCGTCGTGGCACTGGGAGAATTTGGCCGAACGCCGAAAATCAATCCTGCCGGCGGCCGCGACCACCATCCAGGCGTCTGGAGCATCATCCTGGGTGGCGGCCCGATCCGCGGCGGCCGGGTCATCGGTGAGTCCGATGAACTGGGCTATCGCCCGAAGTCGCGTCCGGTTACGCCCGGCGAAGTCGCCGCCACCATCTACCGCGGCCTCGGCGTCGATATCCACCGCGAACTCGCAGGACCGCAGAACCGGCCGCTGCCGCTCGTCGATTTCGGCGTGCAACCGATCCGAGAACTTTTTTGAGAAGCACTGCAAATCGTGCCATGCTGAATCATCTGACAGGGGGTGTGCTGGCCTTGCACAGCAAGTTGCACAGAAACTGCCGACGAGACGTTTTCCTGGCAGGTTTGCTCATGCCGGTGTTCTGCCTCCACGCTGCGCCGGCCTGGGGTGCAATCAAGATCCTGCCGCCGGCGATCCTTCTCTCCGGCCCGGGCGCAACACACCGCTTCATCGTCGTCGAGGAGACGGACGGCAAGGTAGTCCGCGATGTTACCTCGCAGGCGAAGCTGAGTTCATCACGATCGAACATCGCAATCGATGGCGCTGGTCTGATCAGGGCGAGCGCCGATGGCGAGGCGACGATCACGGCGACCCTGGGCGATGACGCGGCGAGCGCCACCGTGAAGGCGACGGGCACGCACAAGGTCGCCGCACCCAGTTTCCGCAACGAAGTCGTACCGGTGCTGACGCAACTCGGCTGCAACTCCGGGGCGTGCCACGGTGCCCTGGCAGGCAAGGGGGGCTTCAAACTCTCACTTCGCGGCTACGCGCCGGACGTCGATCATTTCGTCTTGACGCGTCAGGCCAAGAGTCGGCGCGTGAACCTCGTCGAGCCCGCCAGGAGCTTGCTGCTTCAAAAACCCACGCTGGCCGTGTCGCACGGCGGCGGACAGAAGATAGAAGTCGGTTCACCCGATTACCAGCTTCTTGCCGACTGGATCGCTGCGGGAGCGCCGGGGCCCAGATCGGATGATGTGCGCCTGACTCGCCTGGAAGTCTTTCCGGCCGGAGCCGTCCTGCGCCCCAGAGACACGATGCGCATGGTGGTTCGCGCCTGGTACAGCGATGGCAAGCCGCGCGACGTGACTCGCTGGTCCCGCTTCAGCAGCACCGAGGAGTCGATCGTCGGCGTGGATGACAAGGGAATCGTCACCGTCGGCAGTCATGGCGAGGCATCGGTTCCCGTCGTCTTTGGCGGGCAGGTGGCAACGGCGCTGATCTCGTCACCGTTTCCACAGGCGATTCCGGCCCACGTCTTCGATGTGGCGCCGCGGGCGAATTTCATCGACAATCTCGTCCTCAAAAAGCTGCAGTCACTCAACATTCCGCCATCGCCGGCGTGCTCGGACCATGAGTTCATCCGGCGCGCGTATCTGGACGCGGCCGGCATCCTGCCGTCGCCAGATGAAGTCAAGAAGTTTCTTGCCGATGGTCCGGACAGGAGGGCCAGACTCATCGAGCGCTTGCTGGAGCGTTCCGAGACGGTTGATTACTGGGCATACAAGTGGTCCGACGTGCTGTTGATCTCGAGCCGGCGGCTCAATCAACCGGCCATGCGCGCCTTTTATCAGTTCGTCAGACAGAGCGTGGCCGACAACAAGCCGTGGGACCGCTTTGCGCGCGAGATCATCACCGCCCGAGGCAGTAATCTGGTCAGCGGCGCCGCCAACTTCTTCGTGCTGCACAAGGATGTGGCCGATCTGACGGAGACGGCCGCGGTCACCTTTCTCGGGATGTCGATCACCTGCGCTCGCTGTCACAACCATCCGCTGGAGAAATGGACGCAGGACCAGTACTGGAGCATGGCCAACCTGTTCGCGCGCGTGGCCCTCAAGAACGGCGACAGGGCCGAAGAGATCGCCGTGCAATCGCAGCCGGACGGCGAGGTGCTGCATCCGCGCCGCAACGTCGCCATGCTGCCGACGCCGCTGGACGGCAAGCCGCTGGAACTCGATAGCCTCATCGATCGCCGTCAGTATTTCGCCGACTGGCTGACAGCCGATGACAACCCCTATTTCGCGAAGTCGCTGGTCAATCGAGTGTGGCGAAATTTCCTGGGCCGCGGACTGGTCGAGGCCGAGGATGATTTGCGACAGACCAACCCGCCGAGCAACCCGGAGTTGCTCGACGCTCTCGCCGCCGATTTCGTCAAGAACGCCTACAATGTGAAGCGCCTGATGCGGCTCATCATGAACTCGGCCGCCTATCAGCGCTCCTCGGTCGCGCTGCCGGAGAACAAGGCCGACGATCGTTTCTACTCGCGCTATCTCATTCGCCGCCTTCCCGCCGAAGTGATCCTCGACGCCTACGCTACTGTCACGGGAGTGCCGACGCCATTCACCAGCGTCAACGTCGGCTCCAGCGGCGGCACGGCCGGGACGGGAGATTATCCGCTCGGCACCCGAGCCTTGCAACTGCCCGACACACAGCTCGTGTCGCAGTTCCTCGACGCCTTCGGCCGGCCTGAGCGCGGCCAGACATGCTCGTGCGAGCGCCAGCAAGATTCCAGTGTTACCCAGGCGTTGCACCTCGCCAACGGCAACACGCTCAACGACCGATTGCGCGACAAGAAATCACGTATCGAGCTATGGTTGAAGGCGAAGATCAGCGATCGTGAGGCGATCGAGCACATCTACATGCTGGCGCTGTGTCGCACGCCGACAGCAACGGAGCGGCAGCGGTTTCTCTCCTTGATGGCCGAGGGCGGTCGCGATTCCGGTTCCTCGCGGCGCGAGGTGCTCGAAGACCTGTTCTGGGCGGTGCTGGCCGGACGCGAGTTGCTGTTCAACCGGTAGGATGGCCGAGAGCTTGCCATGCGTTGCCATTTCCTGATTCATCGTTCTCGGTTGCTCATCATTCCGCTCATGGGGATGGTGCTGAGCGTCGCCCGCGCCGACACGCCGCCGGTGAAAGCCGCCATTGACAAAGGCCTGCGTCGCATCGAGCAAGGCGCGGCAAGCTACCGCAGCAAGCGCACTTGTTTCAGTTGCCATCATCAAGCGTTGCCGCTCATGAGCCTGACCCTGGCGCGCGAACGCGGTTTTTCGGTGCGGCCGGCAGAGATTCAGGAGATTGTCGATTTCACCCTGAAATCATTTGCGAGAAGGGAAACCATTGCCAAGGGGCAGGGGGTGGGCGGCGCCAACACGACCGTTGCCTACGCGCTGGCAACGCTGTCCGCCGCCGGCCACAGGCCGGACGCAACGACCGCTGCGCTGGTCAAGTTCCTGACTGCGCGGCAACGTGGCGACGGCGCCTGGCCGGCCCAGGCCAATCGACCGCCGTCCGAGGGCAGTCTGTTCGCCAGTGCCGCCTTCGCGCTTGCTAACTTGCGACGCTATGCAGACGATGACCAGAAGCAACAGGTCGAAGAGACTTTCCGCAAGGGTAAGGCATGGTTGCTCGCCAATCCCGCAAAGACGACCGAGGACAAGGTCTTTCGTCTGCACGCGCTGGTGCATGCCGGGGCCGATGTGAAGAATGTCGATGTGGAACGTGAACGGTTGCTTGGCGAGCAACGTGGCGACGGCAGCTGGGCGCAGCTTCCCGGTCTGGCCGGCGATGCCTATGCAACCGGCTCGGCCATTTTTGTACTGCGTCATTCAGGCGTGCCGGCAGACCATCCCGCGTTCCGCAAGGCAGTCAAGTTTCTGGTCTCTACGCAGAAGGAAGACGGCTCCTGGTTCGTGAAGACTCGCAGCCGACCGATTCAGACATTCTTCGACAACGGGGATCCAGGTGGACCGTCGCAATTTATCTCGTTCACGGCCACAAGCTGGGCCGTGATCGCACTGCTCGAAACCTTGGAAAAGAAGCGGGTGAAGTAGGCGATCGGGTCGCCACGGCTGGCGATGGAATCGCCACGGAATGCACCGGCAGGCGGACTGTCTCATCGTCTGGCCGTGTATTCCGCAGGTCGCCCTGTCTCGGAATGAGAGTTGCTGCTATATATTGCCAGTTTACTGGAGGCGTGTACATGGCACGATTGATGGCATTGTGGACGTTGCTGTCGCTGTTCGTTTCGCATTCGGTCGCCGGTGGCGGCAAGGATCCTGTCCCGGTGAATCTTGGCAAGGTGAACACGGATGCAGACGAGGATGATCCGTTCATTGTGACCGGCAATACGCAGTTGCTGTACGCCAGCAACAAGAGCGGCAAGTTCGGCATCCGCATCGCGCAGCGGTCCGGCAAGGGCTTCTCGGCCGGCAAACCCATACCGGACCTGAACGACAAGGAGACGGATTTCCGCAGTCCGTTCATGACCCGCGACTTCAAGCTTTATTTCGCGAGCAACGAGGTTCCTGACGAGAAACTGAAGGACCTCAAGAACTACGACATCAAGTACCGCACGCAGGGCAGGGCACCCGTCATCATTCCGGGAATCAGCGAGAAAGAGGACGAGCTGTACCCATGGGTGACCGCCAACGGCAAGGAGATGTACTTCAGTCGCAAGTCGAAGGACGGCTTTGTCCTTTTCGTCGCGCGTGGCCCGGCCATGATGCCAATCGGCAACGCCAAGGAGGTCGGCTTTCCGGCCGGCTTCCATCACGCCACGCTATCCGCCTCCGGACTGGTCATGTACTTGCAAGGTCCTGTGGCCAAGGACCGCGTTGGGTTGTTTCGTTCGAAACGCAGCAAGGCCGGCGCCGCCTGGTCGAAGCCGGAACCGCTCGCCAATCTGAACAGCGCCGATGCCACGCGCGGCGACATGTCTCCATGCCTGAGCGGCGACGGCAAGAAACTGTATTTCGCCTCCGACCGTCCGCAAGGGCAGGGGGGACTTGACCTGTGGGTGGTAGACACGTCGGGGCTCAAGACGACTGCGGAGTGAGGGAGGCGGCGATCGTCGCATGTCCCGATGGCCAGCTGCGGATGAGTCGCCCCGCCTGGTTACCAGCTGTCATGCCGATCCATCCAGCGGATCGCCCCCCAGTATCCCAGGGCCGCGACCAGCAGCAGAAACCCTGGGAACAGGCGGCGATCCCACAGGCCGCCGAGGCCGATTGCGACTCCCAGAATCAGCGAGATGAGGCAACAGGCGACGGCGGAGCCGCGGCTGGATGCGCCCAGCAGGACGAGGCGAACCCAGATTGGTTTGGGTGGCTGGTTCATCGTTTCGCGTAGGATGCGGCGCGCGAAACCGCAAGCCGTTGCTCAGGCGTATTGTCTGGCCAGCTGGACCAGCGTGCGGACAAAGGCGCCGGTGCCGCCGGAGGCGCGGACGGCGTTCTCCTTTTCAGCCCAGGCGGGGCCCGCGATGTCGAGATGCACCCACGGCTTGCCGGCGACAAATTCCTCCAGGAACTTGGCGGCGCTGATGGCGCCGGCCCAGCGCGAGCCGCCCGTGTTCTTGATGTCGGCCACGTCGCTCTTGATCATCTCGCCATAGAGCGGAAACATCGGCAACGGCCAGAGTCGTTCTCCCGCCGTCCGCGCCGCCGTTTCCACACGGCCCTTCCACTCATCGTTGTTGCTCATCAGGCCGGCGACCTCCATGCCCAGCGCGACGATGCACGCGCCGGTCAACGTTGCCAGATCGACCAGGTGATCGGCCTTGTGATCGATGGCGTAGGCCAGCGCGTCGGCAAGGATGAGCCGGCCCTCGGCGTCGGTGTTGAGCACCTCGATGGTCTTGCCATTGCGGGCGTGCAAGACGTCTCCCAGCTTCATGGCCTTGCCGCCGGGCATGTTCTCGACCAGGGCCATCACGCCGATCACATTGACCGGCAGCGCCATTCGGGCGATGGCCTGCATGGCGCCGAGCACGGCGGCAGCGCCCGCCATGTCGCACTTCATGTCCACCATCTGGTCGTTGGTCTTGAGCGACAGCCCGCCGCTATCGAAAGTCACACCTTTGCCGACCAGGCCGAGCGTCTTGCCGGTTCCCTTGCTGTGTCGAAGAACGACCAGCCGCGGCGCCCGGGCCGAGCCGCGGGCGACAGCCAGCAAGGCCCCCATGCGTTCGGTCTCGAGTTGCCGCAGATCGAGTATCGTGCACTGCAGGCCGGTCTCCTGGGCGACCTTGTCGGCGCGCGCGGCAAAGGTTTCTGGAAACAGGTCGCATGGCGGGGTGTTGACCAGCTCGCGGGCCAGGCTGACGGCGGCGGCCTCGATGCCCGCCCTCTCCGTTGCCTGCTTTATCTCTTCGGCTGGGGCGGACGCCGGCGCGATCAGGACGATCTCCTTCGGCGGAAAGCGATCCTTCTCGCTCTTGCGCAGCCCGGGCCCGTCGCAGCCCTGCATCAGGCCGACACCGCACGCGAGCGCGACGTCGCCCCAATTCAGGTTCGATACGTCCTCCGGCAGCGCGAATCCGAGCCGGTCGCGTGCTTTGCTGGTGATGGCGCGGGCCGCGGCCGCCGCCGCATCGTGCAAGATATTGCGATCGATGCCGGCCCGCTTGCCCAGACCGACGACCATGACCCGGCCGGCCGCGATCCCTTTCGGATCGAGCAACGGCGTCAGCTCTTTCGCCTTGCCCTTGATGTCTCCGGCCTCGCGTAGCCGCGCGATGACGCCGCCGAGCTTGACGTCAAGTTCCGCGGCGGCCTTGCCAGGGGCGCCGTCTTCCCAGATGGGCAGAATCAGCCAGTCGGCTTCGACTTCATGAAGATCGCCGATGTGTGAAGTAAGTTGCATTGGCTTCTCAGTTCTTCTGGCCAGGTTTGTAATTCGATGCAACAGAGAGTTTATTTCTTGGTGGTATTCCGGTAAAGTGGATTCGTGCGTCACGCACGAGGGGGAACCATGGCAAGTAACGTCTCATTGACACGTCCCGCGCACATTCCACCCGAACAGTGGGAGCGGGCATTGGATGATCTGGAGACTTATCGGCGCGAACTGCCGCGTCTCTTGAAAGACGGGCACGCTAACAGGTATGCGCTTATCAAGAGCGGTCAGGTTGTGAGCGTCTGGGATACCGAAGGCGATGCCTTGCAAGCGGCCAACGAGCGCTTCGGGGCAGAGCCAGTGGCAACATACAAGATCAATCCACTCGATGTCGCCCGGTTCTCTCATGTCAGGGCAATTGGCAAGGAGCAGCAGTGCCCATCTTGAAAGGCATTCTGCAAGGTGAAGGAGCGCTGACTGACGTTCAGTTCGGCTGGAGTACCAACCAAGCGCGGGCGTTACGGCACTTGCAGCGCCCTGTGCCGCCACGGGTCGATGTACGCGCTCTCTTGGATACGGGCGCCGAAATTACCTGCATCGATGGAATCGTGGTCCAGCAACTCGGCTTGCCGCTGGCGCAGGTGGCGCTTGCAAATATTCCAATGCTTGGGGGATTGAGTGCCGGCGCCCATTATCATGCAAGCTTGATCGTCGTGCATCCGTCGGGCGATCCCTCGCAGTCTGGTCCTTCAGAATCTGCTTATCCTGGAAGTAGCTCTCGCTGGCATCGGCTACCAGGCGTTGCTTGGCCGGGATGTACTTGACCGCTGCGATTTTCTTTACGGCGGCCGGCGGCAGCGGTCTATGCTTGCATATTAAAGCGACTTGGAAGCCCCTGCGAATCCATGGCCCTGGCCTGCTGGAGGCACCACGGGCCAAGCAACAAGGCACAAGAACAAGATTCATGACGACAGCGCCCGTCTACGCCGTTGTCTTCGTCTCAGCAGGATGAGTGACACGCTGATTCCGAGGATCGTACTTCCGCCGGCCATCATCACCCAGGTGTCCGGAACTCTTCAGTGCTTGCGTTCCAATTCCAGTCCCTCTTCGATCTCGCGGACCATCTCGCCGTCGCTACGGCGGACGCGGTCGAGGAAGTTGCGGCATTCGGGTTGCGGGCTGCACAGCGCATAACGCACGATGGTACGGCGGACGATCTGCGAGGCGTTGCCTGGCTTGCCGAACTGGGCGAGGATCTTTGGCGTCAGGTCCCACATCTGCCAGCGGCGGAGATCTTCAACAGCGACGTCCAGAAGCGGAGTCTCGATGAGCCCGCCCAGTGCGCGGAGCACCTGCGCCTTGCTCTCGGCCGGCTTCCAGCCGTAATAGAAGCGAAACGTCCGCAGGATGGCAAACCGATCCAGAAGAGGCGTACGCTCATCGTGCAGCATGTTGATGGCCAGTTCCCAGCCGTCGCGCGGGTTGAGCTGGATATAGCCGGCAAGCAACCCGTCGAGCGCCGCCTTGCTGCGCTTGTCGGCTTTGTCAATCAGGCCACGCAGCAAACGGGCATCGCCCGGGTCGCCGGCCGCGCTCAAGAGAAAGGCATACAGGCTCAGCCGGTCCGCCGTTGTGTCCGGGTTTTGCAACCAGCGGCGCAGCTTGTTCACCGGCAAGTGCTTGGCCACCTGCCCCACTTCCGCGTCCGTCGAGCGGAGGAACTCCAGCAACGCGTCGTCGGCCAGCACCGGATCCTCGTTGTCGAGATACTCAAAGAAGAACTTGAGCGCTTCCAGCCGATCCTTGCCCGCCAGGGCCTGGATGCCTTTGAAGTAATCAAGCAGGGCAGGGGAGCGCGCCTCCTTGCCGAAATAAGGGTCGATCTTGTCCTTGACGATGTCACAGAAGATGAGCTGCCGCGGCGGCTTCTTGGGATCGAGCACCGGCAGATAGCGGCTCAGTTCCACCGTCTTGGCGTTGCCGAGGAGCGGATCCGACTTCAGGACTTGCAGGATATGCACGTCGGTGATGCCGATGCCGGCCTGGCTGTTGATGAAGCGCGGATTGGCCAGCGTGCCGTAGATCACCACCTTGGCCCGTTCCCAGTGCTCGCGCAGCGGTTTCATCTGCAGGGCGCTGCCGTTGCACAGCGAGCATGCCGGGGCAGGGCAGGGGGGGAGGCAAACAAGCATGGCAAGCGTGAGAAGACCGAGAAACCGGGTCATTAATTACCTCCTGCCAGGCGCGCAAATCGCCTCCTATTCTACACTCTCACCACGATTCAGCAATTCGAGATGGGGCAGGGCAGGGGGCCTGCTCACGTTTCGCGCGAACGCGAAATGCGCTTGACCGATGAGCTACTTTTTGGGTTCGTCAGGATACTCCAGCCTTAGCAATTCCTCGGTATCGCGAACCCATTCGGCGTCGCGGCGGCGCTGGTCTTGCACAAAACTCGCGGCACGGGGATTTGGGCAGCGGAGCGCAAAACGAAGGATGGCGCGCTTGACCACGCCGATGTCGTAGTTCTTCTTGCCAAACAGGTCGAGAATGCGGTCAGTCTGCTCCCAGCGCTGCCATTTGCGCAGGTCCTCGATGGCGAAGTCGGCCATGTCGCCGTGGTCGAGGATCAGCGCGGTAGCGGCTACCAGGTCCTTCTTGGCCACCAGGTCTGGCCGCTGGTCCCACAGGAAGCGAATGGTCCGCAGAGCGGCGTAACGCATCAGGAACTCCTGGCTGGAGTCCTTGAGCACGTCGCAAAGGTAACCGTAGGCCTCCGCCGGCTGGAGCATGACGTAGGCGGCCAGCATGCCGTCGATGCCGGAGCCTTTACGTTTCTCCGGGTCGTCGATCATCTTGCGCAGCAGCTTGGCATGCTCCGTGGTTCCGCAGTGACCCAGGAGCGAGGCATACAGGCCGTAGCGGAACGGGGGCGTCTTTGGGTCTTGCAGCCACTTGGCAATCGTTTCGGCGGGATACTTCTTGGCGACCTCCATGTAGTCCTTGTAGTCGGCCTTGGCGTATTCGCGGTAGGCGTCCATCGCCACCTCGAAATCGGGGCTCTGCAGATAGTTGAAGCAAAAGGCGAGCCGCTCGCCGGCGGGCCGGTCCTTGACCTTTATGGCGCCTTGCAAGTAGTCCACCATCGCCTTGGCCGATTGCAGTTCGACGCCGCGGTACGGGTCGATGGCGCCCTTGTAGACATCGCAGAAGATGAGGAACTGGTTCTTCGCCTGAGGCAGGTACCGGGGCAGGGTGACGACCTGCTTGCCGTTCACCGTTGTTGCCTTGGTCTTGAGGATGTCGTGTGATTTCAGCACCTTGTCGAGCACAAGATCGGTGGTGCCGTCCTCGATGGCGCCCTTGCCGCCCAGCCTGGCGTTGGCAAATGATCCGACCAGCACCATCTGGGCGGAGTTGAAATCGCCCAGCAGCGTTGGCCCTTTCTCCTGCGAACAGAAGGGGCAAGCAAGGGCGGGGGAGGGCAGGGGGCCGCCTACCGACAGGACCACAATGATTGTGGCAGCAAGCAGCCAGCTCATCGACGACTTCATGGCAATTCTCCCGGGATCATTGCTCGTAGGGATTGGATTCTGGCGGAGTGGCCGAGATGGCGGCCGCGCTGGGGACGATGAGAACCGTGGTCATGGTATTGTCCACCTGGCGAAACTCGATGCGGCCCGTGACCTTGGCCCATTGCAGATCTGGCAGCGCTGGCAGCTTCTCCTTGCAAATCATCGGTACCTTGAGCGGGATCACATCGGCGGCACAGCAGCGGATCTTGAGGCGAACAAGCGTGAACTGCCGGTCCGAGCCGCGCAGCGGCATGTACTGGCCTATGATCCGCACCGGTTTGCCTGCCCATTCGGCCCGGCTCTCGGGCGAGGAGGCGATCTCTTCAAGGAAGCTGAAACGCACCGTCAGCGCTGGACCTTCTGCCGAATCGGCATACACGCCGGCGAGCATGGCCAGGCTGGAGACCGGATTGGTCAGCGCCCCCACCAAACTCGTCGTGTTCGCCCCCTCCTGCGACATATCAAGTTGCGCCGCTTCCGCCCGAATCTCCGGCGGCTTGTTCGGCAGCCCCAGCAAAAAGAGGATGATTGGCACAAGCAAGATGACATAGCGCCACGGCGCCCAGTCGTGGTCGTGATCATGATCGTGGCCATGATCGTGATCGTGATCGTGGGCATGCGCATGAGTGTGCGGAAGGGTCTGCACATGCTCGTGACCGTGTGCGTGGGCATGCGTGTGCTCGTGACTGTGCACGTGACTGTGGCTGCACTCGCCGTGCGCGTGATCATGTGCGTGGTCATGTATGTGATCCTGAGCGTGCTCATGATTGTGTACGTGTGCTGGCTGCGGCTTCATGCCCACGGCTTTCCACAAGACCACCGCCCGGATCAATGCCAGTGCGGTGAGTAGAATGCCGCTGGCGAGGACAAAGACGTGGAACTGTGCAGCCAGCATCATGTTCAGCATCGGCCTCTGCCAGGTGTACATCGACAGGCATACGCCGCCGAACGCGGCTGAGAGCGCGACCAGGCACAGCTGATCCAGATAATAGGTGTCGCTGTCTTCGTGGTGATGATGGTGTGCCATGATGGTATTCTATGCGGCTTAATACGCGAGTGGGCTTTGTGGAGGCCCCGGGACGATGGCTTTCATGTTTGCAACCTCGAGCACGGTCACGACACCGTGCGCCGAGTTTCGAAAGTTGACTCGGCCCGTCACCGCCAGCCATTGCTTGACGGGGAACGCCGGAGCAGGCTCCCGGCAAACTACCAGGGCACTCACTCGTTGAACGTCTGCAATGCAGCACGCACGAACATAGCGCTCGATCTCGAACTGCCGCGGATTCGTGGTTGGGTCGAAACGGCCTTCGACCCGGACGAGTTCACCGAGCCATTGCTCGCGCGTGCCCAGGTTGGCTTTCGCCAAGCTGGAAACAAGGATGGTCGGTGCAATGTCAACGGCAGGCTCCGCGAAAAGTGCGCCAAGTGCCAAAGCGGCGGATGATGGCCGCTGGCTCGCGGCCACCAGGCTGGCGTAGCTCATTGCCTCTTGCGTCAAATCCACTGCGACGGCGTCGCCACGCAATTCCGGCAGCTTGTTCGGCAGGCCGAGAAGAAAGAGAATGATCGGCACAAGCACGATGACATAGCGCCACGGCGCCCAATCGTGATCGTGATGTGCGTGTCCGCACTGGTGTTCACAATCGGCATGGTCGTCTTCGTGTCCCGAATCCCTGGCCGCCTCGTGCCAGAGTATCGCGGCACGGATGAGGGCGGCGATGACCAGCAGAATGCCGCCGGCCAGGACGTATCCGTGCAAGAACGGGGCCAGCATCATGTGCAGCATCGCGCCTTGCCAGGTGCACAGCGACAGGCAGATACCGCCGAATGCCGCGGACACCACGATCAGGCAAATCTGGTCGAGGTAATAGGCATCGTGCACATGAGCGTGATGGTGGTCCATGTTCTTATTTTACCTTCTGCCCCGAGGAAGCCAAACCCATAATCCAGTCCCAGTTTTCTTGCAGAGCCTGGCCGTGCTGAGTGACCGGCACTTCCAGGTAATTGAGAATCAGGCAGTATGCGAAGACCTGGATGACAACCGCGACAATGATCGTCCAGATGAGCTTCTGCCGGAAGACGCGCGTGTACATGAAGAACAACTTGAGGTCCATCATGGGCCCGAGAACAAGGAAGGCCAGCTTGGCGGCAGGCGCCCAGGCATCGGGGAAATTGGCAGCCACAAAGGCGTCGGCCTCGCTGCACAGGCACAAGAGAACTGCCAGGGCCATCATCATCAGGATCGCCAGGGCAGGGTGCTTCTTCAATTCCAGCTCGAGGCTGCTGGGCCGATTCGGCGCCGGCCGCATGCTGTCCAGCATGGCTCGTCCGCCGGCGGCCAGCAACGCCCCGATGATGAGAAACGCCAGAATGTCAATGAAGTCGCCCAGCGCCGTCGCGGTGATGTTGTTCAACCGGTCCATCAACGTCCGCGGCCGGCCGGAGACTTCGTCGTTGCTCGGCTGATCGAGTCCCTTGGCGACGGACGGCGCCAGCAAGTCGGTCCCGTGCCGCCGCCACAGGCGGTCCACGATCAAGCCGACGTTGTACGCGACCACGAAGCCTAGGCCGACGCGCAGAGCCACGACGGCAACGGAGCCGCCGAAGATCGGGTTCTTGAATGCCACATAAGTGCTCATGATGACGACGATGTTGATGATCGGCCCCGCCAGCATGTACGAGACGCACAGGCTGAGCGGCAGTCCCTTCCGCAAGAGCCGTTTCATCACGGGGATGATGCCGCACTCGCACATCGGGAAAACGAGGCCTAGCAGACAGCCCAGGGCGATCGCCATGGCCCGGTTGCTCGGCGTCACGCGCGTGATGAATTGCTGCGGGACGAATTCCTCCAGAAGCCCGGCGAGGATGACGCCCAGCACGATGAAGGGTAAAGCCTCGTAGACGATGCTCGTGAAATTGATGATGTACTGGTCCACGAAATGTCCCGCTCGGCCTGGAAAAGGAAGCAACTCCACTGCTAGGAAGGGCGTTCCCACAAAGGTTCGCCCGGCGGAGTCATTTTCCGATCATCACGAGACGGAAACAAGGCGCAATCGACCGTGCGGCAGAAAGTTGCAACACTGTAATACCGGCATCACCGGAATCATGGCAATGGGGGCGCGCTGGCCCGGCGGCGCAGCATCGGGCCCACGGCCATCGAGATGAAGAACGCGACGACGCTGAGGACGACAATGATGCCGCTGATGCCGAACTGGATCGGCTCGTGCGAAGTGGGGTCGGGAATCTGTATCTCCCAGCTGAGGATGTGGCCAACGATCCCGAACGCCAGACACAGAACCACGGAAAGCCAGAATTGCTGTCGCATGTTTCGGCTGACGTTGGCCGCCGTCGCCGCCGGCACGATCAGCAGCGCATTGATGAGCAGGGCGCCGACGATGGACAGGCACAGATTGACGATCAGGCCCAGCAGGGCGATGAACAGGTAGTTGCTGAAGCGAATGGGAACCTGCCGCGACCGGGCCAGGCTCGCGTTGAAGCTCGTGAACACCAGCGAGTTGTAGTTCCAGCCGAGCACGGCCAGGGTCACGAGCAACAAGGCGCCGAGCTTCAGCAAGTCCGCCGGGCTGGCCTCGAGTGGCCCACCAAAAAGGAAACTCTCGAGCGGAAAACCGGTCCGGACTCCTTTCATGACCAGCGCTCCCAGGCCGATGGCTCCGGCGAAGAAAACCCCGATCACGGTGTCGTTGGCCAGTGATGTCTTGTCGCGGACCCAGGCGATGCCCAACCCGATGGCGATGCCAAACACAACCATGATCAATTGAATCCAGGCCGTGAAGTCACGGACCGGAATTCGGTTGAACAAGGCAATCAAGAGCCCCAGCGCAACTCCGGCAAAGGCACAATGCGCCAGCGCGTCGCTGAAAAACGCCATGCGGTTGCCAACCACGAGGGAACCGACCATGCCGCAGATCAGCGCCACCAAGATGATGGCAACCATGCTGGTAACGTTGAAATGCCACGACAGAAAAGTGCCGGCCGGCCACAAGGTTGTGAACCAGTGGATGCCCGAATCCACGCCGCCGGTTAGCGATTGCAACCAGTCGCCCATGCCGCACCTCGGCCAGCGTCGAGGCGCAAGCCCGACGTGTACAGATCCCGCGCGTGACACTGATGTGTCGGCCTTACGCCCCGACGCCTGCCAGCACTTGCCTGGGCTCGCAGGCCAGCGATCCCAGCGCCCGCTGCATCAGTTCCATCGCCTGCCGCGCCTCGGCTTCGCTGATCACGAGCGGCGGCGCGATGCGTACAACCTTTTTTGCCAGCGGGCCCAGCAGATGGATGCCGTCGTCGCCTTCGCCGCGGTAGCAAGCGAGGACCGCAGCGTTGGCCCAGTCGGCGGCGGACCGGCCCGCGTGGTCGGCCATCTCCAGGCCCCAGACCATGCCGCCCTTCTCGCCGCGCACATTGGCCACGAACGGCAATTCCTTCAGCTTGACCAGGCCAGTCTCGATGATGGCAGACGACTTCCGGCAGGGGCCCATCACGTCACGCGCCTCGAACTCGTCGAGCGTGGCCAGCACGGCGGCGCAGCACAGCGGGTTGGCGCTCCAGGTGTCGGACCCTTCGCCGTAATCGAGGCTGGCGAATATGTCGGCTCGGCCGACGGCAGCGGCCACCGGCACACCATTGCCCAGACCCTTGCCGAGCACGGCGATGTCCGGCTCGATGCCGTACGTCGTGAACGCGAACAGCTCGCCAGTGCGTCCGAAGTTCGATTGCACCTCGTCGAGGATGAAGACGATGTCGTTGGTACGGCAGAAATCCTGGAGGAGGTGCAGATACTGTTTTTGCGGGTGATAGGACCCGCCGCCGCCGAGATACGGCTCGGTGATCAGCGTGCCAAGGCGCGCGCCGAACTCTTTCTTGAGCGCGTCGAGTTCCTTGCGGAATGGGGCCAGATCTATTGGTCGATCGCGCATGCTGACGTCGGCACATTCCGTCATCGGGAAACTGATGAAGCGGACACGCGGGTCGCGGTCGCGATCCGTCTCGCAGCCGGTGACCGCGCCGGCCAGCCCTTTCTTGCCGTGGAAGCCGTAACGCGTCGCCAGGATCATGTCTCGATCACGGTCGCGCGCCAGGGATGCCCACAGCGCCTTCTGGATCGCCTCGGACCCGGACGCTGCCCAGAAGACCTGTTCGAGTCTGCGGCCGCCGGTCTGCTTCATGAGGAAATCGAGGAGGCGCCGGCTGGCGCTGGTCTCGACCTCCGTCACGGCGTTGTAGGCGGTGAGCGTCACGGCCGGGAAGTAGCCGCCGGGTGTCTGGCCGTTGGCGCCCGCAGCTTCGCGCCAGGGGATGTCGGCCCAGCCCATGTACTTGGCGAAGCGATTCATCCACGGTGATGGATTGTGCCCCAGGTTGGAGACGAGGACGCCGGAGCTGAAATCGTAGAGCCGCCTGCCTTCGGGGGTCCAGTGATATATGCCGGCACTCCTGGCGAGCACGGCCTGTGTCGGCGTGAAGGTTCGCAAGCTGCGCGGCTCAACGCGGGCAACCAAATCGCGCGCCGCGTTGGATGAATTCTCGTGTGGATGCAATACCGGTGTCGTCATCTGCGATTCCTTGGCTGGGTATTCTCAACGCCTGCAAAGTCAAACATGCCCAGGATAGAGGGTAAGTGGTTTTTCCTTTCCGGGAACACGCAATATCAAGCCGCCGTCGGAGCCATTCACCTCGCACAGGCAACCGGGGCGGCCGGCAGCGTGTTGTTGCAGCAGCGCTTCCATGGCTTGCACGATGGCGACGGTATTGCGATCGGCGGCCACGTCATTGTAGGCCAGGCCGCGCATTTCCTCCAGCCGGGAACCCCGCAGGGCAGAGGGGCCACCGAATTCGACATGAGCCACTTCCTCGAAAAAACGCTGGATGATCTCGACGCCATAACCGCGCTGGCTGCGCTGGCCCCACGGCTCGATGAACGTGCCGTTGTAATGATGGTTGGGCGTGATTTTCATGTCGCCGGGAGTCTTGCCCTCGACCGTGACCTCTACGCCGCGCTTGCGCTGGTGGGCATTCCAGACGCCGTTGTCAAAGCGGAACTGCACTTCTTGTTCGACGTATCCGGGAAAGTTGTCCGGCGTGACCCAGCTGGTATGGATGTCGAAGGCTGCCTCCCGACCGTCTGAGTAAGCGTAGATGATCTGCAGTTGCACGGAATCCCAGGTGTTTCCGGTCGGCGGCCCGACCAGTCCGCGCTGGCCGGTTGCCTGGATGCGCCTGAGCTGCCAGGCAGGCCCGAAGGAGAAATCGATGAGCTTGATGTAGTGAACCGCGACGTAGGTCCCCGGATTACGGCCGTTGATCCATTCGGCGAATTGACTGCCGCTGATTTGCTTTGGTTCCAGAAGCGAACAGTAGCCGTTGTTGACATGCCGCAGCACATCATCGACTACGTGTGTACGCAGCTTCTTGTGATCCGGATCAGCGAGCTTGTGATAGACGACCTTGGCGAGGACGCTGTTGGCGCTCGCGAGAGCCGTGAGCTCGTCAAGTTCTTGCAGCGTCAGTACCGAAGGCTTTTCGATCAGAACATGCTTGCCGGCTTTCAGAGCGGCGCGGGCAATGTCGAAGTGGCGGTTGTCCGGCGTGGCCACACAGACGGCATCAACGCCATGCGCCAGCAATTCACGAACCGCGTCATCGCCTGCGAAGCTGACGAAATCGGCAGGGGATCTGCGCCGGTAGTCCTCGACCCGCTTGCCGGTACGGCTGGCGACGGCGGCCAGGCTGACCTGATACGCCACGTTGCCGGGAAGGTGCAGCCAGTGGTCGTGGGCCTGCTCGAAGAACGGCCGATAGGTGTCGTCGAAAATCATGCCCAGGCCGACCATGCCGGCCCGGAGCGTGTTCGGTGCAGGAGGGTTCATGCGTGGCCCTTGCCTTCGGCCCACTGCTTGCGGAATTCCTCGGCCCTCCGGTCCATTTCTTCCGGCGGCACGTCCTCGATGTGCTGGGCCAGCGCCCAGCTATGGCCGAACGGGTCGAGCAGCTTGCCGAAGCGATCTCCCCAGAACATATTCATGAGCGGCATCTTCACCGTGGCCCCGGCCGCGACCGCCTTGGCGAACACGGCATCCACTTCGTCGACGTAAAGATGGATCGATACGGTCGTTCCCTTGAGGCCCGCCGGAGAGGATACTTCCATGCCGGGGAACTCGTCGGCCAGATAGAGCTGCGAGTCGCCGATCTTCAATTCGGCGTGCATCAGCGTCTTGCCGTCCGGAGAGGGCATCCGCATCTGCTCGACGGCGCCAAACGCCTTCTTGTAGAACTCGACCGCTTCGACTGCGCCCCGGATCGACAGATAGGGGGTGACGGATTGGCTGCCCTCGGGGATCGGTTTTACCTTGTCGGCCATGGCGCATGTCCTCGTTGCAAAGTTACAAGCCCGCACGCTTCGAGCGGTAAGAAAGATGATAGGCAAGTTGACACGACAGGCCACGCTGGCGCCACCACTCTTGCTAGCGCGACTCTTGCTGACGAGATTCTTCCTTCTGACGATACTTCGCGAGCAGTTCGCGCGAGCGCTGATGATTGGGATCAAAAGCCAGCGCCCGGTACAGCAGGTGGACAGCCTGCGGACTGTTGAACTTGTCGAGGAGTTGCTCGCTCAACGTGCTCAAGACGTCCGGATTGTTCGGTTCACGTTCCATTTTCTCGTAGAGCGTCTTGATCTGATCCAGTTCGGCGCGAGCGGCCTGATAAGTGCGCAGTTCCGCGGCCGCCTCCGGGCCACGGCCGGCCTGGAGCAGACTGGCGTGCAGCGCGAACCGCGCTTCCAGGTGCGCCGGCTGAATCGTCAGCAGTTGCCGAAACCATGTCGCGGCCCGGGTGGGATCGGCTTCCAGCTTGCCGAGATAATAGAGCACCATCGGCTGTTGATTCCCTTGCTTGGCGTGCAACTCTGAAAACACGCGGCGGGCGTGCTCGGATTCGCCTTGCTGGAACAGGCACTGTCCCCAGGCCATCTGCACGGACGGGTCGCCTGCGTGAGTCTTGTTCAGGGTCGCGAGATGGATTGCGGCCTGTGGCAAGCGTGCCATGTCCATCAGGAGCTTGGCAAGCTGCAAACGCACTTGCCATTGCGCCGGGTCCAGTTCAAGCGCCTTCTCGTAATCTTCCACCGCGCCGTCGCGTTGCATCCGATTCTCGCGCGCCAGCCCACGCCACTCGAACGCCAGCACGCAGTTAGGTGCACGTTTGATCCATTCATCCAGGCAAGTGATCGCGGCGTGATATCGGCCTTCGCGAATGAAGCACGCAGCCAGGGTTTCCAGGATTTCCAGCGTCTGCGGATGGTTCTTGCGAACACAATTCCACAGTGCCTGTTCCAGCTTGGGCGACTCACCGCTCTGAGCCCTCAGCAGGATCCATTCCGTCTGAAACTCATCGGTGATGCCGCGCAGGCGCTTGTAGGTCTTCAGATGGTTCTCGGCAGTTTCAAACTGCCCGGAACGCCTTTCAATCCGCGCTGCGAGAAAGTGGGCGTCGGTGTTTGTGGCGCTGACCGCCAGACAGTTGAGGATATGTTCACGGGCAGCCTCGAACTGGCCGTTGTCGAAGGCGCTCTGCGCTTCTCGAAAGTGATAGTTGCTCCAGAGGTAGACGGCCAACAAGCTTGACAGACCCAGGGCAACGACCACCACGGCGACCACGACGCACTGGAATCGCCAGCCGCTTCGGACAAATCGCCACAGCGGGTTGAACCATCTTGCGGACATTGCTTCAGTCCGTCAGCGTAAAGTCCTGAATCTGCTTGCCGCCTTCGACCTTCACGGTGAGAGTCGATGTGGTCGTACTGGCGTACTTCGGGGGAATGGACACCAGCTTGCCGGCGCCTGTAGACATTTCCTTGACCTTGGCCAGGTCCTTGGGTTGCTTCGAGCCGGCGTCGTTGCCCAGTCCTTGCTTTTCCAGCATCTTCGCCGTTCCTTCCTGGTTGTCCGTACCCTTCAGGGCGGAGGTGTTGATGGTCACGGTGTAGTCCCCCGGAGGAATCTCCGGGCATTTGTACGTGCCATCGGCGTTAAGGGACGCCGGGAAATTCCTGCCCTTCGCATCGACCAGGAGCATGACGCCGCCGGTCACGGGCTTGCCCTGATAGGAAACGTTGCCGCTCAGCGAGCCACTGGATTTGCCGCACCCGGCTACAGCAAGCGCGGCGATGAACATGGCGACAGTGACGCATCTCATGGATATGCCCTCAAGATGAAAGAGGGGCCGGAAGCCCCTCAATCTTGCCGGAATGAACATGACTTGTTGGGGACAGCTATCAGGCGCTACCAGTCGCTACCAAGTTGCTGACCATCGGCGGGATGGTTGGCATACTTCCAGGTGGTGAGCGTGATGGTTGGAGATACGGTGCGGACGCTGCCGTCACCCATGACCACCTGCAACCCGCTGCTGGCGTACGCCTGCAGGTTGTAGCACACACACTGGGCGTCCGTCGGCTGGAACTGCGGCAAGGCGCCCTGGTAGCCGTTCGCGGCATCCCAGCCGTTCGCCGGGTTATCGTAGGCGACCATCCACGAACTGCCTCCGCCCCAGGGATTGAGTGTCGTGCCGACTTGCGAATCCTCGTAAGCATTCCAGTTGTGCGCCATGTAGAAGTTCTGGTTGGCGGGATCGTTGCATTGCGCGTAGCGCTCCGCGAACAGAATGGTGTGGGAGGTGCCGTCGCGCAACGTGCGGGGAATGCTCGCGCTCGACTGAGCACTCCAGTTAGCCACTGCCTGTGTCGTGCCGCCATTTTGCGAGGTCGGCGGGCCATTGAAAACCAGGTTGTTGGCGGCGTAGCTCAAGGCGCCGCCACCAGAACCGCCCCAGGCGTTTGAATTCGTTATCGGGCTGTTCGTCGCCCACGTGTTGAACAGGCCATTCGTTGGAGCCGTCGGGTCGCCAGGGGCGATGTACGTCGAAACCGGAAAGCTGGATACGGTCCAGTTCGTGGCGTCCGTGGCTGTCTTGTAGATCGTGTTCTGCTCGATGTACGGGAGCAAGTGATAGAAGATTGGTCCACGCGGCGAAGGAGGCTGCGTCCAGGCGGAATTGTCAGAGCCCCAGCTGCCGGAGCCGGCCTGTGCCCAAGTGACGGTGAAAAAACCGTCAGAAGGGGGCAGCTTCTTGTAGGCGTCGTTGGCGTTGTGGCATGCCAGGCTGATCTGCTTCAGGTTGTTCTGCGATTGCGCCCGTGCAGCCGCCTCGCGAACTTTCTGCACCGCCGGCACGAGCAGTGCAATCAAGATGGCGATGATGGCGATGACTACGAGCAACTCGATGAGCGTGAATCCTCGCCAGCACTTCTTCAAGAAGTTGTACCGCATGTCCCGCTCCTTTGCCAAAGAGAGAAAAAGAATAAGTCCCGCTCCACCCCATACCTTGAGGGGCAGAAAGAACTACCAATTGGATAAAGAGCTTCATTGGACTTTAATAATTCTGGGCGCTACCGTGTAGTTGTGTCAAGGAAAAAAAATGGAAATCTTACCGGTGGGCTGCTACGATTCCCCAAGGGCTCTCCCATGACAGTCGAACCTGCAACTCAGGGCAATTTCGCAGTTGATGGCGAGCAGGCACCTCCGACGGCCACGCGCGGTCTCGTTGCTGTTCTTCTCGTCGCCATTGTCGCATTTCTGCTTGCATCTGTTCCGGTGCGCAACAGCGATTTCTGGTTGCATCTCGCCGCGGGGCGCGACCTCGTGCACACGGGCGGAACCAGCTTCACCTACCTGACGGACGCGCCGTCGATCGCCAACGGCTGGCTCTACGATGTACTCCTTTACGGCAGCTTCAAACTACTTGGCGCGACCACTCTTATGGTCCTGAAGGCCGGCTTGGCGACGCTCATTGGTCTAACCTTGATGGCAGCCGGCAGAAGGAACGGTACAACCGCGTACTGGGTGCCTGCAGCAGCGACCGTGCTGGGATTGGTTGCCATCGGTCCGTGGCTGGCGCTGAAACCGGTTTTCGCATCCTACCTGTTGTTCGCGATTCTCCTGCTGGTTTTGCAACGGGTTGAACGGGGCGGGGCGTCGAGGCGAACCTTGATTGCACTGGCGATACTGTTCACGCTCTGGGTCCATATCGATGGCTGGTTCGTACTGGGATTGTTGCTGCTGATCTGCTTCTGCCTCGGCCAGTTGCCGCAAAACGGTTTCAGCAGGGGACGCGCCAGCCACGAGACGCATGGTGCCGCGCGGCCGACTACACTGGCCCTCCTGATCCTTTTCAGCGCGGGCGCCTGCTTGTTGAATCCGAATCTCGCCGCGGTATTTCGACCCGGCGGTGAGTGGGCAATATCCGGTGTGGCCGGGCAGCTCCGAGCGGATCCGATGCTCGAGATGGAGATCCTCGCTCCCTGGCGTGAAATCTATTTTTCCCGGCAGTTGTTCTTCACGGGGCCCGGCGTGGCATTCTGGCTTCTTGTCGGGCTCAGCCTGTGGTCTTTCACGCTCGCCGGCGAGAGCTGGCGGGAACGAGCGAGCAGGGCAATCATCTGGGGTGTGTTTCTGCTGTTGAGCCTCTTTCAGTCGCAGGTGATTCCATTCTTCGCCATGACAGCATGCGTGAGCTTTTCCTGGCAAGTAAGCGCGTGGATTGCCGAACGACCGAGGTTGCCGATTCGTGGAGCAGCACTGGCTCGTGGTGGTCTGGTGCTGGCAGGATTGGCGCTCATGGCTGGGGCCTGGATTGGCTTGTTTCAGAGTAGCGTTCTCGAGCCGCGCGGCTGGTATGTTGATGCCGACCCGGGCATGGAGCGACTGGCCAGCAGGCTGGCGCAATGGCGAAGGCAGGGGCACATGCCACGCAACAGCTTCCACCTGGCGCCCGAGGCGGCCAACCAGCTGGCCTGGTGGTGCACGGAGGAAAAAAGCTTCTTGAGTTCTCAGCTACGAGTCTCGCCGCGTGAGGCCAGCGAGTTTGTTGCCGTTCGTGCCGGACTTTTGGCGCGTCCTGACTCCGAGAAGACGGACTGGCGCGAAATCTTGCGAAAGCGCGAAATCGGCTACGTTGTGGCTTATTCAAACAACCTCGCAGAGGTGGAGCGGGTCGTTGCCCATCTGCTGAGGATGCCGGGCGAATGGCCGCTGCTGTACTTGGGTGGCGGGGCTGCCGTGTTCGGCTGGCGCGACCCGCAGCTTGGGAAGGGGGCCAATCCGGATCCTGCCGAACTGGATCGGACGTTGGCGAAATTTGCCTATGACCCGCGCGAGGCGCGGCCCGCTCCCGCTGCCGGCCCTGAACGAGGCCCAGAACCTTTTCGCTGGTGGGAGGCATTCTGGAAGCGCCGACCATTCCGCACTGTCGACTTGCGCGAAGCGGTGCTGGCGGTGGCTGCCTTTGACGCTGCCACGCCAGCCCGGCAGGCACGCAACGTGACGGTTTGGCGGTCCAGCCTGTCGGCGAGTCTGCTCGGGCACGCGGCTGGACCCGGTTTGCCTTTCTTGCATTTGTCAGGAGACCTTGGCCGCACGCTCTTTCTCAAGGGGCAGGACAGTGCTCCTCCCGAAGCCTTGCATCTGGCAGTTCGCGCCGGGCGCAGGGCCGTCGCCAGCGACCCTTCGGAAGCCGGCACTCATCTCGTGCTTGGCGAGGCATTCTACCGGCTGCACACTGCCACGCGCGAGCGCGCCTGGAGCGATGCTCTCGCCAGCCTGGGGCGGATTCGTTCTATCCAGATGGTTAACTCTTTCCAGAACGCGCTGCGGCTGGATCCGAACCTTGTCACTGCGCACGACCGCCTCGCCCATCTTTTCATCAGCATGGATTACAAGGACCTGGCGCTCAAGCACCTCAAAGAGTACCTTCGCTGCGTGCGCCGGCAGGGGCCCATGCCCGGTGAGGGGCTTGATGCTCTGGAGAAGCGCCTGGCCCGGCCGGAACGGATCCTCAAAAACCTCTCCAGGAGCGTCGAACAGATGACGCAGCGGTTCGAGATCAATTCCTCCAAGCTGAAAGTCTACGACCGCGCCAGTCTGGCAGGGCGACTCGGACTGGTCGGCAAGGCTCTGGACATCCTGCTGGAGTCCGATGTTTCAGCCTTCGGCGTCGAAGGCATGGACCTGGAGTTGAAACTCTTGCTGCTGACCGGCAACACCGAGTATGTTCGCCTGTGGATGAGCGAAGAGCATGAGCGAATTCTGGATGCCTACCGCTGGAACAAGATTCAACTGCACGCAAGCCTGGGCGATTTCGCACTGGCCGACGCCGAGTTACAGGCGCTGGAGCGATTGCGCGTCCTCGATCGCGAGGATCTTACATTGCAGGGGGCCGCTGCACTGATGCTGGCGAATGGCGTCCTGGCGCCCACCTGGGGAGGGCCCTTCTCCAAGATGCCCCTGAGTGTTTTCGTCGCTGTCGGCGCCTTGCCTTTGTCCACTTACAAGCTGTTTCCGGACCAGGCCGAAGTTGGGCTTGGTCTGCTCATGGTGGCGGATGGTTTGCACCGGCAAGCCAAGCTGACGGCCGTCCGCGGCATGCTGGCCATGGAATCCGGATTTGTCGAGCAAGCGGAACGTAATTTCCGGCCGGCACTGGCCCTTCTGGACAGTTCGTCGGCGGCGCTTTTCAAGGCTGACCTCGAGTCTTTCTGGGCTCGGGACCTGGCCATCAGCGGGCTTGCAAAGCTGGCGTCGGCAAGGTCGGCCCGCGAGCCCGCCGTTTTGACACCATAGCGCAACGTCCGATAATAACTGTTATGTTTAATTGACGAAACTCTAGGCGGGGCCAGTCGTTAGACTCTAGCCAGGCCCTAAATCACCTGTTCCACGAATACGCCCATTGCCCGAAACTTCTGGTAGCGTTGGTCCAGAAGTTCTGCAACGGAAAGGTCACGCAGCTCGCGCAGATAGCGGAGCAGGTAGTCTTTCAGGATGCTTCCCATGCCACGCGGATCGCGATGAGCGCCGCCAAGAGGCTCGGGAATGATGGCGTCGATGACGCGCAGGCGAAATAGGTCCCGGGCGGTTAGTTTCAGGGCTTCGGCGGCCATCGGCTTGGTTTCTTCCGTGGCGACTTTCCACAGGATGCCGGCGCAACCCTCAGGGCTGATGACTGAGTAGTAGGCATGCTCCAGCATTGCGACCCTGTCGCCGATACCGATGCCCAGGGCGCCACCGCTCCCCCCTTCCCCGATGACGACGCAGATGATCGGCGTGGCCAGTCGGGACATCTCCAGGAGGTTGGTGGCGATGAGTTGAGCCTGGCCGCGCTCCTCAGCACCGATGCCCGGATACGCTCCGGGGGTGTCGATCAGGCAAATGATCGGAATGCGAAACTTGGCGGCCAGGCGCATTTTGTTCAGTGCCTTGCGGTAGCCCTCCGGATGGGCACAGCCGTACAGGCACTCGTTGCGTTCCTTGAGCGTGTGGCCCTTCTGGTGGCCGACCAGCATCACGCGAAAATCCGCGAGCCGCGCGAAGCCCGTACGCATGGCCCGGTCATCGCCAATGGCCCGGTCACCGTGCAGTTCGACGAAATCGTCGAAGATCATGTCGATGTAGTCGAGAGTTTGCGGGCGGTTCTTGTGACGCGAGACGAGCACCGTGTCCCAGGAGCGGAGATTGCCATACACCTTGCGGATAAGATTGGCCAGTTCGCGGCGCATGCGACGGACTTCCTCGCTGGCCGTGACTTGGCCGTTGCCGGTGCCACTTTCCATCTTGGCGAGCAACTCTTCCATCTCGTCGATCTCGCGCTCGAACGGCAAGCCGGACGGCATCGACAAACTCCTCGGTAAGTTCGACCGCTTGCGGATTCGCGCGGAGCGCGGAACCGCCGACCAACTGCAGCAAACCAGCAGTGTAGCAGATATACGGCAACGTGGCAGCGCGAAAACGGGCGCTGCATGCCGCTCGGACTACTCCGCTTTTGCCTCGGCCGATTTGAAGATGCGGATCGTCTTGAGCTTCATGAGCACTTGATGAAAGTCGCGCGGCCGCTCGTCGCGTTTCTTGGCAAGCGTGTGCAGGACGAGTTCGCAAAACTCGTCGGTCAAGTCCTTGTTGTATGCCTGCGGCGATGGCGGCTTCTCGGTGATGTGCTTGAGCAGCAACTCCTGGTTGCTGCCGGCCCGAAACGGCGGCCGGCCGGTAACGATCTCGTACATGCTGATGCCGAAACTGTAAAGGTCGGCCCGGCCGTCCAGAGGTTCGCCACGAATCTGCTCCGGAGACATGTAACTGCGCGTTCCCTGTGTCAGCCCCTTCTTCTTGAAAAAGCGCGAGAAGAACGATGGCTTTTGAATGCGCTGCGCCAGGGCAAAGTCGATGATCCGCACATCGCCGGCGGCGTTGACGAGAATGTTGTCCGGCTTCACGTCACGGTGCACCCAGCCGCTGCTGTTCATGTAGGCGAATGCCGTGGCCGCTTGTTTTAAGATGTCGTGGGCCTTTTCCTTGATGAATTCATGTTGCTTGCGGACGATGCGCAGCTTCAAGCTGCCCGCTGGGAAGAACTCCATCACGAAGTAAGGGTTTGCGGCCTCGGTGCTGACCTGCACGATCTTGATGACGTTGGGATGGGCCAGCTGCTTGCCGACCTTGGCCTCGTGCAGGAGCATGCGGCGCTGCTCCATGTCGCGCACCTTCTCGGGCAAGAGCAGCTTCATCGCGAAATGTCGATGGCTGGAAAGCTCGACCACCTCCCAGACCTGGCTCGATTGCCCTGTCATCATCAAGTTCACCAGCCGATACCCGCCGATGACTTCTTCCGCCATGTTCCGTTACCAGAGGGCCAGTTACCGAAAGGACTTCCTGCGGAGGAACTGTTACCAGTATTCCTCGAAATGGATGTTGCCCTTGAATTTTACCGCCGGAGCGTCCCGCTTGAAACCGCTCTTTTCGAGGATTTCAACGACGCCCAGCGGTTCGGGATACACTACCTCTTCGGTGGCCTTGTCGATGCTGGGAACGCCGATCATCTTCGGATTGCCGCACAGGTAGACGTGGGTATGGTCCGGATCAAGCGGCTTGCCGAGGATCGATGCCAGTTGCCCGCTGCTGATGAGGTCCTGGATGTAAACCTTCTGGTTGAGGTTCTCCGGTTCGCGTGTCGTCAGCCGCAGATACTTGTAATGCGGGTACCGGCGCATGAGCTCGTCATGGGTCGGCAGGTAGCCCAGGTCTTGCCGATAGCGAACGCAACACGCTGCAAGGATCTTCCCGGTGTGCCCGCGGGAGAGGAGTTGCCAGGTCATGTAGTTGTGCGGCGCCTCGCCAGTGCCTGTCGACAGAAACAGCACGGTGTCGCCTGGCTGCACCGGATCGAGGTTGTAGTGTCCGGCGATCTTTTCGCCCAGGAACAGCCGGTCGCCTTCCTTGAGCGCGAACAATCGCGGCGTCAAGGCCGGTGGGCCTTTCTCCGAGCGGCGCACCAGTACGATATAGAACTCCAGCCAGTCGGTTCCTGTCACGTCCAGCAACTTGCCGGCGTCATCCAGGATCGGGCAGCTGATGGAGTACGCCCGGCGAATGAGTTTCACTTCGTCGCCTGGCTTTGGATGCTCTTCCTGACAGTCGGGCACGCGCGGTTCCCAGTGGCCCAGCCCCAGCGTCGAGTACTGGCCCGGCTTGTGAATGGGAATACGGTAGTCGGGGCGAACACGGATGGCGTACAGATCGGGGTTCACCCAGCGAATGGATGCCACCGTGGCGTTGTAGTGCTTCTGTCGCAGTTCGGCGATTTGTTCGGGACTCATGTTGCCGTTCCGCGTGCGCGTCGCAACGACACGCTGCCAGCGTGTCGAACGAACTCCCGCACGCATGCTTGTTGCGCCTGGCGATTGCCGCTTCGGCTAACGCTGGCAGCGTATAGCCACGTTCTCTGTGTGCCGTTATCCGAGCTTTCGCACTGCGTCGCGCAGTATCTTGAGGCACGCTTCAATGTCAGGGCTCGGGTTATCCGGGTTGGCTTCGTACTCGATGCTGATATAGCCGGTGAACTTGACGTCGCGCAAGGCACGCAGCACGGACAGCACATCCAGGGCGCCGCGGCCATAGATCACGTCGGTCCGCTTCTTGTTGTCGTGGTCTTTCAGATGCAGGCCGAAGTTGCGTGCCCCCATCACGCGCACCTGGGCGGCGGGATCGAGCTTGCGATTGAAAGGCTCTTGCGCCGACCGGATCAGATGTCCCGTGTCCAGGCATGAGCCGATCAGCCGATGATGCTTCGCGACCGCCTTCATGATGACCTCTGCCGAGTACCAGCGATGCAGCGCCTTGCCGGCCGGCCCGTGGGGATGAATCGCAATGCCGATCTTGAACTCGTCCACGAGCCGGTCGAGGCTGTCGAAGCTGTCCGGGTCGGGGTCGGCCGACAGAAAGCGCACACCGAGATTGCGGGCAAACTCGAATAGCCGCCGGTTCGCGGCATGGTCCTTTGTGAAACGCTCGACCCCGAATGCAATCGGTGTGATGTTGTGGTCGCGGCACAGGTTCTTGACCGCGCGAATCTGGGCTTCTGTGCTGCGCGGATTGACGTGCCCGCTGAAGAACTCGACGGAACGCAAACCCAGCTTCTGGGTGCGCTGCAGTGCTTGCTCGAGCTTGAAGTTGCGGAAGCTGTAGCTCTGCACGCCGACAGTGAAACCGCCGAACGGATCGCGATCCTTGTTCTTGTCGGCCCCCTGCCCTGCCCCGGCCAGGCCGCCCGCCATGAGCGCACCAACGCCGCGCAGGAAGTTTCGTCGATTGTAGTGCCAGGACTCCATGAGAGGTCTCCTGATTGCCTAACTGAGCATGGTCTGGCCTATCAAGGCTCGTCGGCCGCGTCAACACGAAAAAGTCCTTGCCCGTTTTCAAATGATTGTGTTACTCTCTGCCGATCGGTTTCCCGATGCTTGACGAAGATATTGCCGGGTCAAGGAGGACCATCGTGCACATCACCGCGCTAGTCGATGCTGTCGATCACGTTTGTTGCCGCTATCGCATTCAAGCCTATCGGCCCTACTTCGAGCGCGCCGGCCATCAGCTGGCGCTGTGTCCCTGGCCGCGATCATACTGGTCCCGGCTGCGTCTTGAAAGGCTCATCGGCGAAACGGACGCCGTCATCGTGCAGCGCCGGCTGCTGACGAGCTGGCAACTCTATCAACTGCACCGCGCCTCTCGCTTGCTCATTTTCGACTTCGACGACGCGGTGTATCAGCGCGATTCGTACGCACGCAAGGGGCCGATCAACTCCCGTCGGCATGCACGATTCGCGGCCACCGTCAAGACGGCTGATGCCGTCGTGGCCGGCAACGACTTCCTCGCCGCCGAAGCTCGGCGCTGGACCGGGGCCGAACGCATTCATGTCATCCCTTCACTTGTTGACCCCGATCGTTATCTCGTGGCGGAGCACGAGCGCTCCGGAAAAGGCGTGCAGCTAGCGTGGATCGGTTGTTCGAGCACGCTCAAAGGGCTCGAGCTGAGTCGAAATCTGTTCGAGACCATCGGCGAACAGTGTCCGGGGCTCAGCATGAAGATTATCTGCGACCGCTTTCCACAGCTTCGACGACTGTCCATCATTGAATGTCCCTGGACGGAAGAGGATGAAGCCCGCGAATTGGCGACCTCCGACATCGGCGTGAGCTGGCTGCCCGACGATGGCTGGAGTCGCGGCAAGTGCGGCTTGAAGGTGCTGCAATACATGGCTGCAGGCTTGCCGGTGGTTGCCAATCCCGTCGGTGTGCAAGCGGACATGGTGAAGCACGGACAAACAGGCTTGCACGCCTCGACCGCCGACGAATGGTGCAGCGCCATCAGGACGCTGATGAACGATCCTGTTTTGCGCCGGCGCATGGGCGAGGCAGGCCGGCGTCGCGTCGAGCGTGAGTATTCAGTTGAGCTAGGCGCCGCGCGCTGGCTCCAGTTGCTGGATTCCTTGTTCACGTTTCGCGCTCGCAAGCTGGAGTCGAAGACCGTCGCCTGTGAACGCGAAACGTAACCCGGACCGCTATTCCTTTGCCCGCGTGAACACCCGGTCGATGTCGGCGTCGGGCATCTCCTCGCGGCCGCTGTTGAGGTCGATGATCAGGGCCGTGCCGCTGGGTGCGACCCAGATCACGTAGTTGCCGAGGCTCAGCACCTCGCGCATGCGTGGCTGCAACTCCAGGATGCGGAAGTAAGCCTTGCTCATGGCCTTGACCGCAACGATCTTCATCTTCGGATTGAAGCCGTCGTCGATCCATACGCCGCCGACCTCCAGGCAATTCCGCCCGTTGGCCAGCCGGGTGGCAGTGCGGACCGTGCGCGTCTGATTGCGCAGTTCATTCATGCGAACGGAGAGATCAACGCCGAGCTTGCCGGTCTGCACGCCGTCGAAATCACGGCGATCGAAGAGCATCTTAGCCTTGTCGAGCGCCTTCTTCGATTCGAGAGCCGCTTTCGCGGCAGGCGCGGAGGCAGGCTCGTCGGCCTCGCGCTTGAGACGTTCATCCTGGAACTCGCCGCGCTCGCCTGCGATCCCGCCCGCGCCTCCCGGCCCTGCCTTGCCCTTGCCTTGACCGAGGCGGCGTGCGACTTCCTCCAGTTTCTTGCCATCCTTGTCGCCACCGCGCAAGAACGCCGGCGGTGCCGCCGGATCGACGGGCCGGCGAATGCCGCCGGCAATCGGCGTCGCACTGTCCGGCACGATCAGGTAACTGGTGTACGGCGTGGTGATGCCGTAGCGCTTCGCCAGCGTGACGACTTCCTCGACCAGTTCCTTCTTCTCGCCGTTGCGGCGAATTTGCTCGAGCAGGAAGCCGACCTTGCGACGGGCCCAGAGGTCCTCGACAAACGGCTTGTCTTCTGGAGTCTTGTCCGCGAACGCAACTTCGTAGACGAATTCCCTCGCCGCCTTGCCGACATTGCCTGTGAGCTTCACCTTGACCTTATCCTTGCCGGTGTAACGGCCCATGATCACGAGCTGCGTGCCGTGGAAAAGGTCCGGCAACTCGGGCGGATACACCTCGGATATCTTCACGCTCGGATCGACGCTGAGCTTGAGGCCGGTCAACACCGGGTTGCTGATCTTGCCGTACAGAGCCGACACCTTGGATTCGATGTCCTCGGCTTCGCGGACATAGGAACTGATCGCCCGGCTCTGTTCGGCAAGCTGATCGAGCATGGACGCATTGACATCGTCGCCAACGCCAAAGGTGAAGATGCGTGTGTTGGCCGAGTTCTTGGCCAGCACGTTCTTCAAGATGTTGGCCTCGTTGGTCTCGCCAATGGTGGCCCGCCCGTCGGTGAAGAAGACGATGGTGAAGGTCCGGCCATTTTCGCTTGGCCGCAACTCCAGCGCCGACAGCAGTGCGTCCTGGATGGCCGTGCCGCCGGTCGCTTCCAGGGCATCCACCCATTTCTGCGCCTCGCCGATGTTGTCGCTGCTCGCAATCAAGAGCTTCTCGGTGTAGCGGTTGACCGTGGTGGCGAAGTTGATGACCGCGAAGCCATCCTGCGGATTGAGGTTGCTCAGGCAGTACTTCAACGCGCCACGGGCCTGCGTCATGCGCTTGCCGCGCATGCTGCCGGAGGTATCGAGAACGAAGATCATGTCGCGCGGCACTTGCTGCGATTTCGACAGCTCCGCCCGCGGCGACACCAGCAGCATGAAGTAACCGGGGTTGCTTTCCGTGGGCCGATGGACCAGCGACGTGAGGCCGACATCCTTCGCGCCGGCCGTGTAGAAGAGCTGGAAGTCGCGGTCGAGGACGGCGGCGTCCTTCTCGAAGGTGATGACAGCATGCTTGTCGTTCGGCCGCTGCATCGTGATCGCATGGCTCGGGCTGTAGATGTTTTGCAACGACAGTTGCGACCTGAGGTCGACCTTGATCGAGAACTTCTCCAGCGTGCTGATGGCCTTGCTATCGTGCTTCAAGGGATAGATGTACTCGATGACGCCGTTGTCCTTGTCCGCTACCGAGGTGTAGCTGATCGAGATCTTCTGGTCGCTCCTGGGCAGGATGGGGAAGACGCGGAGACGGAACAGGTCGTTACCCATGCTTTCCAGCAAGGCTGGATCCTGGCTGCGCTGCACGATGGATGTGTAAATCGCGCGGGCCTTGGCCGCTTCCACCAACTCGCCAGGCGTTTCCTTGCCGTCGATCCACATCGTCAGCTTGCGGACGGTGGCGCCCTTGGGGACCGGGAAGATGTAGGTTGCTTCCAGTTGCCGGTCGGTGTGGTTGCGAAACGTCTGCTCGACGCGGGTGATCGCCACCTGGTCCTCGATGGCGATATCCACTTTGTGGTTGAGCATCGCCAGCGGCGGCAGCGTCTTTTCCGTCGGGATGAGGATGCCGCGCGCCTGTGCCGACTCCGCCCCTGTCAACGCCACGATCAGGACTGCCAGGAAACGCCGCATGATGCACCCCGTTCGATAAGGGAACGCTTCTGTCCGTGACTTCATGTATAAGACGGCAAGGGAATCGATTTGGATTGAATCTGGAGACAGCGAGTAGCGCCGCATCATATTCGTTGCGTTGCCACCCCCCTCTCAGCACCCCGGCAACGAATGTGCAACTTGCAGCGGCGTAACTTCTCAGTGAGGTCTGGGTTGAAGCGGCCAAGGGACGCGTGTGGGTGTGTAAAACTCGTAAGCGCAACGCAATCTAAAATGCCGCACGCAGGGGAAATGAGAGACTGCGCCGCCGCGCCGCAAGTCGCCGACATTGCAATGGTTGTGCCGATGGTGTGTCCCCGGCGAATTCGTTGCCGGAGGGGCACAAAAAAAAGCACGGCTCCCCGACCATTCCCCCCAGAAGGTGCGAAGAGACCGTGCTTTGACTGCTTCAATACGCTTCGAGTTCCAGGTGTTCCAGGCTCGCGAGTTTCAAGATGAAACCCGACTGCGGAACTTGACGTTCATCAAGCGCTGGCGGGTCGCAATACCAGGACGACACGGAAGGTGCCGGGGCGGGCGGCGGTTCGGTTGGCGAGGAAATCACGGACGGCGGCGGAGGTGCCCTGCCCCCCCTGCACTGCCCCGCTGGCGAGGACGATGGCCACGCGATCCTTCACGGCAGGCGCAGGCGTCGGCGGTTTTTTGGGTGTTGACTGCTTGTCCTTCGCCGGCGCCGGGAGGATGTTCTTGAACAAGTCATCTTCGTTCTCGAGCGATCTCAAGCCCAGCGAGCGGGCTACCTGGCGATGCTCCTGGGCGCTGAAAGGCTGAATCTGCGGCAGGTCGAACTGGTGCGATTTTCTCTCCTCAGCGGAAAGCTGCGCGACGATGCCGCCCAGTTCGTCGGCGTTGATGTTTTCGGCGAAAACCAGCAACTCACCGTTGCCGTCCACCGGACCTGGCAACAGCTTGATGCCGTTGTGCTCAAAAGCCTGGCGCAGGCGTTTCACTGCTTCTGGACCGTCCTGATAGGTCAAATCCAGCTGGACGCCCTTGTTCTTTCTGGCTTCGATGGCGACGCGCTCCTGAAACGCGGCGCGATCGAAATCGGCCAGCCCCAAAGTGTGCTCCGGTTCCGGACGGTTCCGGACGGAGTAATAGAGGTAAGAGGTTGCAGTCACCGCGAGGAGCAGCGAGGCGGCCACCGCCAGACCCACCCAGCCTGGAAGCGAGCGCGGCACGCGACTCGCGGACACTGGCACTGTGTGTGGTTGTGCGGCATCGATCCGGCTGACGACCTCGGCGGCGAATTCCGGCTCGAGCGCTAGCTTGGGAAGCTCTTGCAAGCGCTGGCTATCTTCCTGCAACTGCTGCAGCAAGGAGCGAGCGTGAGCCGATTGCTCCAGCAAACGCTGAACTTCCTCGTGATGGCGCTGACCGAGGCGGCCATCCACGAACGCGGTCAACAGCTGGCAGTGACGATCTGATAGCATACGCTTCCGAGCTTCCAGGTCACAACGGGCGAATCAACAGTGCACAACGGGCTACTGGCCTTCCGGATACATCTCCTGCCAGATGTTGCGCAGGTCCATGCGGGCACGATGGAGGCGGCTGCGGATGGTGCCGATGGGCACTTCAAGCACTTCGGCCATGTCTTCGTACTTCATGCCGTCGATATCCTTCATCACCAGCACGGCTCGATGCTCCGCAGACAGCCGGGCAAGCGCCGCCTGAATCCGCCGTTCCTCGTCGGCCAGCTGCAAGACGCGGTCTGGCTGGCTGATCTCCGATGGATCTTGCGGCTCCAGGCCGCCGCGATCCACGTCGGCAACACCCAGTCGCCGTGCCCCCCGCTGCTTTCGCTTGAAGCTGATGGCCGAGTTCACTGCGATGCGGTACAGCCAGGTAAAAAACAGCGAGTCTCCCTTGAAGCTGTCCAGGGCCTGATAGGCGTTCAGAAAGGACTCCTGGACAACATCCCTGGCATCCTCAGCATGGTCCAGCAGCCGAAACACCGTGTTGAAAAGACGATTTTGGTAGCGCGACACCAACTCGCCAAACGCCGTCGTCTTGCCCATCAGGCATTCCGCGATCAGCCGCTGGTCGTCGGCGTTCACGGCCCGGTCTTTTTCTATCTCTGGGACGACGGTGGCCAAGGAATAGTTCCAAAAAGTGCTGCTTTGCCGCCTGGTGCTCAACAATACTCAATCATAATCCAGGTAGGCCGGGCAAGTCAAAGTTGTTTGCCCCTCGCGCCCGGTGGTTGCCAGGCAGTGAGATGCAGCCTGGCAGGACGTGAGCGCGAAACGCAAACAAGCGCGGATTTTTCCTTTCTTCGGACCGGACTGGCCGGTTACAATCCAGAGGTTGCATATCCCGTTTTTGGTGGCCCCTGTCACGGAGGTCCGCTCATGTCCGCTCAAAGCCGCTGTGGATTCTGCGAGAGCCTGCCTGCCCTGCCCCGTCACCGGGCCGGCAAGGTGTCGCGCTGCCCGGTCTGCAAGCAGGAATTGTGGATCGGACCGTCGCGAAGCTACCGGCTGGTTGGTGACGAATGCCATGGACCGAGGCGTTGGCCCGTCGCCGTGGGTCTGTGCCTGGCGATGGCGGTTCTGCTTGTGCTGGGGCCAATGTTCTTCCGCCGCTCGGAGCAACCGGCAATCGGCACGGCGCAGAGGCCGGTTCCGGTGCCGGTCGTGTCGATGCAATCCGTGCCAAGCTCGCCAGCGCTTGAGGTGGCGCAGATTCGGGCGACTGTGAAGCCATCGCGATATCACATACCGGTCGCTGTCAAGCCGCCGGGCGCGCCGATCCGGGCGAAGCTTGGTCCATACGCCCGTGGCTGGGACAAGGAAGCGCCGGGACCACGGATGGCCGCGGAAGACCTGCCAAGGGCCAAGCGCGCCACGGCGACGCCGCGCTGGTCCCTATCGCCGTCGAAATGGACGTTGCAGCAGAGCCTCGAAGAGCAGCTGGCGCGCGTGCCGCAGGTCGATCTCGATCCGGAGTACATGAAACGAAGCCAGGCTCACCTGCAAGAATTCACCAAGCTCATCGGCGACAAGACCAAGAAGGACAAGGACGTAACCGTTCACAGGTCAGTCTAGCGTTTTCTACTCGGAATGGGGTATCCTTGCAGCTGGCATGGATGCTTCTCCGGTTGTTTCTGAAGCTGATCTCGCCGCGACACCCG
>VGYC01000040.1 GCA_016873095.1 Planctomycetota bacterium | reverse complement strand
CAAGTGCCGAATCAGCGCCAGCACCGCTGCGGGTGTCGCGGCGAGATCAGCTTCAGAAACAACCGGAGAAGCATCCATGCCAGCTGCAAGGATACCCCATTCCGAGTAGAAAACGCTAGACTGACCTGTGAACGGTTACGGTTGCCCACTATCTGCATGTCTTCGCAGACCGCCATGAAGCGGACGATCGGATGAATGCCTGCCATCACAACCTCTGCGTAAATCACACGCTTGGCAACTTCCCCTGCAATGGCTCACGCAATCGCAGCATTGCCGCGTTCCAGCGGCGGCGGATGGTACGTTCATCGACGCCGAAGAGGGCGGCGATCTCCTTCTGCGTCCAGCCGTGGTAGAACGACAGGCTCACGACCTCGCGTTCCTCTGCGGGCAGGTTGGCGACGGCCTCGTGGAAGGCGGCCCACAGGTCGAGTTCGGCATCCTCGCCGGGCTGGGCAGGTTCGAGCGGCGTGACGGAATCGCCGCCGGCAACGCTGGCATGATTGGCGCCCAATCCTTGCTTGCCCCCGTAGTGCCGGGCCAGGTCGAGCAATTCGCGGCGGATGTGCTCGGCGGCCAGTCCCAGGAAGGCGCGGGTGTTCTCTGGCTCGATCTTCTCGAGGCTGCGCATTAGCCGCACGATGGCGTTCTGAAAGACGTCGGCCGTCTGCTCCCAGCGCTGCACGTTGGGAAACTTGCGCAGCATGGCGCCGGCCAGGCGCTCCAGGCGCTGGCCGAGGGCGCGGAGCATCTCGTCGCGCGCCTTGGCGTCCCCGCCGCGCATCCGGCTAAGCCAGCCTTGCAACATCTGTGTGTCGAAGTTCGCTTCCGCCATGATCGTCACACGGTATAAGTCGTCGACGCTGTGGTGCCGCCGCGGCCGGTCCAGTTGGTGTGGAAGAACTTGCCGCGCGGCTGATCCGTCCGCTCATACGTATGGGCGCCGAAGTAATCGCGCTGCGCTTGCAGCAGGTTGGCGGGCAACCGTCCGCTGCGGTAGCCGTCGAAATAGGCAAGGGCGGCGCTCATCGCCGGCAGCGGAATCCCACTGTTGACGCCGGCGGCCACGGCCCGTCGCCAGCCTGCCTGGGCGCGTTGCACCTGCTCGGCGAAGTAGCCATCTACCAGCAGATTGGTCAGCTTCAAATTACGGTCGAACGCCTCCTTGATCTTGCCCAGGAAGACGCTGCGGATGATGCAGCCGCCGCGCCACATCATCGCCACGGCGCCGTTGTTGATCGTCCAGCCCGTCTCCTTCGACATCGCATTCAGCAAGGCAAAACCCTGGGCATAGGAGATGATCTTGCTGGCGTAAAGGGCCGATTCGACATCGTCGATGAACCTGTTGCGGTCGTCGGCCGGGCGCGTCTCCGGGCCGCGCAGCAGCTTGGCCGCCGCGACGCGCTCCTCCTTCTGTGAGGACAGCACGCGGGCGAATACCGCCTCGGTGATCAACGTCAACGGCACGCCAAGATCGAGCGCGGAGCCGACCATCCACTTGCCGGTTCCCTTCTGCCCGGCGGCGTCAAGGATGAAATCGACGAGCGGCTTGCCTGTTTCCGGGTCCTTGTAGCCGAAGATGTCGCGGGTGATCTCGATCAGGTAGCTCTCGAGTTGCCCCTTGTTCCAGCGGGCGAAGACCTCGTGCAGGTCGCTGACTGACAGGCCACCGACACGGGCGAGCAGATCGTAACTCTCGCAGATGAGCTGCATGTCGCCGTACTCGATGCCGTTGTGGACCATCTTGACATAATGGCCCGCGCCCTCGGCGCCGACCCAGTCGCAGCACGGCGAGCCGTCCGGGGCCCTGGCGGCAATGGCCTGAAAAATAGGTTTGACGTGCGGCCAGGCGGCCGGATCGCCTCCCGGCATGATGGATGGTCCCAGCAGCGCCCCTTCCTCGCCGCCCGAGACGCCGGTGCCGATGTACAGCAGACCGCGTTCCTTGAGGGCACGTGTGCGTCGTGTCGTGTCCGGGTAGTGCGTGTTGCCGCCGTCGATGAGGATATCGCCCTTCTCAAGCAAGGGCGCGACCTCGTCGATGACCTGGTCGACGGCCGGTCCCGCCTTGACCATGATCATCACCTTGCGCGGTTTCTTGAGCGCCGCGACCAGCTCCTTCACGGAGTGGCAGCCCATGATCTTCTTGCCCTTGGCCCGACCGGCGATGAAGTCATCGACCCGGGCCACGGTGCGATTGAAGACCGCGACCGTGTTGCCGCGGCTCTCGATGTTGAGCACCAGGTTTTCGCCCATCACCGCCAGGCCGATCAGGCCAATGTCCGCAGTCCCGGTCGCCATCGCAGGTGTCCTCTCAATGGTGGAATTGTTCCGGGCCATTGTACCGACGACACGATGGATCGTTTAGCGGGGCATCGGCGCGGGGAAGACCTGGAGGCACGGCCGGACACCGGGTTCGAAAAGCAGAGCACTCGGAGCGCAGGCTCCGAGTGCTTCATTGACGGTGCAGGGCCGAGAGTGCGCAGGGCAGGCGGTTGCGTCACTTCTTGACTTTGACGGTCACCTTGAGGACGTTGACGTCCTTGTCGCACTTGACGTTGACTTGCGAGCCTTCCTTGCCGGCGAGCAAGCGCAGACCCTCCTTGCCGGTGACCTCCTTCTTGGCGCCGCCGGTGATGATGACGAACTCGGTCGTATCCAGGATGCTCAGTTCGCGATCGACGAACTCCTTCTTGACCTTCTGGTTGACGACGAGCAGGTCCTTGGAAGCATCGACCAGCTTGATGGTCCCCTTGACCATCTGGTTGTTCTTGACCTTCTTCTTTGCCTTGTCGCCGGCGTCGGAACTGCCCGCCGCCAGGAAGACCACTGCCAGCAAAGCCGTACCACACGCGAAAAGACGAATCATCGTGACGCCCCCTTGTAAGTTGCAGACACATCCACGCACTATTGAACCCGCGTTGCCGCCGCAGGTTTCGCGGCGGCGATGATTCTTGCCGATCTGCGCCCGTTCGCCGACAATGATGCCATTCTCCCTGATCGACCGACCTTGAGGGCCTCGGCATGAAAACCGGCATGAACCTGCTTCTGTGGACCACCCATGTCACTTCCGAGCATGTCCCGCTTCTTGCGAAGCTGAAGCAGACGGGATTTGACGGTGTCGAGATCCCCATCTTCGAGGGGGATGCCAGCCACTACAAGGCCATCGGCCGGGAGTTGAAGAACCTCGGCCTCGGCTGCACCGCCGTGACCGTTGTCGGCCCCGAGGCGAACCCGATCGATCCGGATCCGAAGATCCGGCAAGCAGCGATGGACCGGCACAAGTGGGCCATCGAGATGACGGCCAGCATGGGCGGCGAGGCCCTGTGCGGTCCGTATCATTCACCGCTGGCGGTGTTTTCCGGCGCGGGCCCAACACCCGACGAGAAGAAGCGGGCCGTCGAGGTTTTTCGCCAGTCCGCCGAGGAGGCCAAGAAAGCCGGCATCATGCTCATCATCGAGTACCTCAATCGCTTCGAGTGTTACTTCCTCACGACGGCGGCGCAGGCCAGAGAACTGGTGCAGCAGGTCAACCATCCGAACTTCAAGACGATGTTCGATTCCTTCCACGCCAACATCGAGGAGAAATGCTCGGCGCAGACGATCCGCGACCTGGTGGGTCATTTCGCGCACGTGCACATCAGCGAGAGCGATCGCGGCACGCCGGGCACGGGCCAGGTGCACTGGGACGACGTGTTCGGCACGCTGCGCGAGGTCAAGTACGATGGCTGGCTGGTGATCGAAGCCTTTGGCCGCGCGCTACCGGCGCTGGCCGCCGCCACCCGCGTCTGGCGCGACCTGTTCCCCAATGCCGAGGAGGTCTACACCAGGGGACTGAAGTTCATGAAGGAGAAGTGGGCGGCGTTCGGCTAGCGGATGCGCAACGGCCGCAGCCGCGCCGGCGAAGCGCCCTTGACATGCCCCCTGCCCGGCTCCGACAATCTCCTGTGAGTTGCTCGCTCTGGAGAGCGGTGATGCCCTGGGCAGTTGACAGTTCCTTCCAGCGGACGACGCGGCGGATCTTGCCGGCCGCCCTCGTGTTCGCGTTGAGCGTGAGTCTCGTCGTCGAGACAGAGAACCTGCGCGGCCTGCTTGCCAGCGTTTGCGAGGCAGATCTCGTACCGGAGCCACGTGAAGAAGATGGATCGGAACGAGCGCTCCTCGCGCATGTCTTGCCGCAGCGTGCGCGGCATCAGCGGCCGACTCGTCCGCAAAGCCGCATCGCATCAACCCTTCGCCCGGCAAGCGCCGTTTTCTTTCGGCTGGTGAACCCTGCCAGCAGCGAGGTCCCGCATCCGCTGTTGCGCTGTTAATGAGTTGCAGTTCTCGTTGATCTTCAAGAACGAACCTGATTTCGGCGTCGTCCGCGCCTTGTGCCGCGGGCGACGATTCAAACACTACGGAGAATGGCGATGCGAAAGCTCGTGCAAGGAATCCATCAATTCCAGGAGAACATCTTCAGCTCTCAGCGCGAACTCTTCGAGCGGCTAGCGGCTGGGCAGAACCCGGATGCCCTGTTCGTGACCTGCTCCGATTCGCGCATCAACCCAAACTTGATCACCCAGACCGACCCGGGCGAGCTGTTCATCTTGCGCAATGCCGGCAACATCGTGCCGCCTTACGGGGCGGCCAACGGCGGCGAGGGGGCAACCATCGAGTTCGCCGTCGTCGGACTCGGCGTCAAGGACATCATCGTTTGCGGGCATTCGCACTGTGGAGCCATCAAGGCCTTGCTCGCCCCGGACGACCTGCGGGAAAACATGCCGGCGGTGCGCGCCTGGCTCAAGCACGCCGAGGCCACCCGCTGGATCGTCAAGGAGAAGTACGCCGGCCTGCGTGGACCGGACCTGATGAGCGTTGCCATTCAGGAAAACGTGCTGGCTCAGCTCGACAACATGCGTTCGCATCCCGCCGTGGCGTCGCGGCTGGCCAGCGGCCAGCTCAAGCTGCATGCCTGGGTTTACAAGATCGAGACCGGACAGGTTTTCGCCTATGACCCGGAACGCGGTCAGTTGCAGCCGCTGTCGCAACAACCGCCCACGCCACTGCTGGCCGGGGCCAGAATTGACGCGATCGCGGCGATCTAGGACTGATTCGCGAGGTCACGCGAGAACCCTAGCGCGGCACGGCCATGGGAACGGCACTCGGCACCTTGAGACGGTTGACGAGCATTTCTTGCGTCGAGCGCATGCGCGGGTCGCCGAGGCTGTCGAAGCCGCCGACAGTGACGATGCTGCTGTGGCGCGTGTGCAGCACATAGGCTTCGAGCTGAAAGGACTTGCGCATCAGCTCGGCGAGATTGTGGGCATTGTGGGCGGCCGTGTCCACGCCGTCGCCGGTCTTGTTCAGGCCCAGGGCTGCGAGAAACGAGCCGCTGCCGGAGCGCGGCTGCGTCACCGTCGGTGTCGTGAACTGTTTGATGACCAGCGTGTACGGCTTGGGGCAATTGAACAGGCTGAAGTCCTCGCCGCGCGTCAGCAGCTTCGTGGCGGCAAGATCCGACTCATCGGCTTCTCGGGATCGTTCCACCTTGAGCAGCGGATTGTGAATCACGAAGGCCTTGTTGAACGGATTGACGAACTCCTCGCGCCGATTCTCCTTGCCCTTGGCGTCAACCACCAGACTGTAGACCTTGTCCAGCTTGACGCGCTCGGGATCGGGAGGCTTGAGGCGGCGCATGTCGTTCAGGCTGCGACGTGCCGCAGCGTCATCCGCATAGTCGCCGACGAGCACCGCACATTGCTCTTCTATCTGCAAGCGCTTGACGCGGAGCGGCGTGTTGAGCGGCAGGCCTTTCTCGGCAAGGAACTGCCGTTGCTTTTCAATGATGCCCTTGACGCGGGCATCTTCCTTGCGCTTCTCGTCGGTGCCGCGATTGAACACGTAGGCTGGCAGCCGATACGTGTTTCGAAGTTCCATCACCATTTGCCGGGCCATGACGGCGGCTTCCTTCCCGCTGTAGGAAGTGACGAAGATCATCCACGGGCCCTGCTTGTCGCTGACAAGAATGTCCTGGTTGATGTCCGGTTGCGCGGCCGCAGGTGTTCGCGCCGACTGCTGGCCCGGCGTATACGGCAATCCGGAATGCTGCGGGGGCGTCTCGAGCAACGGATTACGCAGGATCGACTGGTCCATCGGTCCCGGCACCTGGGCCGAGCCGACCTCGACGATGAGAATGGCGGTCCCAAGCGCCAGCGCCGCTCCGACGTGCTTCGAAATCCTCATGGCCTGTCCCCTCTGCAAATCTGCAATCTGAAGTCTGCATTCTGCAATTTCCGGAACGCGGCTCATAGCATCGGCGGCCCGTTCAGTCCAGAGGCCAATGGCTCCCCAGCGCTTGTTTTTGCGACTTGACGATCTGATCGATGCCCAGCTTGCCCAGCTTGAGCAGTCGGTCGAGTTGCTGGCGAGTGAAGGTCGCCTCCTCGCCGGTTCCCTGGACTTCGACAAACGCGCCGGCGCCGGTCATGACGAGATTGAGGTCTACCTCGGCTTCCTTGTCCTCGCTGTAATCCAGGTCGAGCAACTCGAAGTCGTCAAGCAGGCCCACGCTGATGGCCGCGACGCTGTCCTTGACGATGTCGCGCGCCGGGCCGAGCACGTCGCGCTTGGTTGCCAGGGCATCGGCCAGGGCGACAAAAGCGCCATTGATGCTGGCCGTGCGCGTGCCGCCGTCTGCCTCGAGCACGTCGCAATCCAGCCACAGGGTGTGCTCGCGTAGCTTGTCCAGATTGACGACAGCGCGCAGGCTGCGGCCGATGAGTCGCTGAATCTCGACGGTCCGGCCATCGACTTTGCCGCCGCGGTCACGCGGCTTGCGCGTCCCGGTGCTGCCCGGCAACATGCCGTACTCCGCCGTCAGCCAGCCCTTGCCGGTGCCGACGAGAAACGGCGGCACGCCGGCCTCCACGCAGCACGTGCACAGCACCGTCGTCCGGCCCATGCGCACGAGCACGCTCCCGGCGGCCTGCCTGCCATAACGTCGCTGAAACTTCAGCGGCCGCAGTTGATCCGCCCGCCGCCCATCGTTCCGCATGTGCATCTCCTCGGCATTGGCGAGCGGGGAGAATGAGCCCGAAGTATCGGTGCCTCACGGTTGCCGCGCGCCGAAGTCATGTTGACCAGTTACGGCGCGGCACGCCGGCGTCAAGTCGATATCAGATCCCGACGCCTGAGCCGCGGTGCAAGCGACGGAGCGGGGAGGCATAACTCGCCTTCGCTGGTTCCACTGCTTAGAATGATCCCCGCATCGGGAGGCGATGTCGCTCCGGCATGGCGGCGAGTGCCCGGCACCGGACGGTTACACGTCTTCCCCTGGAGAGTGCATCATGATCTGGCTGCGCGTCCTGGGCGGCGCCGTGCTGTGCTTGGCCGTCGGCTTCCTCACCCTCGATGCCCGGGGAGGCAAGAAGGAAGCCGCTGCCGACGATGACTTCATCAACGGCAAGATCCAGAGCGTGGACGCCAGGGCCAGCGTCTTCACGCTCAAGCTCAAGAACGGCAAGGACCGGAAGTTCAAGGTCACCGACGGCACCAAGTTCTTCGGCCCGCAGGGAGGCATCAGCAAGAAGGGCATCAAGGACGACCGCATGGTCAAGGGCAACACCGTCAAGGTGCTGCCGAGCAAGGACGGCAAGTCGGCCCAGGCAGTCCATTTACCGTTGCGCAAATCCAAGAAATCTTGATGAGCGATCCTTTACGGAGTCGAACATGAAGCCAGCGCGACTTCTGCTTGCGGCGTCGATTCTCGCCCTCGTCGCCGGCACTGCCCAGGCGCAGACCGTGCTCGACCTGGTGCCGGCGGACGCGACGGCGGGGATCGCCATTCGCAATGTCGCCGAGCTGTCGAAGCGCGGCGACGAGTTCGTGAACGAAGCGGGCATGCAGAATCTCTTTCGGCCGTCGCAGCTCTGGTTGCTGGCTCTGCAATTCCTGGGAATCAACGGCGGCATCGATCTCAAGAGTCCGACGGCCATTGTCCTCGCGCCGCCCGAGAAGGGACAGGACCTCCTCAACCTGCCCAATCTGGATCGGTTCCTCGTCCTCATCTTGCCCTTCACGGAAATCGACGCGCTGGCTCGCAATTTTGGTTTCGAGAATGGCCAGCTCAAGGCAGGCAAGATGGAAGAAGGCAAAGGCACGAACTTCGGCAAGTTTTTCTTCGCACGCGGCAAGCACCTGTACATCGGCAATACCAGGGAGGCGATTGCCCGTGTCCTGGACGGCAAGGCGGGACGCAAGGAACTGTCGGCCGCTCAGAAGAAATCGGTCAACGACTCCGACGTGGTGATTCACGTCAACCCACGCGCCATGGGCAAGGAGTGGGGCAGCTTCATCGACAACCTGCGCAGTCAGTTCGGAAAGCTCGACGATAACGCCGAGCAACAGGTCATCGACCACTTCCTCGACGCGCTCACGGATGTGCGTTACGGGCTCGGCACGCTGCGCGTGGACCGGGGCCTCGGCGTCAGCTTGCTCGCCGTCCTCGGCAATGAAAAGAAAGGCGGCAAGGAGTTTCTGAAGACGCTCGGCGCCGCCCAGTCGGCCGCGAATCTGCGAGGCCTGCCCGACGGCAACGTCCTCGCCGTGCAGGCCAGCCAGGGTGACGGCCGCAAGACTGGGATCATCGCCAAGGTGCTGTTCGACTGGGTCCTGAAGACACTGGTTCGGGATCGCCGCATTCTGGCGGCCGTCGATCAGCCCGTGGTGGTGGGTGTCTTCACAGAGGTCTGGACGCGACTGCGCGGCAGCCGGCTGGCGATCTACAAGAACCCCGCAGAGAGCGAGCAAGGCCTCATGAGCGGCGTCGCCATCCTCGATACCGACGATGCGGGCAAGTTCCTCGCCGATCTGCGCACGCTCGCCAAGATCGCCGACGGCAAGGGATTGGAGTTGAATCCGAAGGAGAAAGGCAAGCCCGCCGTCGATGTCGAGCAACTGATCCGCGACCTGAGCGACCGTCAGTACCATGTCCGCGAGTCAGCGACGCTGAAGCTTCGATTGCTCGGCGAGCCCGTCCTGCCGCGACTGGACAAGGCTCGAAGAGCGGCCGAGCTGGAGGTTTCACGCCGTGCCGATCGGTTGTATCGGCAGATTGCAGAGGCCGCCGCCGCACGCCGCAAGGAACTGCTCTATGCTGAAGTGTTGCGTTCCATCCGACCGACGTTCGCGTACATCGCCGAGGCCGAGAAGCGCCAGGGGCGCGTCGTGGACGTGGTCCGGATCCAGCTATCCGACGCCGACGTGCAGCGTGCCAGGCCGTTCATGAAGCAATTGCTCGGTCCCGAATGGAATAACCTCCGCCTGGTGCCGCACGGCAAGCAAGTGGTCGCTTTCTTCGGCTCGGACCTTGACTTGTTGAATGAGACACTGAGGAACCTCGCCGGCGACAAGCCGGGCTTGCAGGGGTCGACAGCAATCAAGGCCTTCCAGCGGCAAGCGCCGTCGGCACGCAGGATCGAGTTGCACCTGGCGATGGCGAGTCTGCTGGCGCTGATCGATCCGCAGGGAGTCCGCCTGCCCGCAAAGGCAGTGCTGTCCTCGGCCGGGCTCAGCGTCGGCGCCGACTACCTGCAACTGGACATGTGGGTCCCCAGCAGCGAAGTCAGCATCATTGCCCGCGGCAGCGGGCTGTAGTCAGGTCACGTGCGGTTCCGCGCATCTGGCGTGATCCCGTGCGCGAAACCGCAACGAACGATTTTCTCACGGGAGCCAACATGCGGCCAAGCCTCGTCATGTTCTTTCTGATCCCGGCCATGGCGGATGCCGCTCCACGCATCCTCGTGCCCGCCTATTTCTATCCGGCAGGCCAGGGGCTCAAAGACTGGGACAGGCTGCTGGCTTCGCCGGCGCGGAAGTCGTTGCTGGTAATCGTCAATCCCGCCAGCGGTCCGGGCGAAAAGGTCGATGTCCATTACACATCCATTTGCAAGCGTGCGGTCCAGGCGCAGCTGTCGCTCATCGGTTACGTCTCCACGTCGTACGCCAAGCGGCCGCTGGCCGACGTGATGAAGGACGTCGATCGCTGGACGCAGATGTATCCCGGAATCCAGGGCATCTTCTTTGACGAGCAAGCCAGCAGCGCCGACAAGGTCGAGTATTACGCGGCGCTGTATCAGCACGTTCGCAAGAAGCACGGGCTGAAGTTCGTCGTCACGAATCCGGGGACCGTGTGCGTCGAGGAGTACTTCACCCGGCCGGCCTGCGATATCGCCTGCCTGTTCGAGGGCGTTGGTTTGTCGACGGGCCTCGCACTGCCGGAGTGGACGGCCCGCCATGCCGCGCGCATTTTCTACTTGGCCTACAAGGTCGGCGCCGGCCAGCAGATGAAGCGATTCTGGCGCGAGGCGGACGAGAAAAACCTCGGCTACATCTATATCACCGATCGCGACGGCGCCAACCCCTGGGACAGCCTGCCCAGCTACTGGGACCAGGAAGAGGCACTGGTGAAGGCCGTCACACACTCGACCGCAAACTGGACGGCCTGGCGCGGGCCGGATGGCCGTGGCATCGTCGCGGCTGGCGACATCCCACTCACGTGGGATGCGAAAAAGAATGTTCGCTGGAAGGTTGCCTTGCCGGCGCCGGGAAACTCAACGCCGATCGTCTGGGGCGACAAGGTGTTTCTCACGCAGGCGCTGGACGGCGGCAAGCGCCGCGCCCTCATCGCCTTTGACCGCAAGGACGGCAAGAAACTGTGGCAGCGCGAAGTGCCCTGCACGGTCGTGGAGACGTCGCACAAGCAGAATCCGCCATGCTCCGCATCGCCGGTGACCGACGGACAGGCGGTCTATGCTCATTTCTTTTCGGCCGGCGTCGTCGCTTATGACTTCGAGGGCAAGAAACTCTGGCATCGCGATCTCGGCCCGATCCTGAGCCGCTGGGGCAATGGCTCAAGTCCGATCCTGTATGGCAATCTGCTCATCCTCTTTCATGGGCCAGGCGAGCCTTCCTCGTTCTTGATTGCCCTCGACAAGCGCACCGGCAAGACGGTGTGGAAAAGCGACGAGAGAGCAATCAACAGCCCCGTCTTCGGATCCTGGAGCACGCCGGTCATCGTCCGCTCCGGCGGGCGCGACGAACTGATCATGCCGCTGCCGGGCGAGCGCATCGGCGGCGAGGGCATGTTCAAGGCTTACGAGCCAGCCACCGGCAAGGCGATCTGGACCTGCCGTGGACTCGGCAACGAGATTTACGCCATGCCGGTCGTCGGCGACGAGGGCAATCTGGTCGTCGGCATCTCCGGGCATAACGGCCCCTTGCTTGCCGTCCGGCCCGGCGGGAACGGCGACGTCACCGACTCGCACAGGGCGTGGCAGCAAGCCGGCAAGAACCCGCAGCGCATCGGCAGCGGCGTCATGCACCAGGGCCGGCTGTACATCGCCGACGCCCCTGGCTTCGTGGCCTGCCTCGACGCGCCGTCCGGAAAGACAATCTGGAAGGAACGTCTCGGCGAGCAACTCTGGGGCTCGCTTTTGCTGGCAAACGACCGACTGTACGTGACCAGCCTGGAGGGAACGACGTTTGTCCTTGCCGCCGGTCCCAAGTTCAAGTTGCTGTCGCGCAATGAAATTTGCGAGCCGACTTACGCGGCACTGGCCGTCGCCGGCGCGGACGTATTCCTTCGGACCTATGAGCATCTGTACTGCATTCGCAAGTCAGCCAGTTCAAGATAAGAGGTCGCTCGCTGAAAATGGCTCGCTGCGCACGTGTCATCCAAGTCATCTTCGCGGCAATCGCATAGCTGGTGCTGGGGCATCAATCCAGCGCGGATGACAAAGACTCCAAAGTTTTGGTGGTTCAGCGAAAGCAGTGACAGGCGCGGCCGCAAAACACATTTTTTTTCAAGCACTTGCGGGATTGGCGTCGAAACCGCCTCCCCGCCAGGTAGCCGGCGATTCTGGAAATAATAATGGTGAATCGAGCAAATGCAGATTGTATCGCATGTCGACTCACTGTAGAATTCAAGCTAACCCAGCCAGACAGCACGTTCGCCCGGGAGCCTGGATCCCGGCTGCAAGACTCGCAAACTCGCAGCCGCGCCCCGTTCAGGCCATTGCCGGAAATTGCAATCCCTCTCGGGAACTTGCGCGATGAAAGCCTTCAAGTTCTATTTGATCGTTGCCAGGGGCAAGCACAAGGGCATGCCGATCTCTATCACGGTCGATCTGTTCATGATCGGCACGTCCCGGATGTGTCAGCTTCGCTCAAAGGTCGAAGGCGTTGGGGAGGAACATTGTGCTCTGGTTGTGCGCGAGCGAAAGATCTATGTTCGCGACATGGCCAGCGGTTTCACCACGACGCTCAACGGCGACCTGGTGCCACCCGGCCAGGAGTGGCCCATGCATCCGGGGGACAAACTCGACGTCGGGCCCCTCGAATTTGTGGTTCAGTTTCGCGAGAAACCGCTGTCCGGGCGGGATCTCGAGGAGTGGGCGGCCCGCAGCCTCGACGTGACTGCCGAGCAGGAACTCTTCGACGAAGAGGCGGACGCCTTCCACCAGACCACGAACGCTTCGGAGGCGGCGGCTTCCATCATCGATCAGCTGCAAGCCATGAAGGGAATGGTCAAGGGGCGGCTGCGCATCGGCAAGGAGGGGGGCATCACCACGATTCGTTTCAACGACACGCAGATGGTTGATGAGGGCGAGATCGCACTCATCAAGAAAGAGCTGTGCGACAACCTGAGCCGCAACAACCTGCGCGTGCTCCTCGATTGCAAGAATCTTCGGCGCGTATCGACCAGCGGCGTCAAGATGCTCGGCGAGGTCTACGTGTGGCTGAAAGGCTGGGGCAGCAGCATGGCCATGTGCCGTGTGCGGCCAGAGGTAATTCCCATCTTCACCACCCTCGACCTGGCCAAGATTCCCGTCTTTCCGGACAAGAAAGTGGCCGTGGCCACACGCTGGTAGGCATGTCCGCTGTCGTATCTAGCGACTTTAGCGAAAATCAATGGCCGATTGCATGCCGTAGCGATAGCCGACTGTTTGGTTCGGCCATTGGCCCGGATACTGGCCCTGATAGGGCGCATAGCCCATCCGGTCGGAGGCGGCCTGGTTCTGCTGGCCTCGCTGATTGGCGGGTGCTGCCTGTGCCGGCGGGAAAGGTGTCGGCCAGTTGGGGTAGCCGCACACCGGCGCCGGGGTCTGGAAGTAGGCATCATACGGGAAATAGGAGTACCACGGACCCAGCGTGCACTGCCCGCCGTGCGACTGCAAGTTGAAGGTGAAGCCCGCCTGCACACTGCACGGTTGCGCGCATGCGGGCGAGGCGGCGAGAAGCACACCCAGGCCGCCTGAGAATAACCACGTCTTGATGCTGATCGATCGTGACATGTCCTTGTGCCTTCTATGAGGGGAATGAACGAGTTTCATTCCACTGTTGCTCATGGAAGCGTCACGAGCCAATAGAAATGGTGTGATGAGCGAGAAATGATCCGGAGGCCGGCGGCGCTTGCGTTTTTTCCGGAACCGCCGGAGCGAGAATGAATGATGAACGGAGGAAGCGAATTCCACCGTTCATCATTCATCGCTCAGGCAACCTGCGCCGCGGTTAGCGGCTGCTCACCGGCATGAAATAACCACCTTGCTGGTAATAGCTGGGGTGGAAGTTCACATTGCTGTAGGTGGGCGTGTTGAACCAGTAGACCTGGCTATCCGCGCCCGGAACCGGAGTCGGCGTCGGGACCGGCGAGGCCATCGGAGCCATGCCGGGGGCGCCCATCATCGGGCCGTCGGCAGCGAAGCCGGGGGCGCCGTAGCCGTGACCGGCGTGGCCGAGTCCCGGAGGCATGCCATAGTGCAGGATGTTCTTGTAATAGCAGCCCGGGCAGTTCGGGGCACAGTTGATGCAGTCCGGGCATCCCGGAGGCTGGCCGTTCTTGAAGGCGCCCCACAGCCAGTTGTTGCCGCCCGCTTGGTAATCGAAGTTCAGGCCAACGCCGAACTTGCAGTGGCACCAAGCCGACGCCTGCCGTTCCGAAAGCACGACGACGGCCAGAGCCAACGCCCCAACCACAAGCAGTTTCTTCATGTTCCTCTTCTCATCTAAAGATGTGACGCCAGGCATGTCTCGCCGCGGAGACCCCTCAAATACCCAGCATCTACAACATGCGCCATGCACGCCTTGCCCGCCAACGCAATTGTCCCGATGATGAAAAAGAATCCGGTCGGCTCGCGCTTTCCAAAGAAAGAACCGAGCATCCGGACGAAGAACCATTTTTTACTAAAGTTGCTTTACACGCCTGACGCACACTGCTGGCACGCTCGGCACAACCGGCGGACGACTTGAACCTCGCTTGCTAAGATTTTTCACGACTGACGCGTGTCGTGGCGGAAACGCCGAAACTTCTTGTCTTGATGAATCTTCAGAGCGTGCATCCCCCGGCGAGGAACCAAGTGGCGAGGATGTCGGCAGGACAGCGGCGAAGTCCGGAGCATCGCTAGAATCACGCAAAACCACGCGGTCGAAAAACTCATGAGCGCGCAACCCATGGTCACGGAAATTACAGGCATCTCGGGAGACTATACGATTCGCCGACTGCAGCAGGACGACGCCGCCGGTGTCGTCGAACTGGTCCGCGGCGTGTACGGCGATGGCTACTATCCAGCGGATCTATACCGCGCTGACCAAATCATCCGCCTCAACCAGGCCGGCCAGATGGTGTCGGTCGTGGCCCTGGAAGCGGCGGGCGGTGTCGTCGGGCATTATGCACTGGAGCGGCCACACCTGGGTGCGGTCGCCGAGGGGAGCGACGCCATTGTCGAGGTCGAGCATCGCCATCATCATTTGCTCGAAGAGATGCGTGTGCTGCTGCGGCAGGCGGGCGCCGAGGCGGGGCTGATCGGCATTGTCGGCTACCCGGTCACCAATCACCTGTTCTCACAGAAAGCCGAGGAGCACTTCGGCGCGCACCTGTGCGGCGTCGCCCTGGGATTGTGGCCTGCATCGTTCCACAACATGCCCGAAGCGCTGCCGCAGCGGATGAGCTTTGTCATCTACTTCAAATATCTGCGGCCACCAGACCAGGTGCGGCACGCAAGCACCCGTCATCAGGAGATGTGCGCCCGCATCAGCGCGCAATTCGGCATACCCGTGGCGGCCGTGGACGCGCAACCTGCGACCGGAGTGGGCCAGGTCGCCGTGATCCCGGAGCCGCCGATGCAATCGGCAACGATTCGCGTGCAGCGCATCGGCGCGGACACAGCCGCGGCGCTCAAACGCTGCCGCCGCGAATTGTGCGGCACCGGCACGCTGGCGATCAATCTGGAATTGCCGCTGGCCCAACCGGGTGTGGATGAGGCCTGTCGAGCCGCCGAGGACGACGGCTTTTTCTTCTGCGGCCTGGGGCCCGCCTTCGCTGCCGACGGTGATGCTCTGCTCCTGCAGTACGTCGCCGAACCGCTCGATCCCTCGCTGGTCCAGGTCGAAAGCCCGTTCGCGCGCGAGTTGCTGGACTACGTCGTGCATGACTGGCGGCGCGTGGCGAAAGCCGTGTGAGGTCTGCCCGGCTCGAACCAGCTGCACGAGACCATGCACGCGAATCGGTCAGGCTCGCTGCCGTCGAACCCATTGACGCTCACTTATGGCTTCCCTACGATGCTAATAGGAGATTGGCGTGGTGGAGGTGCCCCCAGACTTCAACGAAGGAGAAGTACCATGTACCGCTTCGTGACGATGGCAGCCATGGCGATTTTGGCGGTGGTGCTGGCAAGCGTGACTCCGGCCCAGGCCCAGTACGTTTACTCGTATTCTCCGGCGGTGGTGGCGCCGGCCCCGGTCGTGAGTTACTACGCGCCGGTTTATTACACGCAGCCCGCGGTATCCTATTACACGCCGGCCGTGTCGTATGCCGCCTACTCGTATCCAGCGTATTCGTACCCGGCCTACACGTACTCGGCCTACTCTTATCCGTCCTACTCGTACTCGGCTTATTCGTATCCGACCTACTCCTACCCCGCTTACTACTCGCCGGGTTATGTCACGACGCGCAGCTACTACGGTTACGGCGTCTTCCGGCCGCGCGGTTACTACACGCAGTCCTACTACACGCCGTCGTATTACTCGCCGCGCGTGTCCTATTACTACTGGCCGTGATCATTCGGCCCACGAGAAAGCGGCGGCGTCTCGCAGAGACGCCGCCGCTTTTTTTGTTTCGTCATCCACGAATCTTTAGAATGACAAAAAGCAACGTGGATGCATGCAACGTGGAGGGGACATGAGCGCTCGAATCATACGCCGTGCCTTGCTGAGCGTGAGCGACAAGGTGGGACTCGTCGAATTCGCTCGCGGACTGGCCCGGCTGAACATCGACCTGATTTCCACCGGCGGCACGCGCAAAGCGCTTGCGGACGCCGGGTTGCCGGTGCGCGACATCTCCGAGGTCACCGGCTTCCCCGAGATGCTCGATGGCCGGGTCAAGACGCTGCATCCGCGTATTCACGGCGGCATCCTGGCCGTCCGCGACAATGCCGAACATCGTGCCGTGCTCGAGCAGCACGGCATCGGCACGATCGACCTGGTCGTCTGCAATCTCTATCCGTTCGAGGCGACGCTGGCGCGCGGCGCCGGGCATGAAGAAGTGATTGAGAATATCGACATCGGCGGACCGTCGATGGTCCGCTCTGCCGCCAAGAATTACCACGACGTGGCCATCATCACCGCGCCGGATCAGTACGAGGCCGTCCTGGAAGAGATGAAGGCCAACGGCGGCGCGCTGGCGTTGGCGACTCGCGAGAAGCTGGCCGCCGCCGCCTTCGCCCGCACCGCGAACTACGACCGGACCATCGCTGGTTATTTTGCCGGGCGCGCGGCCGACGATCGCTTCTCCGCGACACTTCATCTAGCATTCAAGCGCAAGCAAGAACTGCGTTACGGCGAAAACCCGCATCAGGCGGCGGCCTTTTACGTCGAGCCGGGCTGCACGCATCCGTGCATCGCGTCGGCACAGACGCTGCATGGCAAGGAACTGTCGTACAACAACATCCTCGATCTTGACAGCGCGTTCAATCTTGTCCGAGAGTTCGCCGCGCCGGCCGCCGTGGTCATCAAGCACAATAATCCATGCGGCGCCGCCGTGGCCGAGACGCTGGATCAGGCGTTTCAGAAGGCGTACGAGGGCGACCCGCTGTCGGCGTTCGGCGGCGTGCTCGGCTTCAACCGGGATCTCGACGAAGCCACCGCCATGCACATCACCGAGCCAAACCGCTTCATCGAGTGCATAATTGCCCCCGGCTACAGCGACGCAGCGTTCAAGGTTCTCACGACACGGCCGATCTGGAAGAAGAACGTCCGCTTGCTGAAGACCGGTCCAATCGCGACCGGCGCGTCCGCCCCGAAGCGTTCCTGGGATTACCGTCGCGTCGACGGCGGCCTGCTGGCCCAGGAGCGCGACGTTCCGGCCGACGATTTCGCCACTGCCAGGGTCGTCAGCAAGCGCCAGCCGACGGCGGCCGAGCTAGCCGACCTCAAGTTCGCCTGGCTGGTGGGCAAGCATGTCAAGAGCAACGCCATCGTGCTGGCCAAGGAGAGCATGGTGGTCGGCGTCGGCGCCGGGCAGATGAGCCGGGTCGATGCCGTACACATCGCCGGCCGCAAGGCAGGAGAGCGCGTCAAGGGCAGTGTCCTCGCCTCGGACGCGTTCTTCCCGTTCCGCGACAACGTCGATGAAGCCGCGCGGATGGGCGTGACCGCCATCGTGCAACCGGGCGGCTCGCTGCGCGACGCCGATTCCATCGCCGCCGGCGATGAGCATGGCATGGCCATGATCTTCACCGGCGTCCGCCACTTCCGCCATTGAGGCGTTGTGCCGAAACAGGTCGTGCGTGGCCAAGCGATCCTGCAAGACATGGAAGCTTGCGCGCGTGAGACGTGTACGGTGTGCGTTTCCGCTTCGCGGGATATAACGTTCTTTTTCCCGCGGAGTGACAGCGATGAAGATTCACGAATATCAGGCGAAGGAACTGCTTTCGGCGGCTGGAGCGGCCGTGCCGCGCGGCATCGTGGCCTCGACGCCGGCCGAGGCACAGAAGGCGTTTGACGCCATGGGCGGGCCGGTCGTCCTCAAGGCGCAGATCCACGCCGGCGGGCGCGGCAAGGGACGCTTCAAGGACAGCGGCAAGGACTTCGGCGGCGTCAAGTTCATTCGCAGCCGCGACGAGGTCGGCTCTGTCGCCGAGGTGATGTTCAAGTATCCGCTCGTCACCAAGCAGACCGGCGAGGAAGGGCAGCGCGTCTCCAAGGTGCTGGTGCAGCACGCCGCCGACATCGCCCGCGAGGTCTACCTCGGCATGGTCGTCGACCGTGCCATCGGCATGCCGGTGCTGATGGCCTGTGCCGAGGGCGGCGTCGAGATCGAGGAGGTCGCGGCCCGCAGCCCGGAGAAGATCCTCAAGGCGCCTGTCAATCCCGACGCCGGCTTGCTGCCGTTTCAGGCCCGGCCGCTGGCCTTCGCGCTCGAGTTCACGCCCGCGCAGGTTCCGCAGGCGGAGAAGATGATGACGGCCCTGGCCCGCGTGTTCCTCGACAAGGACTGCAGCCTGGCCGAGATCAATCCGCTCGTGGTCACGCCCTCCGGCGACGTGCTGGCTCTCGACGCCAAGATGACGTTCGACGACAACGCCCTGTTCCGGCATCCGGACATCGAGACGCTGCGCGACGAGACGGAGGAGAATCCCGCCGAACTGCGCGCCGCCCGCTCCGGCCTCAGCTACATCAGCTTGACCGGGACGATCGGCTGCCTGGTCAACGGCGCCGGCCTGGCCATGAGCACGATGGACATCATCAAGTATCACGGCGGCGAGCCGGCCAACTTCCTCGACGTCGGCGGCGGCGCCAACAAGGACCAGGTGACCGAGGCGTTTCGCATCCTGCTGGGCGATCCGCGCGTCAAGGCGGTGCTGGTCAACATCTTCGGCGGCATCATGAAATGCGACATCATCGCCGCCGCCATCATTGCCGCCTTCCAGGAGGTCAAGCCCAAGGTGCCGTTCGTCGTCCGCCTGGAGGGAACCAACGTGGAAGCGGGCCGCAAGCTCCTCAAGGAAAGCGGCCTGAACATCACCACGGCGAGCGATTTGACGGATGCGGCGAAGAAGGTCGTGGCGGCGGGGCGGTAGAATACACAGGGAAAAGAGAGTTGCTTGCTGCCGGACATGAAGAGGTTTGCATGCTGCCTATTGACAAGCTCATCCTGAACGCGCTTGCTGATTGGAAGAACCTGAAACAGCTATATCTGGCGCTGTCGTACGACTCCCTAGACGGTCAACTACTGAGGGCCGTTCCTGGGGGACCGTCGCTCGAAGAGATTGCCGGTCGCCTTTTGCGCCTGGTCAAGACTGGATATGTGTTTGTGAGTAGCGGAGGCAAGACTCTGGTCGGCGGGCACGGTAAGCGATCACACACGGAAGATGTATGCGTTTGGTGTGATTTGTTTCAGACGACACCCGAGGGGCGAAGTGTCTCGCAGACAGCGCATTTGGCAATCGCTTCGCAAGCGAAGTGAGTGGAAATCGAGATTGAATATGGCCACTGTCGCCACCAAGCCGATGACTGCGGACGAGTTCTTCGAGTGGGCCAACCGCTCGGAGAACCGCGGCAAGCGCTGCGAGCTTGAACGAGGGGAGATTGTCGCCATGACTCGTCCTGGTCGCCGCCACGGCCACGTGTGCGCCAACGTGGTGCGCCTGCTTTCCAACTACTGCTTCGCTCGGAAGAAGGGCTACGTTTGCTCCAACGATACTGGCATCATCGTCGAGCGCGGCCCGGACACGGTGCGCGGCCCGGACGTGGCGCTCTTCGACGATGTGCAGACCTATGAAGAGCTCGAAATCACGTGGGGCGACACGCTGCCGCTTGTTACGTTCGAGGTGCTGTCGCCCAACGACACCATGGGGCACGTCATGGTCCGCGTCGGCGAGCAACTGCGTGCGGGAATCAAGCTGGTTTGTGTCATTGATCCGGAAGCACGCAACGTCACCGTCCACCGTCCCGGCGTGGAGCCCTACGTTCTCGCCGAGCAACAAGAGTTTATTGTGGAAGATATCTTGCCCGGCTTTCGATGTCGCGTCGCCGACTTTTTCGCGTTACCTGGAGAACGCAAGGATTCGAATTCATGAGCATCCTGGTTGACAAAGACTCTCGCGTCCTGGTGCAAGGCCTCGGCAAGGCCGGCACGTTTCATGCCACGCAGTGCCGGGAGTACGGCACGAACATGGTCGGCGCCGTGGCGCCCGGCAAGGGGGGCACGACGAAGGAAGGCTTCCCGCTGTTCAACTCCGTGGCGGAGGCAGTGCGGAAAACAGGCGCGAACGTGAGCCTGATCTTCGTGCCGCCACCGGCCGCCGCCGATGCCATCATGGAAGCCGCCGACTCCGGCATCGGCGTCGTCGTCGCCATCACAGAGGGCGTGCCGGTCCTCGACATGGCGAAGGCGGATCGGTTTCTCAATGAGAAGAAATCATCGCGACTCGTCGGACCGAACTGCCCCGGCGTCATCACGCCCGGGCAGGCCAAGGTCGGCATCATGCCGGGCTACATCCACAAGCCGGGGCCCGTCGGTGTCATGAGCCGCAGCGGCACGCTCACCTACGAGGCTGTCTGGCAGCTATCGAACCTGGGGCTGGGGCAATCGACGTGCGTCGGCCTCGGTGGCGATCCCATCGTCGGCACGTCGTTCATCGATCTGTTGAAAATGTTCGAGGACGATCCGAAGACCGAAGCGATCCTGATGATGGGCGAGATCGGCGGCACGGCGGAAGAGCGGGCGGCGGAATATGTCGCCAGGCATGTCAAGAAGCCGGTGGCCGCCTTCATCGCCGGGCAGACGGCCCCGCCCGGCAAGCGCATGGGCCACGCCGGCGCCATCATCAGCGGCGGCAGCGGCACCGCCAAGGACAAGATCGCCGCCCTCAAGGCCGCCGGCATCGTGGTCGCCGACACGCCCGCCGAACTGGGGGTGTCCGTGCAGAAGGCGATGAAGCGCTAAGCTCTCAAGACAAGGGTGGTTCCGGCAAGTCCTAATGCTCGGCAGGACGTCAGTCTTCTCGCAGCCGTGTCTGCACCGAGATCATGCCGTACTTGACCGTGACCTCCAGCGCCAGGCGCTCACGGAAGACATCGAATGATACGTCAGCAAAGCCCTCGTACGTGTTACGACCTTTGCGGGTCAACGTGACCTGATCGAGCGTGGCTCTGTTCATCTCCTTGTCGTCGCGCCATTCGGATGCCAGAAGGTCGCGTGTCTCCCTGGCAACCTGATTTGGACTGGGCCCGTATGCTGCCTGGTCGATGGCAAACAGAAGCCCGCCGCAACCGGCCAGGCCAATAAACGCAAACACAAACGAGCCGCCCAACGCTCCACGTTGAAAAGCCTCGTAGGAACGATCCAGCATGCCGCCGATCAAGAGACCGAGCAACGGCCCGGCGAAGACCATAGTCGCCAACCAGTACGACATCTTGCCGCTCCAGGCGAGATTGAAAAGAAGAATCAGCAGTGCGGGGATAAGGTTGAGTACGACAGCCACCATTGTGGCGGTGTCCGGCCTGACCAGTTCGCCGCGCACCTGTCGCTCGGCAAATGCGATCAGCCCTCCCGCCAGCGCTCCGCCGACAGCACCAAGCAGGGCGCCGACCCAGATGTGATCGAGGTACTCGATGAGCCAGCAGCAGCCGGTACCGACAACGGAACCGACGGGAATGCCAGCCAGAACGCCGACAATCAGCGCTGCCGGCAGAGTCTTGCTGCGGCCGCGGCCAAGCTCCGGGGCGGTTGCGAACGCATCCTGGTCAAGCGCCGGCAGTTGGCCGATGCGCGTCGATTCAACAAAATGGTGCTCGGAAGCGGAACCGTTCATGGTTTGATCAGCGGGTTTTCCAGCAGTTCCTCGCGTTCATGATCTCAGCTGCGCCAGCAGCTCTCTAACGGCTGCGGATGGGGATGCTGTGAATCAGGACGAACTCGCGGCTGTCATTGCGCTGGGAGGACGTCGGCATCTGCGCCAGGGTCTTGCCGTCTGGCCCGATGAACCAGGCGCCGCTGGCCCAGCCCGTATTTCGCTCCTTGGTCGCAGGCGGGTTGAAGGCGCTGTTGTACAGTCCGGCATGATTGTGCAGAGCGGCATGCACCTTCAACTGTGCGATCCAGCCTTTCTCGCCTGCCCAGGCTGAGCGGAAGCGGTACCAGCCGGCGATGGTGCCGCCGGTAGTGTTGGCATGCGGGCCGTAGATGACCTGGGCGCCGTTGTCCACGAGGGCCTGCAAGTTCTTGCGATCGGTACCGTCGGCGCAGATGGCAATGCCCATCTTTAGACCCTTGACGTCGAAGACCTTGTGTTCGCGTCCGGCCTCCACCAGTCCTTTCTCATTGGTCAGCCAGATCTTGCGATGGATGGCGATGATGTTGCCGCGCGGATCGATGACGATCTGCACGTTCCAACGTTTGCCGTCGGCATCCTGGATCGCCAAACCGACACTGATGTAGACGCGCTTTTCGACAGCCTTCTTGCGCAGCGCCGCCACCTCGGGACCCTCCAGGCGCAGCCAGGTCATGTTCTTACTGAAGTGGTAGCCGTTGATTGACAGTTCCGGGAAGCCGATGAAATCCGCCTCACCCGCCAGACGATCGATGAAGTAGAAGTGTCGTTTGAGATTGGCCTCGATACTGGCCTGGTTGGCCTTGGCTTCGGGACCATCGGAGTACACGGAGCGGATGTTGACCAGGGCCATCCGCAGCTGTCCGTCTTTGTCCGCGGCCCGAGAACGTGGCCCCTCCAGGTCCGCAACGAACAAGAAGACTGCGACGCCGAATGGAACGGCAATTCCTTTCATCGTGCCTGTCTCCTTATTCTCGGGCGAGCACGTGCGCGAAACCGCCCAGCGAAATTGCTTCACGCATGTCCGGAGGGAAGAAGCTACTTGATCTGCGGATTCTCAGGCAGTTCTTCGTGTTCCTCGGCGTTGAGCTGGGCCAGCCGGCCGATGAGGGCAACGCCGCCGGTGATGGCGGCCAGGCTGACCACGCCAGCGACCACCCAGACGGCCAGCGACACCGTGAAAACATTGTCGCTCTTGTAGGCGCCGATGAAGCAGGTCACCGTCGCGGCGGAGATCATCACCACCATGGGCACCAGCAACACGGTGCGGCCGGCCATGCGCGTGCGCTCGTCCACCGGCACGATGGGCTGGCCGTTTTCCAGGGCGCGCATGTTCTCCTCGTGCTGCATCTCGGCCTTGCGCAGATGGGCCCGCAACAGCTGCGGCACCAGCACCATCAACGTCAGCACGATGATGGTCAGCACCACCAGGATGAGCATCTCGGTGTGATAGTAGCGAAAGACCTCATCCATCCTGAGACTCCTGTCGAGGTGGCTGGCTGGCCCCACTATCCACTTTACACGTAGAATAGGGCGATGCAACAGAAAGTACGCCCGCTCCGCCCGATCCTCACCACTGTCGCGGACCTCACGCTCATACTGGCGGTCCGTGCCGGTGTCGCGGCGCTACATACGCCCCTGCAAGCTCGGGTTTCTGCAAGCGGACTGCTACAAGTTTCGCGGCCGGCGTGCAGGGACCGGCGATGGCGGGCCGCTCGTGGACCGGCAGGCCTGGCCGAGAGAAGGCAAGGTGCCGTCGGCCGAGTCGGTGAAAGTAAGGAGAAGAATCGATGCGGCGGCTGTGTGTGTTTTGCGGATCGAGCCAGGGCACGCGCGCCGAGTTCAAGGCCAGTGCCCGCCGTCTCGGTGAATTGCTGGTGGAGCGCAACGTCGGCCTGGTCTTCGGCGGGGGGCACATCGGCCTCATGGGCATCGTCGCTGACGCCGTGCTCGCTGGCGGCGGCGAGGTCACCGGCGTCATTCCGCAGGCGCTGGTGGATCGCGAGTTGATGCACAAGAAAGTGTCGGACATGCGCATCGTCACCGGCATGCACGAGCGCAAGGCGGTGATGGCGGAACTCTCCGACGCGTTCGCCGCCCTGCCAGGCGGCTACGGCACGGCCGACGAACTGTTCGAGATTCTCACCTGGGCGCAGCTGAAACTGCACGACAAGCCCATCGCCGTCCTCAACGAGGCCGGCTTCTTCGATCCGCTCCTCGCCTGGCTCGACCAGGCGGTGCAGGACGGCTTCATCAAGCCGAAGCATCGCGGGTTGCTCATCGCGGCCAAGACGCCGGAGGATTTGCTGGATCGGTTGAGTTTGATTTGATTTGGGATGACAAGGGGGGCGAAAGCCGCAAGTCCCTACCGCGCGGGCAGGATCGGAGTCCTGCCCGACATTCCATGGATTTGCCGAGGGGACGCATGTCTCTCTCAGGACGAATCTTTGGACGAATCGGCACCTCAGCTCACAGCGGAGGACATGGCAAGAAAATCGGGGGCGGAACGATTCCGCCCCCGCCGGTCCGGCGGCCAGGTTTGTCGCCGGACCATGCACGTCGGACCACGTCGGGCTAACGCACCGACGTTCGCCAAGAAACTGAATCGACGTCAGTTGCTCCAGAGCGACGTGACCATCTGGATCAACCGGCGCGTGCCGAGGATCTCAGCGGCGCCGAAGTAGTCGATCAGGTACAAGAACAGCCAGACGTCGAGGGCGCCCAGCGTGTAGGGCAGCTTCTTGCCCTTCCACTTGCGCCAGGCATCGACGGCCCGGGCCAGCTTCTCGCTCACGCCCAGCCAGGCGAGCAGCTTGCGCTCGGCGTTGTCCTTCTTCAGGACCATGTGGCCGAGCAGGTACTGCTGCTGGGCAAGCTGGCACGGGTTCGGCTTGTTGCTGTTACCCTGCTTGAAGATGGCCTGGTTGAGCAGGGCGTTGACGCCCCGCGCCAGCCGCGTGTGCCGCCACTCGAGGAAGGCGACGCGGCGCTGCACCAGGAACTTCGCGAGGGCGAGGATGAGCAGCACGAGCGTATAGAGAAGGATCATGGGGAACCTCCGTCCCGCAAAACTGGCCCTGGCCGGCCAAACCCGTCCTTGCGGCCGAGCGGTCCTTGCAGCCCTTGCGGACTCGCAGTCCTGCGTCGCCGCGAAGCGAGGTGTTAACGTGTAAAGAGGCGAATCTGCGCAAGAGGTTCACGGGAGATTCCGGCGTGACCGGATCGCGCTCTACAATGACAACCTTGCCCGCGTGCCCTGAGGACATTGCATGAGTCGGGTGGTCATCGTCGGCGCCGGGCCTGCCGGAGGGGCGCTGGCCTTCTTGCTGGCCCGCCGCGGCATCGCTGTCACGCTCCTGGAACGCCACCCGGATTTTGACCGCACCTTTCGCGGCGATGGCTTGCAGCCAAGCGGTCTGGACGCCTTCGAGCAGATGGGACTCGGCAACAGGCTGCGTACGCTTCCGCGAGCCGTCATCAACGCCATCGAGATCTACCAGGGTGGAAGGCGGCAGGCACGTTTCCCGACCGAAAAGCTCGGTTTCATCGGCTGCTTCGTTCCGCAACCCGCGGTGCTGCCCATGCTCGCGGAGGAAGCCGGCAAGCATGCCAACTTTCGCCTGGAAATGGGCACGGCGGCGCGCGAACTGTTACGCGTGGGCGAGCGCGTGGTCGGCATTCGCGCGGAAGGACCGGACGGGCCGCGCGATTTTCCCGCCGACCTGGTTGTGGGAACCGATGGCCGGTATTCCACCGTCCGCAAGCTCGGCCGGTTCACAGAGATCGCCACTCCGCAGATCTTTGACATCTTGAACCTGAAAGTGCCCCTCCCCGATTTCTGGCCGGATCAGGGAACCGTGCGGCTGGAACTGGGCGCCGGCGGCATCACCGGCGCGATCCCCACCGCCGACGGCCGACTCTGGGTCGGCATGACACTGGCCCAGGGGCAATTCAAGACACTCAAGGAAGGGGGCCTGCATACCTGGACCGAAGAGTTGCTGCGGCGAATCTCGTCCGATCTGGCCGGGCACATACAGGCGCATCCCGAATGCCTCAAGCAGCCGATCCTGCTCGACGTGATCGTGGGGCGCTTGACGACCTGGACTGCACCGGGGGTTTTGTTGCTGGGCGATGCCGCCCATCCGATGTCGCCCATCGGCGGCCAGGGAATCAATCTGGCGCTGCGCGACGCGCTTGTGGCTGCCAACCACCTTTGCCCGGTGCTGGCCGCCGGCAACGACCCGGCCAGCATCGATGGCGCTGCCCAGCGCGTTGCCGCCGATCGCATGCCCGAGATCGTTGCCATGCAGGAGCACCAGCACCGACAGGCGCAGACGTTTCTTCGCTCGGATCGCCTGCTGTCGCGCTGGTCGCTACGTCTGCTGCCCATGCTGGTGAAGTCCGGCTTGCTCCGGCTGCTCATGGGCAAGCGCCTGCATGGCTTGCAGCACGGCGTCGTGCCGGTGCGGTTGACGGTGTGAGTCGCGCAACCTATTCGTAGCGACAGCAAGATTTTCAGTGGAGACGAAGAATGCAGACGCGGCGACTGGGCCGGACCGGCCTGAAAGTTTCGGAGATTTGCCTGGGGACGATGACCTTTGGCCATCAGTGCGACGAGCGGACATCGTTCGCGATCATGGACAAGGCGGCGGAACACGGCGTGTACTTCTTCGACACGGCCGACGTGTATCCGGTGCCGCCGTCGCCGGATACGGCCGGGCAGACGGAAGAGATCGTCGGCGCCTGGCTGCAAGGGCAGCGCGACCGCTTCGTGCTGGCCACCAAGTGCCGCATGCGCGTCGGCCATGACCCCAACGACGAGGGTCTGTCACGCCGCCACATCATGAAGGCCGTCGAGGAAAGCCTGCGCCGGCTGCGCACCGACTACATCGACCTCTATCAGCCGCACGCTCCCGATCCGGACACGCCGCTCGAGGAGACACTGCGTGCGCTCGACGACCTGGTGCGCAGCGGCAAGGTCCGCTACCTGGGCTGCTCGAACTACCCGGCCTGGCAGGTGGCGCTGGCACTCGGCATCAGTGCCAGAAATGGTTGGGCCCGCTTCGACTGCGTGCAGCCGCGCTACAACCTTCTCTATCGTGAGATCGACGCCGAGTTGCTGCCCTTCTGCCGCGACCAGGGGATCGGCGTGATCGCCTACAATCCGCTAGCCGGCGGCTTCCTCACCGGAAGGTATGAGAAGCTGGATGCGCCGCCGCCGGGCACGCGCTTCTCCATCGGCAAGACCGGTGAGCTGTATCGCGAGCGCTACTGGCAGCAAGCCCAGCTTGATGCCGTCCAGGAGCTCAAGAAGTTTTTCGAGCCGCGCGGCAAGTCGCTCATCCAGGTGGCGGTCCGCTGGGTGCTCGACCAGCCCGGCATCACCTGCGCCATCGTCGGCGCCAGCAAGCCGGAGCAACTCGACCAGAGTCTGCCGGCTATCAAGCTGGCACTGACGGATGAGGAGAGAGAGAAGTGCAACCTGGCGTGGTATCAGTTGCCAAGGCCGGTGGCGGCGCCGCGGTGAGGCGATTTCGCGCTGTCAAATTGGAAGGCAAACCACTTGATTGCGAAAGTCGTCTGGCACACCAGCCAGAGCGATCAATTCGAGCTGTTCGATAGCGTGGCCAATTGTGAGCAGAATTCGCAGGATGGCGACTCCGGGCATCGGAAGACCTCGTGCCACGCGATCCCAGGCATCCGCAGCCAACGTCTTCTTGTCCACTGAAACGACAACGCGCCCTTCTCTGGCTGCCCATTCCAGGATGATCGGATCGGGAGTCTGGCGCAGTCCAACATCTTGAGCCCGCATCAGGTCAATCGTAGGTTGGCGCAACCGCAAGCCATTGATGATGTCGCCATGGACATCTTCATCCATCAGCAGGCGCAGCATGGCCGCCGTTCCTCTCGGCCCTCAGCGCATCGACGCGCTCCTTCAGGTTCGCCAACCGAGGCGCGTTCACTGCTTCGATCTCTCGTCGCAACTTGTCTGCGTCTTCCTGGCGCTGCCGCAGGTAGGCGTCGATCTCGGAACGATGTCGAAAGTAGTAGGCCAGCGCGCCGTGAACATCCGCCAGAGTGATTGTGTCCAGGCCGCGAGCGATTTCCTCGGCCGGCATGCCCTGTCCCGAGTACTCGAGCAGCACATCCAGCGTGACACGCGATTGTCCAACCCGGATGGTGCCGGACTCATCCACGCGCAGCGGCACGGGGTCGGTGTGCAATGCGATGCTCATCTGCGTGCACCTCATGACGGGCCATTTCACTCGCTGTTCATTCTAGCATGTAGAGCTGGCCTGTCGGGAAACTGGCAACCGGGGAGCGTTACCCTTGCGGCAACACTCCCGGTTCACCGGCACGTTCGCTCACGCCCCCACCGCCATGCGACGGCGTGCCGGCTTGCTGGAGACGTTGCGGGCAGCATCCACCAGGCCGCGGAAGACCTGAATGTCGAGCCCGGAGGCGGAGGCCGATGCCGGCTGCCACTGCACACCCATGCAGAACCAGCGCGGCTTGCTCCATTCGATCTCCTCGATGACGCCATCCAGCGCGCGGGCGCCGACGGTGAAGCCCTCGGCCGGCCGTTGCACGGCCTGCGTGTGTTCGCTGTTGACGACGATTTCGCCTTCCCCGTACAGGGCGGCAAGCTGTGTACCGCGTTCGACGAGGATGGCGTGCCGCAAGCCCGGTTCGGGGCGATGGCGATGCTGCAACGCTTCGGGAAACTCGCGCGGCAAGTCGAAATAGTTGGCGCCGCCAAATGCCGTATTCAGAATCAGCAACCCCTGGTCGATGGCCAGCAGCGGCAGCCGATGGTCGCGGCACCAGTGGCACATTCCTTCCAGCGCGAAGGGACTGACGTCCTCGCCGTGGCCGGCCAGCACGACCCCGTGCAAGCCAGACAGGATCTTGCTCCAGGAAGCGTTCTCGTCGCAATCATCAAGGAAGATGGGTTCACCGCCAGCTGCAGTCACGCTCCCCTTGTAACCGCTGGGCCAGAGCCCGATGCCTCGGCCTGCAGGGGCGTCTTGCACGCCGTAAATGCCGATCCTGATGGTGTTTGTGCTGATCTTCAGCATGGGAGGATTCCTTTCCTCGAAAAGGAGATGGGGTCAGGTATCGCACCTGCGCTGCCGACATTCTCCGCGGCAGCTGAGAAGATTATATTGGCAATTTGAGCAGCTGCCAGGAAAAAATGAAAAAAAACGATTGATGTATCGGCAGCTGGTGCAGCGACTGAATTGGCTGGCGATCTCATCGACAGCTTGGAATTCGCCAACCAACAACTTGAGGCTCATCCGCTGACCTGGGGCGACCCGCTATTCCACGACGAGACACTGGATCTGTTGTTTTTCCGCAGACTCGCGAAGATGCCGGGTCACCCTCTCGGCGAGAGTTGACCTCACTTGCGTGACTAGCGCGCAGCGACCTTGGCCGGATTATCCGCATTCAGCCCCGCTTGCACCGAGTTGCCGTCGATCGGCTTAAGCAAGAACTCCGCGAAGGCGGCCTGGTTGGTGATGCGACCTTCCTGGCGGCCGATCTCGCGATACTGGCCGTCGGGCAACGGTTCCAGAATCACGTAGAGCGGCAGGGCCTCGGTGCCGAACTTGCTTCGCTGGAACTTGAGGTTCTCGCTGGCGTCGGTCTGCTGCTGGCTCGTGCCGTTGCCGAACTTGACGCGCTCGATGGGTGAGTAGAAACGATTGGGGACGACATCGGTGTAGAGTTGCACCAGCTCGTATTGCTCCAGCAAGCTCTTGAACTCCGGCTGTGCAAAGACGCTGCGCTCGTTGAGCTTGCAGTTGGTGCAGGTCTTGCCCGTGAAATCGACGAACACCAGCTTGCGCTTGGTGCGCGCTTGCTCGAGCCCCTTGTCCAGGTTGCCGATCCAGGGCAGATCGCTTTCCACGTCGTCGGGCAGCAGGAACGAGTCGAGCCAGGCGAAGACATCGCCGGTCGGCCGTTGATTCTGGCCCTTGTCGCTCTTCAACAGCGCGGGCGCCAGATAGAAGGCGATGCCGAGGAAGATGAGGCTCAGCAGCATCCGCGGCACTGTCAGATTCTCCAGCGGCGAGTCATGCGGCAGCCGAAACAGGCCCAGCAAGTACAGACCGGCCAGCAGGCTCAGGGCGACGTACAGGCCGAGCACAAGGTCGTAGGTGAAGACGGACGGCTGCGAGACGATCACCAGTTCGCCGGCGCGGAAGAACTTGAGTGCGGCCGCCAGTTCCAGGAAGCCCATGACGACCTTGACGGTGTTGAGCCAGGAGCCGCTCTTGGGCATCTTCTTGAGCAACGTCGGGAACAGAGCGAGGACGAAGAACGGCGAGGCGAAGGTGACGGCAAAGGCGAGGCCGCCGAGGATGCGATGCGTGAAGGTGAGATTGGAGTTAGCTGCCGTGCCGCCGAAACCGCCCAGGAACGGGGCCACGCAGGCAAAGCTGATGATGGTGAACGTCAGCGCCATGAACATGGTGCCGAGCAGGCCGCCCTTGCCCTCGCGGGCCGAGGTGAACCGCGCCAGGCCGCTGGGCAGCTCGATCTCGTACATACCGAACAGGCTCAGCGAGAAGAACACGAACAACCCGCCGATGACGAAGTTCATGATCGGGTTGACGCTCAGGGCGCGAAAGACAGACAGGAGGGCGACGGCGGCGATGGTCAGGACGACGATGATGGTGCCGCAATACACCGCCGCCATGGTGATGGGCCGGTGATGCTCCTTGTCCGATTGCTTGAGGAAGTAGCTGACCGTGATCGGGATCATCGGAAAGACGCAGGGAGTGATCAGCGACACGGCGCCCCAGAAAATGCCGGCGAGAATGAAGCTGAACAGGTCGGAGGAACCGTCGCCGCCAAGGATCGTGCCGGAGGGGGTGACCACTTCCGCCTCGGGACGTTTCTGGGCCAGCCGTTGCTGGATTTCCGATGTCAAGGCAATCGGACTGCCCTTGACGCGCACCTTGGCCTGGAGCGGAATCACGTCAGGAATGCAGGTGTGCTCGTCGCAAACTTGCAGGTCCAGCGAGATTGGAATGCTCAGTTCGCCGTCCGGCGCCTTGGGATCGATCAGGACGTCTAGTTCCAGGGTGAACGGTTTCTTATGCTCCAGGAAGACGTCGCCCGTTTCCGCGCGGACAAACTGTCCCTCGGATTCGGTGATCGGCCATAGCGGCTTGATCAGATTGCTTGGCTCGATGAGAAGCTGGCTGACATTCTTGCCCTTCTGATCCTTGGTTCGCCTGGTGAACGCATACGTGTAGTGCTTATCCTTCGGTGTCCCCGTGATGGTGACATGCACGACCTGGCCGGGGCGGGCTTCCTTGGGCGCGACGGCAACATCGAAGGAGATGACCTTGGCGACCGCCTCGCCCGGCTTCCTGGTGTTTTTCGGCGTCGGCTTGGCCAGCGGTGGTTTAGCTTGGCGCGGCTCGGCCTTGTTCGCCAGGGCAAATGGATCATCGGCCAGCTTGCCCGGCGCCACCTCCGCTTTTGCCTGGAACTCCGGCGAAAACGGATCGATGTTGTCCGCATGTACCCTGGATACGCAGAGCGCCAGAGCCAGGCAGCCAACACAGCTGAGATAATTGATGACCGAAGCCTTTCGATTCCATGTTCCGTGCATGTTCTGGCCCCATCACTGGGAACGTCCGTTTGACATTCGCGCCGGCCATCAGCTTCCTGAAGTGAGGTTCCCAGCGCGAAACGTAAACACGTCTGGGATCATCCCTTTATCTTTATCGTTTTCTTGGCCCGTTCGGGTTCAACCGGATCGACGCCCTGGAGATTTAGCGTCGAAATCGCCTTGGTTTTCATGTCGATGACGCGGATGCGGTGAGCGTTGGTGTCGGCTACGTAGAGCTTGTCGCCGGCGAAGCTGAGGCCGCCCGGTTCATTGAAGAGGGAGTCGGCCAGCCAGCCGGGGGCATCGCCCGCAAAGGTCTCGCAGGTTCGCTCCTCGGGGTCGATGAGTTTGATCTTGCTGTTGTACGTGTCGGCCACGTAGAGTTTGCCGTTCCGGTAGGCCACGCCAAGGGCGTGTTGCAGGCGGACCCTGCCACCCTTGCCGTTGATATCGCCGAACTCGAACAGTCCCTCTCCCACGACGGTGGACACCTCGCCGGTGCCGTCGAGCGGCATGGCCCGGATGGCACTGATCTCGCTATCGGCGACGTAAAGATTCTTGCCGTCGCTGGCCAGGCCGCTGGGCTGGGCCAGGGCGCTCCTCTTGAGCGGACCGTCTTCCAGATCCTCGCGGCCACTGCCGGCATACGGGCCGATCTCATCCTTGGCGAAATCCAGCGCCCAGACCTGATGATGCCCGGCCATGGCGATGAACATTTTCTTGCCATGCAAGAGCAGGTCCCATGGGCTGTTGAGGCCGATCTTCAGCGGCGGCCCGGTCTGTACGCGGCTGCCGCGATCCTGCTCGCCCGTGCCGGCAATGGTGGTCACCTTCTCCGCCTTGAGATCGAGGGCCCGGATCAGGTGATTCTTGCGGTCGGCGACATAGAGCGTGTTGCCGTCAAGGGCCATCCCCTGCGGATCGCTGAACGTCGCCTGTGCGAAGCCGCCGTCCTTTTGACCTTCCTTGCCGCTGCCGGCGACGGCGATCTTCTTGCCTTCCAGGTCGGTGATGACGATGCGATTGTTGGTGCTGTCGGCGATGAACAGCCGATTGCCCTTCTGGTCGGCCAGCACCTTGCCGGGGAAGAACAGCGTCTTGGGCTGCTCGTGGTCGAGGTTAAACTCGATGGGCGTCTCTTTCAGCTTCTTCTTGGCCTTGTACTCCTTGACGAGCTTGCCGATGTGCTGGTCGAGCACGTCGTACACCCCCTCTCCGGAAATGCGGCCATAGAACTTGCCCTCGGGGTCGATCAGCATCAGCGTCGGCCAGGAGTTGACGCCGTAGCGCCGCCAGATGGTGTGGTTCGCGTCGTTGACCACGGGGTGGGCGATGCGGTAGCGGAGGATGGCCTTGCGGATGCTGGCCGAGTTTTTCTCGTTGGGAAACTTGGGCGTGTGCACGCCGATGACGACAAGGACGCCGGGATACTTGGCCTCCAGCTTTGCCAGGTCGGGAAGGACGTGGATGCAATTGATGCAGCACAGCGTCCAGAAGTCGAGGAGCACAACCCGACCGCGGAGATCCTCCAGGCTGATTGGCTTGGAGGTGTTGAGCCAGCCGATGCCGCCGAAGAGGTCGGGGGCGTCGGGCCGTTCGCGCTCGCCAGCCATGGCCAGTGCGACTGGCTTCTCGCCGTTGACCGGCGTTTCATCCTTGCCACACCCCAGCGCTGGAAGCCCTGCCACCAAAACAATCATGGCGAACGTGGCCAGCTTCTTCCTGACGCCGCGAGGAACTCGCGCGAAAGCCTTGCTCATCATGCGCTCCTGCTGCCCTGTTTGGAAACGCGGTGTACCCTCAAGTCATTTTACCGCCCTACCTAATGACGGCCAGCAAGGCCATACTTATCATTTCGCAGTTGCTCGATCTGCTGCCATAATGGCAGCGCCTTGCGTATCTGGCAGGGATTGCAGCAATTCCCGCCATGCGCCATGCTCGTCTTGATTTTTTCTGCGACTCATGTTTAAAACTGACATGGAGTTACGGATCAAGCCCTGCAGTCGCCTGGCTGGTACGCGGTTTGCTCCGTTGGGGAAGTGCAGCTTGGAGGAGACAGGCGAGTGGACGCGGCGGCTGCCGGTCGGCTCTCCGTTCTTCGGCCGAGCGGGTGCTCTTGTGGAGCGGAAAAGGTTGGCGGTTATGACCTCGACTGAGCCAAGACCTTATTCGATCCTGATCACCGACGACGACCCGGGGTGCCGGGAAACGTTGCGTGACATTGTCGAACCAGAGGGCTTTCGCACGTTCCTGGCCGGCTCCGGCGAGGAGGCGGTGGACATCGTGCGCGAGGAGCCGATTCATCTCGCGTTGCTCGACATGCATTTGCCGCGCATGACCGGGCTGGAAACGCTGGAACTGGTGCGACAGATCAACACCATCCTGCCCTGCATCCTCGTGACGGCCGACGCCACCGAGGACCTGATGCGCCGTGCCTTCAGCGCCCACGCCTTCAGCATCATCCCCAAGCCCGTGAGTAAGAACGTCGTGCTGTACACAGTCGTCCGTGCCCTTACCCGGGCTTACGGCAGCTTGGACGACAAGGGCCGCGACGACTAGACTAAGCATGGCTTTCAAGAATCGATTTGCATCCATCACACACATTCAACAACAGGGAGAACGCGACATGAAGGTCGTCCCACTCAACGACAAGATCGTGGTCAAGCGACTGGAAGCGGAGGAAAAGACGGCCGGAGGCATCGTGTTGCCTGACTCCGCCAAGGAGAAGCCCAAGCAAGGCAAGGTCTTGAGCGTGGGCGACGGCAAGTTGCTGGAGAACGGCAAGCGCGCTGCCTTCCAGGTCAAGGAGGGCGACCGCGTCCTCTTCTCGTCATACGCTGGCAACGAGGTCACCATCGACGGCGATGAGTACCTCATCATGTCCGAGGACGACATCCTCGCGATCGTGGATTGAGGCTTCGGCGTCAGGTCGCGTTCGCACATCGGAATTCTTGCGAATTCCGCTACGGTCCGAGGCGGATCCTGGGATCGCAAGAGGGTGCGATTCGCCATGGGACGGAGTGGCTTCCATGAGCATCGCGATCCTCAGCCAGGTTTACGACGAGATGCGCCGGCTGGCCATCGCCGGGAGCGTCGTCGCCGGCGGCGATTTCCGGCTCAAGAGGCTGATCGCGCCGCTGGAACAGGCTGGCGCCAAGACGCCGGTTTTTGCCAGGGTCGCCGACGCCGTCAAGCAGGTTGTGGACGCCAAGGAGCAAGCCTCGGCAGAGGCGCTCCTCGAGTTGGCGACACTGGTCATTGCCATTCTCTACACCCAGGGGGAAACAGGCGCGGCGGGCGACTTGCAGCTGATCGAATCAAGCGACCTTGGAATGCCCGGCGTCCAGGCCAGCGCCCGCGTGCTCAAGCCGCTCCTGGAGGCGCTGACGACGACCGGTTCCGGGCGGCTAGAATTGATTCGCGACGCTCACGCGCGCGGCGCTTTCCGCGACCTGCGCCTCGTCAAGCCGGCACTCAAGGCCCTGGACGATCCCTATCCGGAGGTCGCCGATCTCATCGCCGAACAGATCCTGCCGCTTTATGGCAAGGCGATCGTATCCGAGTCGCGGGGCAAGCTTGATATCAAGGGCCGCGGCGGACATCCGCGCCGTCTGCGGCTGCTGCACGCGCTTGATCCGGACGGGTCGCGCACGCTTGTCAAGCAGGCGCTGGAATCCGTCTCGAAAGAGGTCAAGGTCGTGGCCATCGAGTGCATGGGCGCCGCGGCCGAGGACCTGTCGTTCCTCATCGAGCAGGCATCCGCCAAGGCAGCGGACGTGCGCCAGGCCGCCTACCGGGCGCTGTCGGCCAGCGACGACGATGACGCGGTCGCCGTCTTGCAAAAAGCACTGAAGGGCAAGGACCTCGACATCGCGGCCGACGCCATTCAGAAGAGCAAGAGCGCCAAGCTGCGCAAGCATGTCATCAGCGAAGCGGAAGGCGAGCTGGCGGCGCTGTCCAGGACCAAGGTCAGGAAGGAACTGGGGCAGCGCCTGACGCGCTTGCAAACGATCATCGGCTGCCTGGCCGCCGGCGACGACCCGGACACGGCGGCGTTCCTGCTCAAGACCTTCGGGCAACGCAGCGAGCTGGCCAAGGTGAAGGGGGACGCACGCTCCGGGACGGACCTGAACAGGACCGTGGTCAACGTCATGGGCCAGGGCGCCACGAGCTTGCAGAGGAAGCTTGCCGAAGCGCATGCATCGCTGACTCAAGAGGAACTGGGCATCGCCTTTTATGCCGCGCGGCACGCGTTGCCAGCGGAAGTCGTCTTTGACATGTTCGCGCGATACCTGAGCGCGAAGCCAGGAGATAAGAAGCAGTGGGAAAAGCGCGAAGCCGTCTGCGCCGCGCTGGGCGGCGACTACCACTTCTGGGCGGCGCCTGACAGCGGTCCGCCGCTTGATCCGCGCTGGCTGGATGTGGCGGTCGCCATCAAGCACCTGGGCCTGATCCGGCGGCTGGGCCGACCGGGGCACGACGGGGCCAACGCCTTCCTCAAAGAGACCTTCGACGCCCTGATGAAGAAGTCGAAGTCGCTGGACGATTGTCATGAGATTGTCAGCAGCATGGTGCAGACCGGTCATCCGGACGCGACCGACGCCTTCATCACCGCCTTCCAAAAGCACGCGAAGAAAGCGGAGCACCACGCCTACTGGTACGGGCAGATGATTCCGAACCTGCCGAAGTCGGCCGTGCCGCGACTGGAGGCGCTGATCCCGACGTTGAGCGACCGCGCCGCCGACTGCCTGCTCGACTACATTCAGCAGCTGCGAGACAAGCCTTGAACCTTCCCTCCTGGCCGGACCGCGACTGGACCATCCGGGCCCGCTGGGTCTTTCCAGTGTCGCGGCCGCCCATCCGCGACGGCCTGGTGACCATCCGCGGCGAGCGCATCGTCGCCGTCGAAGACGCCGGGTCACGCCGCGCCGATGTGGACCTGGGAGATGCCGCGGTCATCCCCGGCCTGGTCAATGCCCACACGCATCTCGACCTTACCGGTCTGCGCGGGCTGGCGGCGCCGTCGCGCGATTTCACCGGCTGGCTGCGGCAGGTGATTGCCCATCGCCGCTGTCGCTCTGCCGAGCAAGTACAAGCGGACATTCGCGCAGGGCTGGCCGAGTGCCTGCGTTTCGGCACGAGGCTGGTGGGCGACATCAGCGCGGCGGGTGCGAGCTGGGAGGTCCTTTCGGCGGAATCGAGTCGCGCAGTTGTCTTTCACGAGGTGCTCGGGTTGCCCGAGGATCGCGCGGTCCGCGCATCGCGAGACTTTCAAGACTGGCTGGCGGCGCATCCGGCAACGCCGACGTGCCGGCCCGGCGTCAGTCCGCATGCGCCCTACAGCGTGCGCTCGTCGCTGTTCGCTGCCGCCGCCACGTCCGGCGTTCCAGCGGCCGTGCACCTCGCGGAAACCGCCGAGGAACAGGAACTGCTCAGGCTTCATCGTGGACCATTCGTGCCATTCCTGCGCGACCTTGGCGTCTACGATCCCGAGGGACTCGCGGACGACAGCGGCCACGTGCTGAGGTTCTTCAATGGAACGAGTTCGCCGGTGCTGATTATCCATGGCAACTATCTGCCGGCGGATGCGCGCATGCCTATGGGCGGCAGCATTGTCTACTGTCCGCGCACGCACGCCGCCTTCGGCCATCCGCCGCATCCGTTCCGTGACTTCCTGGCGCGCGGAGTCCGTGTGGCGCTAGGCACCGATAGCCTTGCTTCCAATCCCGATCTCGATTTGCTCGCCGAGGCACGCTTCTTGCACCGGCTGCATCCGCAGGTGCCGGGCGCGGTGATCCTGCGCATGGCGACACTCGCCGGCGCGGAGGCTCTGGGCTGGGAATGCGAAACCGGCAGCCTCGAGGCGGGGAAATCAGCGGATCTGGTGGCGCTGGCAGGGGCTGATATGGACGCCGCGGAGCCGCATTCGTCGATCCTGGATTCGGCGACAACCGTCAGCACCGTGCTCCATCGTGGGAGTTGGATTGACCGGTCGTTGCGATAGGTGCTTCCGCCTCGGACTCGGAGTGACATTGACGACTTCTTGCCTCCGTCATTCGTGCAGGCTAAAAAAAGAGATATCTGCAGCTGGCGCACAACTTGTGAGGGGAAGCTCCGATGGCGATCATCCTTGCCTGTCTCGAGTGCCAGGAGAGAATCAAGGTTCGCGACGAGTCGGCCGGGCGCAAGGTGCGCTGCCCGCATTGCGGAGCGACAGTGCCGGTGCCCCGGACGACGGCCGATGACGATGACGACCGGCGGCGGCCGGCGCGCGAAGCCGTGCGCTCGGCGGATCGCCCGGCCAGGCCAAGAGGCGCGACGCGCAGACGCGACGAGGACGACGATCTCGACGATGACATGCCGCGCTCGCGCCGCAGGAGGCGCGAAGCACCCAAGAGCAACGCGGGCCTGGTGATCGCTCTGTGCGCCGGCGGTGGCGTGCTTGTCATCGGCGGCGTGGTGCTGCTCATCATGCTGCTGGGCAAGTCCGACGGTCCGCGCAGAGATCGCCAGGCCGAGCTGGACATGAAAATCATCGGCCTGGCGTACCACAATCATCTGGACATGTTCCGCAAGGCGCCGTTGCAGCTTGAAGATCTGCAACGGGTCGGAGTTGAAGCGTCGGCCATGCAACGGCTGCGCGACGGCTCGGTGCGCACGATCTCGAAAGAGGAATTTCAGCAGACGGCCAAGGCCCGCGGCCCCAATAACGAACCGCCCATTGTTCCAAAGAACGATTCCGGGAAAAACGTGCCGAAGGACCCGACTGCCGGTTGGAGCACAGTCCTTTCGCGCAGCAATGCGTTTTCCATCAAGATGCCGCCCGGCGCCGCCCCCAGTGCGGAAAAGCAGGATACGTCCCCTGAAGGGGCGCAGACAGTCCTGTTGAGTCGCGAGATGCCGGACAAGACGGCCTTTCAAGTCATGCTGGCCCGGTTTCCACCGAACACGCTGACGGCCCGGCCGGCAGATGCCGCCCTCACGGGGGTGCGCGATCGGCTGAAACAAAGCCTGGCGGGCAACATTCGCAGGGAGGGGTCGGGTCCAAAAGCCGGCCATGCGTGGCGCGAACTGCAGATGGATGTCCTTGGCAACGGCCATGCGCAGATTCGCATGATGGTTGTGCGCGACGATCTCTATCAGTTGATGGTGCTGGGCCCGGCCAGCAGCCCGTATCACAAGGATGCCGCCGCGTTCTTCCAGTCTCTCGTCCTGAGGGAAGCGACGCCCAAGATCCCCAAGGATCCGCCGGCAAGTGATCCCGAGCCCAACAGCAAGGACGACGACAGTCGCAACGATCTCAACAAGCTGCTCGGGTCGGGCAAGCACAAGCAGGCGGCCGAGTTACTTGAAAAGCTGGCTCAGCGCGCCCCGCCGGCCGTTCGCTCGCGCATGCGCGCGGATGCGGCCATGTCATGGCTGAAGGCCCAGGACAAGGACAGGGCTCTTGCTGCGGCCCGGTCCGCTGCCGCCGACCCTCCAGCCAGCAAGATCAAGAGCGCGAAGCATCGCTGGCATCGCACGCTGGGCGAGGTGTTTCTCGAGACCGGGCAATACGCGGAGGCGGTCGAACATCTGCAGCGCGCGCTGGAGAACGCCACCAATACGAATGCGCGAAACGAGTGTCAGAGAATGCTCGATAATGCGCGCGCCAAGAATAGCAAGTGACGGGCCTTGCTCTGCCGAAGTCCGCACCCTCTCATGCCGGAAATAGCTCGCCCGGCAGGCCTGCCTCTTGCAGGCGTTCCGAGAGCTTCTTCAGCGCCGCGAAGCGGTAGTTGGCGACCTGCTGCTCATTGACCTTGAGGTGCTTGGCGACATCGCAGTTGGCCCAGCCCTTGACGAAGAGCAGTTCCAGGACCTTGACGCGCACGTGGTCGCCGGACTCCTGCCATTGGCGGAGCATGGGGCCGAGGCAGCGGGCGACCGCCTCGCTCTCAAGCTGCTTGCGCTCGCGGCTGCGGGCCAGGCTGGAGGCGGCCGGGTTGGAATCCGTCTCCTGGTGCAGCACGTCGTCCGGCCCCTCGGAGACATGCTGCATGGGATGCCGCCCGGTCCGCCGCAGGAAATCGGTCAGCTTGTGCGAGGCGATGGTGAACAGGTACGTCTGCAGCTCGCGGTTCTCATCGAAGTTCGGCAGGCTGTTGAGGAAGCCGACGAAGGTCTCCTGGACGACGTCCTCGCTGGCCGTGCGGTCGTGAATGCGGCGATGGACGAAGGCAAGCAGCCGCCCCTCGTAGCGTGCGATGAGGTCCTCCCAGGCAACGGCGTCGCCGTCGCGAATCCGGTCAATCAACAAGCGATCGCTTTCGGATGGCATGTGGAACCTCGGTTTAGCCTGCGTTCGTCGGCTGCACGCCGATCTGCGACGCCGCGCCTTGCAGCACCGCGCGGGCGCCAGGAACTGCGAAATAGACGCGCAGCAAGTTATCCAATGTCTTGCTCTGGATGTGCGAGCCGTCTTCGCAACGTGCGATGGTTTCGAGCCTGGTTCCGAGGTCGTTTGCCAGCTGCTGCTGATCGACTCCGAGTTGTACTCGGCCCGCGCGAATCTGCTCGGGAGAAAGCAATTGCAAGAGCTCACGCAAGGCGACGTTGATCTGTTCATCAGCAGCATCATCGAATAGCAATTCGCCGCAAGACCTGCAACGCGGGACCTTGAGATTCGGCAGAGAAACGGCATGCAGGACGCCATCGTGCTTGATGTCGATCTGATAAGGCACGCATGACGGAACCACCTCATCCATCATGCAAGCGGGGCAGCGCCATGGAAACGGCCGCGATTTCTGATGTGTCGCAGGCATCATGACCTCACGCAGGCTTGATGTTCACCAGATAGACCATTGGGTCGTCCGGATCGTCCGGCTTTCGATAGTACAACCTGGTTTCGACATAGTATTTTACGCCATCGATCACGGGACGCAGGTCGTAATGGTGCGACCACCTATCCCTCCAGTGTTCGCGACTCTCGACAACCTGGTCGACCTCGTTGTCTTCAATGACCACGAAGCGGTAAAGCAGTTCCTTGAAGCTCTTTTGCGTGTGGCCTTCCAGGTGCTTGCGCAGTCCGGCAGCCGCATCCTTTTCGAACACGATGAAGCCGTCAAATCGCCAGTTTCTCAGCGCGCTCTGGTAGCATTTGAGGGTCTCTGGATCGGTTAGCCTGGCCATGAGTCCGCCTGCAACCCGCGCCAGCGATGACAACAAGCAGGAGCACGCCGACAATCATTCTAGCAAATGTCGCGAGTCGTTGCCGTCGGTGCTCGTCGCGAGCGAGCCCGTGCTTGCTTTCATCGAGTCGGCGGAAAGAATCCAGGTCTGGCGGCTTCAGCAGCAAGACCCAGCGCCTGGCGATGCCGGGATCCAGCGGCAGGTCCGGCCCGGCAGCCTCGCTGTCCACCATGTGGGCGCGGATGTATGCGACCGTCGGCCGCCATGCCTTGATCGGCGGTTGCAGGCGCTCGAGGTATGTCTCGACTTCCCGGCAGGCTGAAAGATAAGCGTGGCCTTTGGCAGCAGACAGATCGAGGCCGAAGCCTTCGATGCGTTCGGGCCAGCCGGCGTGCGACGGCTGGCTGCGGCCGTGTTGCGCTCGCGCCTCGATGAGCGCAACGCCGCTCAGCCAGGCGACGGCGATCAGCGCTACGAAGCGGCGCGGCATGAGATCCCTCATATGCGGCGGCAAGACGCCAAACGGTCACGACGAGAAGCGCAGCCGTTGCGGCCGGGACCGCTTCGGTTGCGGCGGTTGCCACGGCGAGACAAGCTGCACGATGGCAGCGCTGGCGGTCAGGGCCAGCACCGCAATGTGGCGGTTGCCCTGGATCGGCAGCAGCAGCGACAGCACGAACGCCAGGATGGCGGCCAGCACCACAGGACCGAGATCAAATCGCAGCGGTCGCGTCCGTTCCGCCAGCTTCCACCAGCGCATCAGAAAGAACGACAAGCCAAACAGGCCCATGAAGCGCAGCGCTTCCAGGCGCGCGGTCGAGCCTGGCAGATTCAGCACGTCTTCCAGCGGCTGCCCCTCCAGCCAGGCGGCGACGATGCCGAGCGCCAGCCCCAGCGCCGTCATGATGAAGCGTCTCGGCCAGGAGTCGTCGGCCGGCTGCCGCCAGGCCTTGGCGGGAACGAGCACGCACCACGAGCAAGCCGTCGCCAGACCGAAGACCTCGAGCACCGCACTGTTGTTGCCCGGCTGCACGAGGATCTCCCAGGCCAGCCCCAGTGCTCCCGCAATGCAGGCCGCCAGCAGCAGCGAGCCGGCCAGTTCGGCCAGCGCCCGCGTCAGCGTCGGCAACGCAACTGGCTCGACGACCGTGTCCGCCAGCTTGCCGTTGGGCGACGCGGAATTGCCGAGCGGATCGGGCACGGACGCTGCCGGCTCGGTCCGCTGCACGTCCTTGGCCATCTCCGCCATCGTGCGATACCGGCTGGCGGCGTTCTTGCACAGCGCCTTGTGCAGGATGGGCACGAACGGCGACGACACGCCGGTCAAATCCGGCGCCAGCGTCAGATGCTTCATGAGGATCTCGCCGGCGCTCTCGCCGTCGAACGGCACGCGGCCGGTGAGCATCTCGTACAGCATGATGCCGGAGGCGTAGATGTCCACCTGCCGGTTGTAGTTGCCCGTCGAGATCTCCGGGGCCATGTAGTGGACCGTGCCGATGCTCTGCGTCTGCGCGGACGCCTCGGTGCTGGCGATGAACTTGGAGAGCCCGTAATCGCCGACCTTGATGACGCCGTTCTCGAGGAAGATGTTGGCCGGCTTCAGATCGCGATGGACGATGCCGTTGTCGTGCAGGTAGCCGATGCCGGCGGCGAGTCCGGCGAACCATTGCCGGGCCAGCTCGCTGCCGACGCCATGCGGGTTTCGCCCCAGGATCTGGGCCATCGACTCGCCTGAAACATATTCCATGACGACCCAGTGGTCGCCGTTGGCGTCGGTGCGGAGGTCGAAGAGATGGACGAGGTTGGGATGCTTGAGGTTGAGGCACTGAGCGATGCCGCGCAGCTCGACCTCGACATTCTGAAAGATGCGTTTGAGGGCGACTTCCTTGCCTGCATCGCTGACGGCATAATAGACCTCGCCGAACCCGCCCCGGCCGATGCCGCGCTTGAGCGTATATCCTTCCAGCGGCCGGTGTCCCGTGGTGTAGGTGAACTTCATGGGACGGTTCCTACGCGTGCTTCGGTCGCCTGTCGGCTCCCCGCTAAACGCCGCTATACGGGCTCCAGCGCCAGCGAGAAGCCCTTGCCGCGGACAACGCTGCTCGATTCAAGGATGCCGCGGTCACGGCAGGGCCGCCCGTCGATGCTGAATTCCCCGGCTGCGTGGATGCCGAGCCGGCCCCCGCAGCGGTACAGATGCAGCGGCTGCTCCAGGTCAGCAATCTCCACGTGTACTTCCGGGTCGGGCCCCAGCACCAGCGAATCGGCCAGCAGGAACACGGCATCGACGCCGTTCGGAAAGCGATGCCCGCTGACCAGGTGCAGCCGGGCGGTCGCGCTCATCGACACGGCCATGCCGAGCTGAAACTGGCAAGCGCTGCCGAGCGTGAGCCGGTCACCGTCGCGGAGCACGGCCTTGTCGATCGGCTGGCCGTTCACCTGCGTTTTCTTGACCGCCTCCAGGACATAGCCTTCCTCGTCGCGCGTCACCGTGGCATGATGCCGGCCGATGTCGGCGAACACCGGCGCTTCCACTTCCGTCCCCGGCACCGCCTGGCCGATCCGTACTCGCCCACCCAGGCAGATACGGTAGCCGCCCACGCCGTCCACCCAGAGAAGGAATTGGTCCACCATGCCTGCCATCATTCTAACAGAGTTTTCAGTGTTCAGTAAGACTGTCCCGATCTTGCTTGCTGAAAACTGAACACTGAAAACTGAACACTAATTCGCGCCCAAGTGCTGACGGATCTCCTCCACGCTCGCGACCGCGCCCGGACGGTTGCGGGCTTGGACCGGGATGAAGTCGTGCGCCTGCGGGCCGTTGGCCAGCTCGATCTCGGCGCGTTGCACCTCCAGCCGGTTCTCGATCTTGCCGAGGGCGGCCTCGATCTCCGTCGAGCGGTTGTCGGTGAAGGGCAGCTTGCTGCCGATACGGGCGGTTTGCAGCGTCTCCTCGTCGGCTTCCAGCTGTGCAAGACGGACCTCGTAGTCGCGTTTCTTGGCAACCAGTTTCGATAGCTGCTCGCGGCTGGCGGTCAGCGAGCGTTCCTTCGCTTCCAGCAACTTCTCCTGGCTCTTGAGATGCGCCTCGCAACGCTTGTACGATTCGAAGTCGCCTTGCAGCTTGCGGCGGACGCGTTCGGCGGAAAATTCCTCGCCGGCATAGACGAGCACGGTCGGGTTGCCATCCAGATCGCGGGTCATGGCGAGAATGCTGGCCTTCTGTTCTGTGAGGGCGGCGCGCGCCGTCTTGACGTCTTTCTTGAGCCGATTGATGGCGGCCATGTACTCGGCGATGGGCCGCAACGCGCCGCTGATATCGCCGTCCATGGCCGCGATCTCACGCCGGGCCCGCTCGATCTCGAACTTTGTCGGCACCTGCTCTTCCGCCTCCCTGGTCGCCTGGCTCCACAGCGTGCCGGCGTAGCTGAGGAAGCTGGTCTTCTTGATGAAGAACATCAGGCCGGCCACCACGACCAGCCCCACAACAGTCTTGCGGAACATGCCCATCTCCTTCGTGATGATGTTGCTGGACAAATGGGTGCAAATGGGTAACCGGGGAAAAACAGCTTCCCCCCTCGCGGTGACTCATCCCGAAGGTAGTTCGCCGGGGAAGGCGTGGGATTTGCGAGTTGTGTTGAATCGCAATTGCTCGGCAGATAAACTTCAATCTCGTGTACTTGTGACTGGAGACGTCCCGTGGTAACCCTCGACTCGCTAATCACCTTGCTGGGTTTGCCTGTCGCGGCCGAGCCAGTCCAGTCTCTGTCAGCGACAGAGCGGCTAGTGCCGTTTCCAGTTCGCAAGTTTCGCGTTTTCTAAGTTCTCATGCAGCTTTGCTTTGGTGACGTTTGTAGGTTTTCCAGCGCTCCATGGATATCTCGTAGTGGCCGTTGCGCCAGCGCAGGTATTCTTCGATGGCTTCTTGCTGTTCGTCGTGACTGCGGT
>VGYC01000039.1 GCA_016873095.1 Planctomycetota bacterium | reverse complement strand
GGCGCAAGCGCGTCACCGCCGCCGCGAGCGGAACCTGAACTTGGAGCAAGGAACCTTACCCTACGCCGCGGCCGGAACTGTCGCTACAACCTGACCGGTTTTGTGCCATTGTGGCTGAAACAAATCAAAAAGCGCAAGTCACTAGTTTTGTTGTTGGCGCGCCGTCTTCGTTCTGGAGCGATTGGCGGCTACTGCTGGCGCTGCTGCTGATTGCTGCTATCGTCGGAGCGGCGCTTGTCAGGAGGAGACGCGCTCGGGTGAATTCTGCCTGATGCTTTCAACAACGAGGTTTTTTTCTTGCTTAACAGGAGGTGCCGCATGTTCGTCGAAAAGAGTGGCTACAGGGCGACCCAGGCCGCAATTTGGATCGCCGCACTGTCTTGCTTGATCTTGATGAGTCTCGTCCGACAGGTTGATGGCGCCTGTGAGGTACGCTGCGTCGGTCTCGCCTGCGCCAAGAATTTCGCGGGCAAGTTCTTGTTGATCGACAACGGCAAGATTTGCAACTGGTGGTACGTGGCGTCGGCTGGTTGTGCGGCCGCCGACTGCAACTGTACGAATTCAACCGTCAAGCTCACATTCCGCGAAGCGAGCGGGACCACCGTTTGTGAACCAATTCAAACCAACACGGGCGAAGCGAAATCGTGCAGCGACCCGATTGGCAAGTCTCTGGAGACTATCTGTTGCGAGGGATGCACGCCCAAGAGCTAGCCGGGCCGGGTCGCGATACTGTGGCCCGATTCCGGCAATGCATGGCTGCCAACTAATTTAGCGCCATCATCGTTTATTCTGATGACGCTCTCGGCGGCGAAGGCTGGGTCCATGAATCGTGACGATGTAAGAGCGCGCGCCTTCACCCTGATCGAGTTGCTGGTCGTCGTCGCCATCATCGGCGTGTTGCTGGCGATGACGGCGGCGGCGATCGTGCGCGTGCGGGCGGCGGCCAGCCAGGCCGAGTGCGGCAACAACCTGCGGCAGATTGGCCTGGCGCTGGTGCAGCATCATGACGGCCGCCGCGTGTTTCCGAGCAATGGCGGCTGGGACGGGAAGCAGTCGATCAAGAGCACGGCCGGGCTGGCTGTGTACGTGTCCACGACGGTGTATGCCTACGGCAAGACGTACACGTGGGGCGTGGGCGATCCGGCGCTGGGTGCGGCGGAGCAGACCGGCAGCTGGGCGTACGCCATCCTGCCCTATCTGGAGCAGGACAATTTGCACAAGAAGCCGCGCTGGGACGGGACAGTGCCGTCGTACATCTGCCCGGGGCGGCGGGCCAACAGCGCCATGGTGGCCAGCGCGGACAAGTACGGCAGTTATGAAGGGGGCGGCTGGTCGTGGGCGCGGATCGATTACGCGGCCAACGGGCGGCTCATCCAGCGCCGGCCGCAGGTGCTGTCGAGCGCGTTCATCAGCGACGGCACGTCGAGCACGATCCTGGCGGGCGAGAAGGTCATGGACCCGGCCGACTACACGAGCGGCACGTGGTGGTGGGACGAGCCGTTCTTCCTGGGCGGGCCGGACGCGCTGGCCCGGCTGGGGACCGACGTTCTGGCAGACAAGGCCGGCGTGAACGTGCTGCAAAACTGGGGCTCGGCCCATCCAAACATCGCGCAGTTCCTGTTCGCGGACGGCTCGGTGCGGCCGCTGCGTTTCGAGGCGCCCTACGCGACCGTGCTGGCGCTGCTCACCCCCGCCGGCGGCGAAGTCATCGAGGAATGAACGGCTTGCAGGGGGCAGCTCTCAATTTAGAACCACAGAGGCACAGAGACACAGAGAAGACCGTTCTCTGTGCCTCTGTGTCTCTGTGGTTAAATCGCATTGGACATAGAGAACCAACGCTGGAATAATGTAACCCATGGTCAGGTAATCGGTTACGTTATTGGCTGCCATCTGGGAGGATGCGCCGAGGGGGTGTATGTCACTTTCTGGACGAATCCTGGACGAATTTCCTCAGCGGTCAGCTTTCCGCGGTCGGCTTTCGGGCAGCGTTGATAGCCGGGGGAATGGTCGATGGTAAGTAGCCGGCGAGCCGATGTGCTGTTGGGGCTGCTGGTGCTGTGCCATCTCATGCCGGTGTGGCTGAATCGCTATCTACCGACGCAGGATGGGCCGGCACATCTGGCGAACGCGGCCATCCTGGCGGAGTGTGGGCCGCGCTGCGCCGACTTCTACGAGATCCGGCTGGAAGCCGTGCCGAACTGGACAGTGCACGTCGTGCTGGCCGGGCTTTTCCACGTCGTGGCGCCGCTGACGGCCGAGAAGGTGGTGGTCAGCGTATACGTCATCGGCTTCGCCTGGTCGTTCCGGTACTTTCTGGGGGGCTTCGGGAAGGACAGCGGCTATCTGGCGGCGGCGGCACTGCTGCTGCTCTTGCCGCGCTGCTTCTGGATGGGGTTTTACAACTACTGCCTGAGCATGGTGCTGCTGTGGACGATCCTGGGCTATGTGCTGCGCAGGCCACGGCTGGACGCCGGGCCGGCGGCGGTGCTGGCGGCGCTGTTCCTGGCATGCTGGTTCACGCACCTGGTGGGGTTCCTGCTGGCGGTGACGGGCAGCCTGTGGCTGGCGGGGCTGACAGCGATGGACCGGACGGGGCCGGAAGCCTTTCAGGCGCGGGCGGCGCGGCTGGGCTGGATCGCGCTGGCAGCGCTGCCGGCGCTGCTGCTGACGCTGGACTATTTCGAGCGGAGCGGATTCTGGGCGGCAGGCCGACCGCGCCTGCTGGAGGGCGTGAGCGCGGAGCGGCTGCAGGCGGACATCGCGGGGCTGGGCATGCAGATGTTCGGCCCGTTGCCGCGGGCCGATACGCTGGCGACGGTGACGCTGGTTGTCTACGCGCTGCTCCTGGTGGTGGGGGCATGGTGCGGGGCGGCGGGCGTGCCGCGCTGGCCGATCGCTTGTTACGGCGCGCTGCTGCTGGCCGGCTACTGGCTCGTGAGCGATCATCTGCCGAGCGATCAGGGTGGGTTTTTGAAATGCCGGCTGGCCGCGGTGTTTCCACTGTGCTTGCTGGCCGCGTGTCGTCCGACGCCGCGGCCGGCATGTCGTCTTGGTTGCTGGGCGTTGACGCTGGTGGCGCTCTCGTGGAAGCTGGGTCTCGTGTCGGGTCACGTCGGCAATCTTCAGGATGAGATCGAGGAGTTCACCGCGGGGCTGGGCGCGGTGGGCGAGAATCGCACGCTCTTCATCGTCCGCGGCGACAGGCGGGCGGCGGGCGCGGACCATCTCGAACACGCCGGCGACTACTACTGTCTCGGGACAGGCAACGTGAACCTCGACAATCACGAGGCCGCCAGCGGCTACTTTCCGATCCGCTTTCGCGAGGGCGTCGTCCGGGCCCGCGGCGACTTCGCGACACATCCGCAGCGCGAGCTGGTGGACCTGGTTGTCCTGTGGGACGCGTCCCCGGAGCGCTGGCTGCCCGGCGGTACCAGGCAGGCGCCGGTGTTTCAGCGCGACCGCTTGCTCATCCTGGAGGCGAAGCGGCCCGAGGCATTGCCGCGTGAATGACACGACGCCTTCACGGTCTTCGTGACGGTCAGTTTCCGTTTGTGTCACGTGGTCAGATCGGCTATCATGATCAATCACAACCATCGAGCCGTAACCGTCTGGAAGGACTCCACGAAGGAGATCGATCATGCGTCGGACGTTGATGGCAGCATGCGTTCTTGGCGTTGCCTTGCCGGTCGTCGCCCAGCAAACGCAGTCGCAGAGCCAGGATGGCGGCCGGGTGTCGGAGCTGATCAAGCAGCTCGGCAGCAGCAAGTTCGCGGAGCGCGAACGCGCGGCCAAGGAACTGGAGGCCATCGGCGAGCCGGCGCTGCCCGCGTTGCGCGCCATTGCCAGGAGCGCGGAAGCCGGCCAGGGACTTGACCTGGAAGTGATCCGCCGGGCCGCCGAGATCCAGCGCCGGCTCGAGGAGAAGATCGCCACGGCGCAGATCCTCGCGCCCAGGCGCGTGCGTCTGAAGCTGAAGGACGTGTCGGTGCTGGACGCCATCAAGGAGCTGGAGAACCAGAGCAAGTATCCCATCATGGTCCAGGGCGACGCCAAGAAACTTGCCGCCCAGAAGATCACGATCGACACGGGCGACACGACCTTCTGGGAGGCGTTCGATCAGCTTTGCCAGAAGGCCGGGCTGGTGGACGGCAATCCGTATCTGCCGGCGATGGTGCCGCCGCCCATGCCGCCGATTCGCATCCGGCCGCCGAACCGCAAACCGCGGCCGTTGCCGGTCTTGCCGGTGATTCCGCCGAAGGCGGCCCCGAAAGGCCCGGTGCTGATCGAGGCGCGCGCGGCGGCCGCGGCGGCCTTGGAAATCAAGCCGCCGGCGCCGGTGGTCCAGGCACAGCCGGTCCAGGCGCCGCCTCCCGCCGTGCAGATCCAGCTGCAGCCGGCGCGCAACCCCGGTTACTACTTGCAGGAGCCGCGCCCGTCGAATTACCTGCAGGTCCGCTCCGGCAAGCCCGTGGTGGTGCCCACGAGCTATTCCGGCGCCGTCCGCATTCGCGCCCACGCAAAGAAAGAGCCGGCGCGGAAGGATGAAGTCGTCGTGCTCCTCGACGTGTGGGCCGAGCCGCGCCTGCAGAACTTCGCGCTGACCAGTTCGCCGCGCGTGGACAAGGCCAGCGACGACCAGGGACAGGCGCTGTCCCTGAACATCGATCGCACTGTCGACGCGACGCACGTCATTCACGCCCAGGGCAACCGGCAAGCGGTGCGCCGTTTCAAGCTCGGCGAGAAGAAAGCCAAGCTGTTCAAGGAGTTGACGGGCAGCCTGACCGCGCAGGCTCTGATGCCGACGGAAACGCTCGTGTCCGTGCCCGATGTCCTCAAGGGGGGCGGCAAGACCGTGAAGGGCAAGGGCGGCGCCACCATGCAGGTGGTATCGGCCGCGAAGCAGAAGGACGGGACATTCAGCATCCAGGTCCGCATGGGAAACTTGCCAGGACAGAACGTTTTCGGCGGTGTGAACGGCGTCGTCATCCAGCAAATCCAGATCCAGGGAGGCGGCAACATCATCATCGGCGGCATGCCGCAGCAGCAAAACGTGCCGACGCTGGTGGACAAGGACGGCAAGAATTTCCAGCTCGTCAACATCCCCAGCCGCCGCATGCAGATCACCAACGGCGTGATGAGCCAGGAACTGACGATGGTGTTTCGCGCCAATGCCGGCCAGAACGATCCTGATCGTCTGCTCTTCACGGGCCAGCGCACTGTCACATTCCAGGTACCGTTCGCGTTCCGCAACATCGACATCGGCCAGGCCGAGGTCGGCCAGCCGATGCCGTGAGTCATACACCTGGAACCGCGCAATCAGGGCGGATCGCCTGCAGCACGTGGAGCGCTGAGACGTCGCGCACCGCGTGATGGAAGCTCATCGAAGGCGGGCCTACCCCTTCTTCGCCCGCCCCCGCTTGCTTATACTCATCCATGTTGGAACGCACTGCCTAATCAAGGAGAGAATGCATGCCAGAGAAGGTTGTGATCATCGGTTCGGGACCGGCGGGGTGGACGGCGGCGATCTACGCGGCACGCGCCAACTTGCAACCGCTCGTCTATGAGGGCTCGGCGACCTGGGACCAGAATCGCGTGAACGGCACCACGCCGCTCGGCCAGCTCAACCTCACCACCGAGGTCGAGAACTTCCCCGGCTGGCCGTTCGTCGATTCGGCGGCCCTGGCCCAGTTCTCGCGCTCGGCTCTCCCGGATGATCGCTACGGCAACCTGGCACACTTTCATTCGGGCAAGCGTGCTCACACCGGCAAGCGTGCCGCCTTCGGCCCGGAGTTGATGGAGTTCATGCGGCAGCAGGCAGTCAACTTCGGCACGCGCATCGTCACCGACGACATTGTCAAGGTGGACTTCAAGAAGCATCCGTTCGTGCTGCACAGCCGCGAGGGGGAGTCGGTCGAGAGTCAGGCCGTCATTGTCGCCACCGGGGCGCGAGCCAACTATCTGGGACTGCCGTCGGAAGACAAGTACAAGAACAATGGCGTGTCGGCGTGCGCGGTGTGCGACGGCGCGCTGCCGCGCTTCAAGAACAAGCCGCTGGTCGTGGTCGGCGGCGGCGATTCAGCGGTCGAGGAGGGAACGTATCTGACCAAGTTCGCCAGCACGGTCTACCTGGTCCATCGTCGCGACGAGCTCCGCGCCAGCAAGATCATGCAAGACCGTGCCCTGAGCAATCCGAAGATAACGATGAAGTGGAACCGAGTTGTCGATGAGGTCATCGGCACCGAGGCCGACGGCGTCACCAGCGTCCGGCTCAAGAGCACGGTTGACGACCGCACCGAGGAACTTGATGCCGGCGGCATGTTCGTGGCCATCGGCCACACGCCCAACACCGACTTTCTCGAAGGCGCGCTGGCCCTCGACGACAAGGGCTTCATCAAATGGACCAGGCCGCAGCGGTGCTGGACGAGCGTGGAGGGCGTGTTCTCGGCGGGCGACGTTTCGGACAGCTACTACAAGCAGGCCGTCACCGCCGCCGGTACCGGTTGCATGGCCGCCCTCGACGCCGAACGCTGGCTCGCGGAAAAAGGCTACCATTGAGACACGGCGGGCGTCGCGGCGTAAGCGCGACGGCAAGCGCGACGGTAAGCGCGACGTGCGCGAATCCGCGCGGCGCATCGTACACGTCGAGCTTACGCATCGACGCTCGCCTTTTGAGTCAGTCATGCCTGCTCCCCTTCGCATCGGTACGCGTGCCAGCCCGCTGGCCCTCTGGCAAGCGCGGCACGTGTCGCAGTTGCTTACCGGCGTGAGAAACCGCCGCATCGAGATCGTCGAGATCCAGACGGCCGGGGACCAGGTGCGCGACGTGCCGCTGGCGGCCATCGGCGGCGAGGGCGTTTTCACCAAGGCCATCCAGGACGCGCTCCTGGCGAATGTCGCCGATGTGGCGGTGCACAGCTTGAAGGACTTGCCGACGGTTGCCGCACCGGGTCTGGTCCTGGCGGCGGTGCCGGAGCGCGGCCCGACCGGCGACGCACTTGTTTCGCGCAAGCACTTATCGTTTGCCGCGCTGCCGCAAGGCGCGACACTGGCCAGCAGCAGCCTGCGCCGCCGCGCCCAGATGGCCCATCGCCGACCCGATCTGAAGCTGGTGGACATCCGCGGCAACGTGGACACGCGCCTGCGCAAGCTGGTCGAGCAAGATCTCGACGGCATCATCCTCGCCGAGGCCGGGCTGAAACGGCTGGGGCTGGCAGCAGACATCACCGAAGTCCTCGATGCGAGCTGGATGTTGCCGGCGGTGGGCCAGGGCGCACTCGGCCTGGAATGCCGCGCCGCCGATGCCGCGACCCGTACCTGTCTCGGACAGATCGATCATGCCAGCACGCATGCCGCGGTCCTCGCCGAGCGCGCCATGCTTCGCGAGCTGGGCGGCGGCTGTCACGTCCCCATCGGCGCCGCCGCATCGGTCCTGAACGACGCGTTGACCATTCGCGGTGCCGTGCTGTCACCCGATGGTACGCGGCGCATCGAGGCGCAACTTGCCGGCAAGACGAGCGACGCCGATGCAATTGGCCGCGAACTGGCCGCGAATCTGCTGGCGAAGGGTGCACGCGAACTTTTGAAGGGCTAATGTGTCCATTGCCTGGCTGGATCTACTCATCCGATCCGCGACAGATCCAGCGTTTTCCCGTAGCGTTCGATGACCGCCTGGCGTAGCAACGCGTGCTCCGGCTGCTTCAATGTGGCGTCGGCCGCGACGAGTTCGAGCGCGTCGGCGCGGGCCGCTTGCAAGACTTCCTGGTCGGCGAGCAGATCGGCGACGTGCAGGTCGCCCAGGCCGTGTTGCCGCGTACCGAAGAACTCGCCCAGGCCGCGCATGCGCGCATCCTGCTCCGCGAGGGCGAAGCCGTCGGTCGTCCGGCAAAACGTGCGCAGCCGTTGTTGCGCGTCGCTGCTCGTCTGGCTCGAGAACAGGTAGCACTCGCCGGCGACGCTGCCGCGGCTCACCCGGCCGCGCAGCTGGTGCAACTGCGACAGGCCGAAACGCTCGGCGTGCTCCACGACCAGCAGCGTGGCGTTGGGCACATCCACGCCGACCTCGATCACCAGCGTCGTCACCAGCAGGTCCAGCTCGCGCTTGCGGAACTGCTCCATGACGCGGTCCTTGGCCTCGTCGTCAAGCCGGCCGTGGAGCAGGCCCAGGCGAAACTCGCGGAAGGCCCCCTCCTTCAGCTCGGCGTGCATCTGCTCGGCCGCCTTGAGGTCGAGCGTTTCCGATTCCTCGACGAGCGGGCAAACAAGGAACGCCTGCCGGCCCTGGCGCAGGGCCTCGGCGAGCCTGGTGTAGACGCGTTCGCGCTGCGACTCGGTCATCCAGCGAGTCGTGACCGGTTGCCGGCCTGGAGGAAGGTGCTTGATGGTGGATGTGTCCAGGTCGCCGAACATGGTGAGGGCCACGGTGCGCGGGATGGGCGTGGCCGTCATGACCAGGTAATGCGGATCGACGCCAAGCTTGCGGACCTGGGCCCGCTGATTCACGCCGAACTTGTGTTGCTCGTCGATGATGACCAGCCCCAGCCGGGCGAACTTGACGTCGTCCTGCACCAGCGCCTGCGTGCCGACGACCAGGTCGATGTCGCCGGCCTTGATGGCGGCCAGCGCTTTCGTGCGTTCCCTCGATGTCAAGGCGCCGGTGAGCAGCAGCCGCCGCACTCGGCTCCTGGCAAGATAAGCGTCCAGCGTCCGCCAGTGCTGCTGCGCGAGCACCTCGGTGGGGGCCATCAGGATCGCCTGATGCTTGTTGGCCACGGTGACGAGCAGGGCGTAGACGGCAACCGCGGTCTTGCCGGCGCCCACGTCGGCTTGCAGCAGCCGTTGCATGGGCCGATTCTTCGCCAAGTCGCGGCAGACGGCCTGCACGGCGCGGTCCTGGTCGGCCGTCAGCTTGAAGGGAAACAGCCGGCGAATGTGCTCGTCGATCAACGAATCCACCGGCAAGGGAGGCGCTTGCTGCCGGTCGCGCAGTTCGCGGCGCCGCAGGGCGAGGGCCACCTGCAGGACCAGTAGCTCTTCGTAAACGAAGCGTCGCCGGGCCTGCCTGGCCGTTTGCAGATCGCGCGGGAAATGCACGCCCGCGAGCGCTGCCTGACTGCCGGGGAGTTGCTGCTGTTCACGAAGCTTCGCGGGTAGCAGCTCCGGCAGTGCGGCGGCGTAGCGGTCCACGGCCTGGCGCAGCATCGCTTGCAGCGCGTCGGCGCGCAGGTTCTCCGTCAGGGGATAGACCGGCACGATGGTCGATTCTTCCCTCTCCTCCCTGGCGCTGCCGTCGAGGATGCGAACGCGCGGGGCGTTCATCTGCCAGTGATCGCGATACCAGCGCGGCTTGCCGCTGAAGGAGACACGCTGCCCGTAGCGATAGCCGCGCGTGATGTACGGCTGATTGAACCAGACGCCTTCAAGACATTTCCCGGACTTGTCGTCGAGCACGATGGACACGACGCTTCGTCCGTTGGAGATCTCGCGTCCCTCCATCTCGACGATCTCGCCCTGCACGGTCTGCATGACGCCGGCGGAAAGCTCGGTGATGGCGCGGGTGTCGCTCAGGTCGTCGTACGAGCGCGGGAAGTGAAATAGCAGGTCGCCGACGGTGCGGATGCCGAGACGTTCGAGCAACTCCGCGCGCGCGGGGCCGACGCCCTTGAGATACTGCACGCTCTGCCTGAGGTCTTGAGTGTGGATGAACACAAGAGACCCGATGGCCCCGAAGCGTCCGGGCACGCATCGCGCCCGGCTGGCAACGTTGAAGCTCCATTGCCAATGATACCGTCGCGGCGGCGCCCCGCAAGCGATAAGATCATGATTGGAGATTTCGCCTCTGCTCGTGGAAACTTGACCAATGAACCCGATGAAGAGCGGCGGCGGCTGGGCAGCGGTTTGTTATACCTTGCGGATGGCCCAGCGCGTCGGCTGGTGGCGGCTGTGGCAGGCCATGCGTTCCAAGAACGCCTGCAAGACCTGCGCGCTCGGCATGGGCGGGCAGGCCGGCGGCATGCGCAACGAGCAAGGCCACTGGCCTGAGGTGTGCAAGAAGTCTCTGCAAGCCATGGTGGCCGATATGCAGCACGGGCTGCGGCAGGAGTTCTTCGAACGCTATGCCATTGCCCACTTGCAGACGCTGTCGCCGCGCGAACTGGAGTGGTGCGGCCGGCTGACCGAGCCGCTGTTCGCCGGCCCGGGCGACATGCATTTTCGTCCCATAGCCTGGGAAGAGGCCCTGCGCCGTGTCAGCGATCAACTGCGCGGCACACAGCCGGACGAAAGCTTCTTCTATTGCAGCGGACGCTCGTCCAACGAGGCGGGCTTTCTTCTGCAACTCTTCGCCAGGCTGTATGGCACCAACTACGTCAACAACTGCTCGTTCTACTGTCACCAGGCCAGCGGCGTGGGCTTGTCGGCGGCGCTGGGAACGGGAACCGCCACGGTGACTCTCGACGACATCGAGACGGCGGACCTGTTCTTCCTGATCGGCGGCAATCCGGCGTCCAATCATCCGCGACTGATGCGCTCGCTGATGAATATCCGCCGCAACGGCGGCCACGTCGTCGTCATCAACCCCGTCAAGGAGATCGGTCTCGTCAACTTCAGCGTGCCCTCGGACGTCTGGAGCTTGCTGTTTGGCTCGAAGATCGCCAGTCTTTATGTCCAGCCGCACATCGGCGGCGACGTGGCCCTGCTTACGGGCATTGCCAAGCTGCTAGTGGAAAGCGACGCGATCGCCGCCGACTTCATCGCGAAATGCACCGATGGCTTCGATGCCTTCGCCGGGCAAGTGCGGGCGACTACGTGGCAGGAGATTGAACGGAACTCCGGGGTGGAGCGTGCGACCATCACACGCATGGCCGACATGTATGCCGCCGCCCGCAACGTCGTTTTTGGCTGGACGATGGGCATCACGCATCACGAGCACGGCGTGGCCAACGTGCGGGCCATCGTCAACCTGGCGTTGCTGCGCGGCATGGTGGGCCGACGTCACGCCGGCTTGCTGCCCATCCGGGGCCATTCCAATGTTCAGGGCATCGGCTCGGTCGGCGTCGTCCCGAATCTGAAGCAGCACATCCTCGACAATCTCGAGACGACGTTGAACGTCACGCTGCCGCGGACGCCGGGGCTCGACACCATGGCCTGCATGGAGGCGGCCGATCAGGAACGCGTCAAGTCAGCCATCTGCCTGGGCGGCAACCTGTTCGGCAGCAACCCCGACGCCGGCTTTGCGCACCGCGCACTTGGCAAGCTGGAACTGGTCACCTACCTGAGCACGACCCTGAACACCGGCCATGCCTGGGGTCGTGGCCGGCAGACGCTGATCTTGCCGGTGCTGGCACGCGACGAGGAGACGCAGCCGACGACGCAGGAGTCGATGTTCAACTTCGTCCGGTTGAGCGACGGCGGGCAGACGCGCATCCACGGGCCGCGCGGCGAGGTGGAGCTGATCGCCGCCATCGCCGGGCAAACGCTCGGCAGTGCCTCGCCCATCGACTGGGAAGCGCTCAAGCGTCATTGCAACGTGCGCGACATGATCGCCCGTGTGATCCCGGGCCTGGAAGGGCTGCGCGACCTGGACCGCACCGGCAAGGAGTTTCACATCCCCAACCGGATCCTGCACGAGCCGCGTTTTCCGACGGCGAGCGGCAAGGCGAGCTTTGCCGCGCAATCAATGCCGGAGTTGCCACTGGACGACGACCAGCTGCGGCTGATGACGGTGCGCTCCGAAGGGCAGTTCAACACGGTGGTCTATGAGGAGCAAGACATCTACCGCGGCCAGGATCGCCGCGACGTGATCTTGCTGAATCCGGCCGATATCAAACGGCTGGGGCTGCAACCCGATCAGCGTGTCACGGTCCGCAGCTGTGCCGGCGTCATGCCCAGCATCATGGTCCGCCCCTACGACATTCGCGCCGGCAACGCTCTCATGTACTATCCGGAGGCCAACGTGCTTGTGCCACGCGCCATCGATCCGCTATCGAAGACACCGGCGTTCAAGAGCGTGCGCGTGACCATCGAAACAGCGGCGATCGCCGCACAGGCTCGCTGACGGCATCGTTACAGATTCGGCGATGGCAGCCTATTTCGCCCACGGAATGTGCCAGCCCTCGACCAGCAGCGGGATGCGATACAGACTCTGATCGACCGTGACGTAGAGAACGCGGCTCTCGGCGCCGATGCCGAAATCGCAGTTGCTGGGGAGGCCGACCAGGTCCTTGCCGGTCTGGTTGGCGGGGCCGGTCGGGATGAAGGCGATCTCCTTGCCATTTGGATTGACCACCAGGACACCAGGGCGCTTGCCGCTGCGCACGGTTAGATACAGGTTGCCCCTGGCGTCCACGGTCATGCCGTCGCAGCCGTCCTCGGCGCCGAAGTCAACGATGGTCTTGCGCTTGCCCTTGACCAGGCCGTCGTCGTCCAGCGCGAAGGCATAGATCTTCATCGAGCCTTTCTTCTCTGGCTTGCGGTTGACGATGTCGTCGCTGCCGGGATTGTGGTCGGCGAGGTACAGAGTCTTCTGATCGGGGCTGATGGCCAGGCCGTTGGGCGTTTCCACGTCGTGGGTGATCTCGTTGACCGTGCCGTCCGGATCGATGCGATAGACGGCTTGATGGCGGAGTTCGCGCTTCTCCTTGCCAACGTAGCGTGGGTCGCTGAAGTAGATGCGGCCCCTCAAGTCGATGCACAGGTCGTTGGGCGAGTTGAACTTTCGCTCGTTGTAGTTGTCGGCGACGACGGTGCGCGTCCTGGTCTTGATGTTCCAGCGCGACACGCAGCGGCCGCCGCCGTCGGCTCCCTCGCAGGCGACCAGGTAGCCCCTGGCGTCGAACATCAGGCCGTTGGCCTTCTTGCTATCGTCGCTGAAGACGGTGGTCTTCCTGGTCCGCGGGTCAAAACGCAGGATCAGCCCCTTGTCCTTGGGACCAAAGGGGATGTCGGTGAAGTAGATGCTGCCGTCGGGAGCGACGGCAGCGCCTTCCGTCAGCCCACCCGTGATGTCCTTCTGCGTGCGCGTGTAAACCTTTTCCAGCCGGGCATCGGGTGCGACAATGCCCTTGCCCGTGGGGGCGGCGATCTTCGGCGCGCCTTTCGGTTCATCCCCCACTACCAGCGACATCAGTACGGGGATCAGCAGACTGCTCATCGAAGGAACCTCCAAGTTGCAGGCGAGGATGTCAATCATTCAACGGCTGCGTGCTGCGCAAATATGCGAACAGGTCGCGGACCTGCTGATCGGAGAGCGGCGTCAACAGGCCCTCGGGCATGATCGACTGCGGGATGACGCGCATCTCCTCGATGGCGGAGCGCGGCAGCGACACGTCCTGTCCCTCGGCCGTGCGCAGCACTACCAGGCGATTGTCCTGATCAACCAGAAAGCCCGTGAGGGCCCGGCCATCGTGCGTGAGCACCAGGTGTGTCTCGAAGCCTTCGCGAATCTCCGCCGATGGATTGACGATGCTGAGCAGCATGCCGGCCAGATCGTCGCGCTTGTGGGTCGTGAGGTCCGGGCCGATCTTGCCCCCCCGGCCGAAGAGCACATGACATTTCGCACAGCTCGCCAGGAACAGCTTCTTGCCGGCGTAAGGTGAGCCGGCGCCGGCGGCGATGACGCCACGGAGCCGGTCGATCTGCTTGCTCATCTCGGCGGTGGTGGCGCCTTGGACCTTGCCCCAGTGCTTGTCGATGAGGGAAGCGATCTTGTCGTCGCGATGAATTGTCAGCTTGCGCACCATGTCGAGCGCCATGGCCGACTTGTCGATCTTGCCCGCATCGACCGCTTGCAAGAGGTCGCGGGCCCAGTCCTTGCGGCTGGCGAGCAGGCCCTGAGCCGCGCCGCGGACCTCGGCCGGAAGTTGATTGTGCGCGGCCAGGACACGCGCGGCGATGCGCGGGTCGTCAAACGGCAGCAGCGCGCCCAGCGCCGCCCGGCACAGGTCGGCGTCCGCGCTGGTTTCCAGCACGCGCAACAGCACCGGCACGCCGGCGGGCTGCTTGATCTCGCCAAGGATGGGAATCAACTCGAGGCGTTGCTTGCGGCTGGCCCTGTCGTCGGCGACGAGCTTCAAGGCCTGGTCGCGAGCCGCCGCGTCATTGAGCCGCAAGCGCAGCGACAGCGAGCCGCCGCCGTGCCTGGCGAGCGCGGTCAGCAATTCTTCCGGCAGACCCGTCAGCGGTCGTCCGGCATACGCCTGCTCGAAGCCTGCCAGCAATTGCTTCGCCTGCGCCGGCGTGGCAGCGCGGCTGAGAAGCCGGGCGGCGATGAGCAGGTTCATGCGGCCACCGGCCTGGGCGAAGCGCCGCATGAGCCGTTCGCGGATGTGGCGTTCCACCATCGGCGTGTTCCACACGGCCGGGTCCTCGAGCATTCGCAGCAGCGTCTCGTGATCCTTCTCGGCCCGGGCTTCCAGGGCCCACCACAACAACAGCGGCATGTGCACGTCGTCGCTGTCCTCGGAGCGGGTCAGCAGCTGGCGGACGATGCCGAGGCCGGCATCGGTGGGCAGCCGCCGGGAAGTGCAAGCAAGCTGGCTGCGGACCTCGATGTGCGGCTCGCGCTTCGCCAGGTCGGCCAGCGCCCTGGCCACGCGCGGCGACACCTTGCCCTCATCGCCCAACAGCCTGACCGCCCAGAGTCGGACATGTGGATCGGCATGCTGCAACGCATCGCCGGCCATGCCTTCATCGAAGCCGCCGCTGAGATTGAGCGCCCATAGCGCCTCCAGCGCGAGCTGCCCCGTCTCCGCGCGGAGCATCTGCGTCAGCGTCGGGATAACCGAGCGATCCTTGCGATCGCCGATGAGCCGCAGCGCCGTCTGCCGGGTCCAGCGGTTGTCGTCGCCCAGCAGGCCGATGAGTTCGCGCGTGCTGAGCTTGGAGAGATCGCGCGGCTTCCGTGGCGATGCATTCTTGTCGCGCAGTCGATAGATGCGGCCGGTCGCAGGATCGATCTGGCCTTCGTGGTTGCGGTAATGGTTGACCTGGCTGTCGTACCAGTCGGCGACGTACAAGGCGCCGTCAGGTCCGGACTTGATATCGACGGGGCGGAACCAGCTATCCGAGGTGGTGATCGGGACTTCGATGTCGCGCGTCTCGAAGGTAGAGCCGCGCGGCTTGATCTCGCTTTCGACAACATGATTGAGCATCGGAGCGACGCCGAAGAGCTTGCCGTCGTGCCGCGCTGGCAAGGCGCCGCCTTCGTAGATGACGAAAGTGTGCGTGAAACGCGGCGTGCCGGGATGCTTCATGTCCGGAAAGTAGCCGAACGCATATGGGTTGGAGATGGGCCCGTGCTTGCTGAAGCCCTTCTGGTAGTAGCCGCCCTGGACGTAGTGGAAGCCGCGCGTGTTGCCGCCGTTGTGTCCGCTGTAGATGCGGCCCTTGCTATCGATCTCGACGCCGAAGGCGTTGCCGCCGCCCTCAGCAAAGATCTCGTAGCGCCGTTTCTCCGGATGATAGCGCCAGATGAGCTGGCCCATCGAATGGACCGGCTTTGTGTCGATGCCCGGCCGCTTGACATTTCCCGACACCGTGCTCCCCTGCGCGCCGTACAGCCAGCCGTCCGGCCCCCAGCGCAGACTGTTGACGACGGAATGCGTGTCCTCCAGGCCGAAGCCCGCCAGGTGAACGACAGGGTCGCCATCGGGAATATCGTCGCTGTTCCTGTCGGGATAAAAGAGCAGGTAGGGCGGGTTGAGGACCCAGATGCCGCCGCGACCGCGTTCCACGGCCGTGACGATGTTCAGTCCATCGAGAAACGTCGATTGCCTGGCGAAGCTGCCGTCGCCCTTGATGTCCTCGTGGATGGTGATCTTGTCCTTGCCGCGGAAATGCCGGGGCGGCGGCGGCGGAACCTTGTCGTAGACGATGCGCCAGTAGGCGTCGCGGCTCAGGATCTTCAGGCCGGCCGGGTTGGGGTATTGCAGGTACTGCACGACCCACATGCGGCCGCGCTCGTCGAAGTTCAAGAATACCGGTTGCCGGACGACTGGCTCCGCCAGCACCTGCTCGATGACCAGGTCGGCCGGCGTCTTGAAAAGCTTGAGCGCATTGGCCGGGGAAAGTCGCTTGACAGCGCCCTTGACCGGAAACATCCGCCGCGCCAGCGCCGCCGCATCCTCGATCCGAGAAAAGGTCGCCGGATCCTGACCCCTTACTCCTGGTTCCTGCTTCGCCCATGCCGGATCGTCGCCGGTGCGGAACAGCCATTTGCCCTTGAGTGCAATGGCCTGGGCATCGTTGGCGAGGATGGGCGGGGCGCCGACGAAGCCGCCGCGGCCGCCGTCGTCGTAGATACGGATGGCGATGTGGTTGTACGCGCCCGGCCGGACATGCCTGGCGGCGATGGTGTAGCTGGCCGGCCGATCGCTCAGCCCGTTGCGATAGCGCGGCGGGAACTCGCCCTGCCCGCCGATCTTCACGCCGTTGAAGTACGCCTCGTGGCAGTTGTCGATCAGCTGGACCGTCAGCGCCAGGTCGTCCCCCTTCCAGCCGAGCGGCACCTTGACATGGCAGCGATACCAGGCGATGCCGTCGTATTTCTTGAAGCGCTCGCCGCCGGTCTGCTCCCAGGCGCCGGGGACGTCAAGCAATGTCCAGTCCTTGCCCGAGTTGCCGGCACCGGCGCGCAACAGGATCAAACAGGGAAGACATGCGATGGCCAGTGTTCGCGTCATGCGTGCATTTTAGGGGAATCGCGGGGCGTCGTGGGCGTCGCGAGAGCATGGCATATCATTTCCATAGACAGACCATGGAAGTCAGGGTTTACAACCTGGAAATGCTCGCTCGTCCCCAGCGCGTGGTGCCGCCGCCGCGTGATGGGCTTTGCGTCATCCAGGCGCACAGTCCCACGGTCGCGTACTATCGCTATCTGTACAACACCGTCGGCAAGGACTATCACTGGCTGAGCCGCCGCCGCCTGTCCGATGAGGAGCTGGCGGTGTTGCTGCGCGACCCGTGCAATGACGTGCATGTGCTCTTTGCCGCTGGCGTGCCGGCCGGCTTCGCCGAGTTGGATCGACGTGTGCAGGGCGAGGTCGAGTTGCTGCAATTCGGGCTCATGCCGGAGTTCATCGGCCAGGGACTGGGCAGGTACTTCCTCCAGTGGACCATCGACAAGGCCTGGAGCCACAACCCGCGCCGCTTCTGGCTGCACACCTGCACGCTCGATCATCCCAACGCGCTGCCGACGTATCTGAAGGCAGGATTCTCGCTCTTCAAGGAGGAGATCATTCAGCGAGAGCTGTGACAGCGCGCGGGTGCTGGCCGGTAAGCCTTCATCGACTCACGTCTTTCCGAGGACCTGAGGAACCAATCAGGGGCATTTTCCCTCCGCGAACATCCGTATCGCCTCGGGATAGGCCTCGCACTCCTGCTTGAAGACGCGGGCGGCCAGCGTCTCCGGCGTGTCGCCGGCCAGCACCGGAACCTTCTTTTGCAAGATGATCGGTCCGTGGTCGTACTGGTTGTCGGCGAAGTGGACAGTGCAGCCGGTTTCCGTGACGCCGGATTGGAGGACGGCCTCGTGAACGTGTCGGCCGTAGTAGCCCTTGCCGCTGAACGCCGGGATCAGCGCCGGATGGATGTTCATGACCCGGCCGAGATAATCGTCCGGAATCGTGATGATCTGCAAGAAGCCGGCCAGGCACACCAGGTCGGCACGGGCATGGCGGCAATGGTCGAAGATGCGGCGGCTGAACTCCTCGCGCGAGCCGGCTTCCTTGCGGACCACGACAGCCGCCGGCACGCCTGCGGCGGCGGCACGCTCCAGGGCCTTCACGCCTGGCACGTTCGATACCACCTGGACCACGCGCGCAGTCAGCCGGCCATCGGCGCAACGGTCCAGCAGGTTCTGCAAGGTGGTCCCGCTGCCGCTCACCAGCACCGCGAGTCGTAATGGCGTGGTCATCGCTTACTATTGTAATGGTGCCCACGAAGGAGGACACAAATATGGCGCGACTGGCAGCGATAACAATGCTCATTGCCCTGGTGGTGTGCCGTGCGACTCGTGCAGACGACGAGATCATCGACACGCACACGCACTTCTATGATCCCGCCCGGCCGGAGGGCGTGCCCTGGCCAGGCAAGGGAGATAAGCTGCTCTACCGGACCGTATTGCCGCGACATTTCTTGGAGGTGGCCAGGCCGGTCGGCGTGACGCGGACCATCGTCGTCGAGGCCAGTCCGTGGCTGGAAGACAATCAGTGGCTGCTCGACCTGGCGAAGCGCAACAGGGCCATCATCGGCGTCGTCGGGCAGCTGTCTCCCGGTCGTAAGGACTTTGCGAAGCACCTGGAGCGCTTTGGCAAGGACAAGCTGTTCCGCGGCATCCGTGTCAACAAGGATGCCCTGGCGAAGGGTCTCGAGATTCAGGCATACCTGGGCGACCTCAGGCGACTGGCCAGCCGAGGCTTGACGCTGGATGTCAACGGCGGGCCGGACATGCCGGCAGTGGTGGCGAAGCTCGCGCGGGAGTTGCCGTCGCTGCGCATCGTCATCAATCATGCGGCCAACCTGGGTATCGACGGCAAGGCGCCGCCCGAGGCCTGGCTCAGGGGCATGAAGGAAGCCGCCGCCAATGAGAATGTCTATTGCAAGGTTTCCGCGCTGGTGGAAGGCGCGTTGCCGCGCGAGCGCAAGGCGCCGACCGACGCCGGCTTCTACCGTCCGGTCCTCGATGCGCTGTGGGCGACGTTCGGGCAGGATCGGCTCATGTACGGCAGCAACTGGCCGGTGAGCGACACGCGGGCCAGTTACGCGACGGTGTTCGCCATCGTCCGCGACCACGTCGCTCCCCGGGGCAAGGACGCGGCGCGGCAGTTCTTTTCCGGCAACGCCCGGAGGGCGTACGGGCTGCCCTGACGGCGCGCGAGCCGTGTTGGCTTCAGGCACAGAGTCGCATAGCAGCGTGCAATGCCCAACTGCTGGGTTGAGGTCTTGCTTTCCACCGCGAAGACGCGAAGATCGCCACGAAATCCACAACATGCAAGGCTCCAGCATTTCTTTCTTGGCGATCTTCGCGTCTTCGCGGCGGACTCCGATCGCGCGCCGATCGGAACCTCATGGACACGCCTGGGCACGAGTTCCGAGTTTGTACAATGTCCTGTGCCGGATCACGCGACACAAGGAGTGTTTCCACATGAGATCGTCAACACTAATCTCCGCAGGCATCATCATGGCAATGCTCTCCGCGACGGCCCGTGCCGACGAAGGCATGTGGCTGTTCAACAACCCTCCCAAGAAGCTGCTGCACGACAAGTACGGCTTCGATGTCACGCCCGAGTGGCTGGAACACGTGCAGAAGTCGTCGGTCCGCTTCAACTCGGGGGGCTCCGGTTCTTTCGTGTCGGCCGATGGGCTGGTCATGACCAACCATCACGTCGGCCTCGGCGCCTTGCAAAAGCTCAGCAGCAAGGACAAGGACTATGTCAAGGACGGCTTCTATGCCCGGACGCTTGACGAGGAATACAAGTCGGTGGACGAGGAGCTGAACGTCCTCATGGAGATCGAGGACGTGACCAAGCAAGTGAAAGCCGCGGTCAAGGCGGGGTTGCCCGCCGAGAAGGCGTTCGAGGCCCGTCGGGCGATCATCGCCAAGATCGAGGCCGACTCGCTCAAGAAGACCGGCCTGCGTTCCAACGTCATCACGCTGTACCAGGGCGGGCAATATCACCTGTATCGCTTCAAGAGATACACCGACGTTCGCCTGGTCTTCGCGCCCGAACAGCAGATCGCCTTCTTCGGCGGCGACGCGGACAACTTCGCCTATCCGCGCTACGATCTCGATGTGTGCTTCTTTCGCGTCTACGAGAACGGCAAGCCGGCCAAGATCGAGCATTACCTCAAGTGGAGCAAGTCCGGCGTCAAGGACGAGGAGCTGGTGTTCGTCTCCGGGCATCCGGGCAAGACGGACCGGCTCAGCACCGTCGCCGAGCTGGAATACCTGCGCGACACCGGCTTCCCCTATCTCTTGCAGCGGCTCAATCGCTGGGAGGTGATGGCCAGTGTGTACAGCGGCCAGGGGGTCGAGCAGGAACGGCAGGCGAAGGACTTCCTGTTCAGCGTCGCCAATAGCCGCAAGGCGCGCATGGGCGGCCTGGAGGGCTTGCAGGATCCGGCCATGATGGCCAAGAAGAAGGCCGAGGAGAAAGCGCTGCGCGCCGCCGTCGCCAAGGATGCGGAACTTTCGGACGTCGCCGACGCCTGGGACATCATCGCCAAGATCCAGAAGATTCGAGGGGAGAACATCCGCAAGTACATCGTGCTGGAAGGCGGGGCGGGCTTCAACAGCAGCCTGTTCGGCTACGCCCGCACGCTGGTCCGCGCGGCCGACGAGTTCGCCAAGCCCAACGAGAAGCGTCTCGAGGAATTCGGCGACGCCGACAAGAAGTCGCTGGAGCTGAAACTGTTCTCGAAGCGGCCGCTGTACCGCGAGTACGAGCTGGCCAAGCTCAACGATTCGCTATCCTGGCTGGTCGAGCAACTCGGCTACCAGCACAAGCTGGTGCAGCAAATCCTCGCCGGCAAGTCGCCGCGCGAGCGCGCCGGCGAGCTGATTGGCTCCAAGCTCTTCGATGTCAAGGAGCGCAAGAGGCTTTACGAGGGCGGCAAGGAGGCGGTTGCTGAGTCGAAGGACCCGATGATCCTGCTTGCCAGGCTGGTGGACAAGGAAGCGCGGGCCATCCGCAAGGTCATGGAGAACGAGGTCGAGGAGCCCAAGAAGCAGGCCTACGACACGATCGCCCGGGCCAAGTTCGCCGCCCTGGGAACCAACACCTACCCGGACGCGACGTTCACATTGCGGCTGGCATTCGGGCAAGTGAAGGGCTACACGGAAGGGGGCAAGCACATCCCCTTCGAGACGACCTTTGCCGGCCTGTACCGGAAGGCGGCGGAGCAGAAGAACAAGCCGCCTTTCGACTTGCCGCCGCGCTGGATCGAGCGGAAGAACAAGCTAAATCTCAAGACGCCCTTCAACTTCGTGTGCACGGCCGACATCATCGGTGGCAACTCCGGCAGCCCGGTCATCAACCGCGACGCCGAGGTCGTCGGCCTGATCTTCGACGGCAACATCCAGTCGCTGGTCTGGGACTTCGCCTATACCGATGAGGTGGCCCGCGCAGTTTCCGTCTGCTCGAATGCCATCCCGGAAGCGCTGCGGGCGATCTACGATGCCGAGGATCTGGCAACGGAAGTTGTCAGCGGCCGACGGCAGTGACGCCTGGCCAGGAGGTCGTGTGAACGCGCAGGCCGCGAGGAAATGATGTGCGGATTTTCCCATTGCCACAGATTGCCACATGAAGCGATACCAGACCATCCTGGTGGGCGCGGGCCTGGATGACCGGGATGCAACAACCTTGCGTCATGCAGCGCGCCTTGCCCAGGCGGCGAGAGCGATTTATGTCGCACATGTGGCGCTCACCTTTGACTTGCCGGCCGAACTGGCCCAGCAAGCCGACCTGGTCGTGCCAGTGGACGAGGTGATCGAACAGAAAATACAAGCGCTGATCGATGAGCATCGCAGCCTGTTTCCGGTCAGCACGCAAATCCACGCCATCGGCCGGCAAGGGTCGCTGGTCCCGGAATTGATCCGGCTAGCGGCGCAAAAGTCTGCGGACCTGTTCTGCCTGGGGCGGCGTCCGCTGCATGATCTCGACCTCTTGAGTGATTCGGCGATGCGGCTGCTGCGCAAGGCGCCCTGCTCGGTGTTGATGGTTTCGCCGGGCGACGAGCCTCACTACGAGCGGATCCTCGTGCCCGTGGATTTCTCGGACCATGCGCGCGAAGCCCTGGAGGTGGCCTGTGCCATCGCCCAGTCCATGCCCGGCGCGTCGGTGATCGTCCAGCACACCTACGAAGTTCCCCTGGGCTGGCACAAGAGCGATCAGAGCTATGAGGAGTTCGCCGCCATCATGCAAGGGCACGCCGAGCGGCACTGGAACGAGTTTTTGCCAAGCGTCAACTTCCAGGGTGTTCCGTGGACCGTCCGGTTCGATCTCGGCAACGAGGTGCCGAGTACGGTGCTGGCCGTCGCCGACGAGGTCGATGCCAGCTTGATCGTCATGGGCTCGCACGGCCGCACCGGCCCCGCCGCCTTCCTTCTGGGTCATGTCGCGGACACGGTCTGCTCCAGGACCAGACGTCCGACGCTGTGCGTCAAGAAGAAAGGCGAGGTGGTGAATTTTCTGCGCGCGCTATTGCAATTCTTCGAGTTCGAGAAGACATAACTGGGGATGGCCTGCGGCTGTCACATCCAGCCGTGCTTGCGGTACCACTGGGCCAGCATGCGCAGGCCCGCCTCGAGTTGGAAGTGGCAAGAGAAGCCCAGCTCGCGTTTGGCCTTGTCGGAACTGCACATCCACGAGCCGGCCAGGCCTTCGGCGATCTTGTCGGGGACCATGAGACTCGGACGGCTGATGCGCTGCGCTATCCGGTCGTTTACCTTGGCAAGGAAGCGGCACAGAAACGCTGGGAAGTAGATGAAGGCCAGCATCTTGCGCTTCAAGGCGCGGGCTGTCAGCTCGCTGGCCTCGCGCAAGGAGCGCATCTCGTCCATGGCCATGAAGTAGATGCCGCGACCCGGCGGCGCGGTCCTGGTATCAGGCGGCAGATGCTCGCCGTTTCGGGCTGCCTTGACAAGTCCCTCGACCAGGTCCGCGACATGAATCCACGCCAGGCGATAGTCCTTCAAGCCGGCATTGAAGTTGATGCCCAGTCGAACAATCTTGAAGAGAATGACGGTGAGGGGGTCCCATGGGCCAAACACGATGGGGGGGCGCACGATGGTGATGGGCACCCGATCGGCGACGGCGCGCAGATGCTGCTCGGCGGCAAGCTTGCTGCGGCCATACTCCGAAACGGGGGCCGCCGGTGACTCTTCGGTGAGCGGTCGATCTGCAGGCGCAACCCCGGCGGCGGCCAGGGACGACACGAAGACGACCCGGGGCGGGCGCTCCTGGCGGGCGCAGGCTTCGGCCAGCAACCTGGTGGCCTCGGTATTGCCGCGCGCGAATTCCTTGGCAGACAGCACGAGCGTGGCGCCGGCCAGGTGATAGACAATGTCCACGCCGGGGAGGACCGGATCGAGCGAGCCGGGCGTCAGCAAATCACCGCGAACATATTCGACCTGCAGCGGAGCGAAGAAGTTCTCCGCGCCGCGACGATGGAGCAGGCAGACGACCTGATCGCCACCCTTGACCAGCCGCTCGACCAGATTGCGGCCGATGAAGCCGGTCGCCCCGGTCACCAGCACACGGGCCATGTCAGTTCCCCGTTCCTTGGCCTTGACGTAAGCGGACTCGTCCGCTGCCAGATCCTCCGGTCGCCCTCGCTCCCGGCTCGCCTTGCCCTTTTTAGGAATCCATGAGCGATTGCAACAGGTTGTCGAGTTCGCCTTCCGAGAGGTTGGTGACCTTGTCGGGTGTGAAATTGCCGGGGACGACAAGCTCCTTCCTGGGCCTGGCCGCCTGTGCCTCGGCGGAGGCCGCCAGTTCCTTGAGCGAGTTTTCGACGATTTGACCCAGGCTCAGTCCCTTCAAGAAATCGACGATGGACAACGACACGCCCAGACCGGCCTCGACCCGATTGCGGAACTGAATGCCCATGAGCGAATCCAGCCCGAAGGCCTGCAACGGCTTGTCGAGATCCTCGGCGGCCAGTTCGAGACCGAGGACGTTGGCGAACTCGCGGCGCAGATAACCCTCGACCATGGCCCGACGATCGAAAGGCGACGCCGCCAGCAGTGCCTGTCGATCGATGGCTGCGACCCGGTCGCCGGCTGCCGCCGGCCCGGTCGGAGTCGGCCGCCGCGGCACGTAGCGCTGATCGCCCCGGTACGCCAGCGCCGGCTCATCGTCGGGATGCAGCAGCGTTCCCAGCAAGGAATCGGCTTGCGCGTCCACGGTCGCGTCTGGATCGACGTCCACCAGGCGCATCGTCGCATCCAGCTTGTCGTCGAGCCATGCTTGCCAGGTCAAGTTCGCCTGCGCCTCGCCGAGCGGCGCCGCGCCGCGCGTCACCAGCCAGTGGCGTTCGACGCCGGGCCAGGTCCGCGTGCCTGCTTCGCTGAAATCGATGACGTGGATGGCCTGCTGGCTGCGCTTCCGGACTTCAGCCAGCAGCGCGTCGATGTCCTCTTGCTCGCCGGGACGAATCCAGCAGCGTTCCTGTCCCTCCCAGGCAAGCATTTCACCGTGATGAACGTGGACGACGCTCGCACCTTCCGCCGCAAGCCGCTTTGCCACGTGGTCGGCGAGTTCGGAATGGTCGGCGATGGCCAGCCAGGTCTGGGGAGTCGTGCTGGCGTTCTTGGTGGCGACGCCGTTGACCGCCCACGCGCGGGATCGGGCCGATTCGGAATCCTGCCGCACCGGTTCGCCGGCACGTGCCAGTACTACCGCCTGATCCGGGTCCGGCATGACATCGTCAGGCGCCGGGACGATGGCAACCTCGGGGAACTTCTCCTGGACGAGCAGCCTGGTCCAGCTCGCGGGGGACAGCAGCGGGCAGCCCTGGCGCAGATCGGCGTCCTGGAACTTCCACCACCCGTCGGTGAGGCCGAAGATCATGTCGAGCAGACGACGCCGGCCGGTGCCCTCGAGCATTACCAGCAAACCGGCGGGAGCCAGCAGCCGGCGGATGTTCCGCAGGCTGAGACGCAGGTCGCCCGTGGCGTGGAGAACATTGGCGCCCATGACCATGTCGAACTGACCGTCGGCGAAGCCCTGGCCGGCCGGGTCCTTCTCGGCGTCGAACAATCGATATTCGACGAACGGATAGGCGCGGAACTTGTCCCGGGCGCGCGCCAGGAAAAGTTGCGACAGGTCCGTGAAAACGTACTCGGTGCGCTCCGCCGGCAGGCGCGGCAGCAAGTAGGTCGTGGTCCCGCCCGTGCCGGCGCCGACTTCGAGGATGCGTATCGGCCGCTGCCTGGCCAGCGGCACCAGCACGCTGGCGACGCATTCCGCCAGCAACTCGTTGAAGAAGCGCGACAGCGGCGATTTCTCATACAGCTGCTCGGTGAGCTGTCCCGCCCCTTCGCCGAACAAGACCTGGAGCGGGTCCTGCTCGCCGCGCATCACGGCGTGCATCAGCGTGGCGCAGCGATGGGCCAGCTTGAGCTCGACCGCGAAATCGGCGCGGCGGCTCGTCAGATCCTCGTGCCACGCCTGGATGTCCACCGCGGCCGGCGGCCGCACGACATGCCAGCTGTGCGGCTCGGCGGGAGCCTCGCCCTCCCTGTGCAACGCGGCGGTAAGCCAGCCGTCCTCGGCGGCGATCTCCAGCAGCCGACCCAGCAGCCGGCGATATGCGGGCTGGACCTTGCAGCGCTCGGCGAGTGGCTCCAGCTCGACGCGCTCGTCCGCGCCGGGCCGCCAGCCAAGTTGCTTGAGCGTGTTGGCGACGTAGCCGCCGGCGAGGCGATCGAATTCCACGCGCAAATCGCCGAACATGCCGATGTCGTGCGCGTTCTTCACCTTGGCGACAATGGGCGCCGCGACAGCTTCGAGTCCACCCGGAAGCTTGTCGAAGCCGGTGGCCAGTCGCGGCAATCCTTCGCTCCAGTTGGAACGTGGCTGCCAGGTGATCTCTGTCGAGCCGTCCTTCGGTGCGGCGGCGACCATCTCGTCGGCGGAGACGACGCCGCGCGGCAGGTCATCATACCAGTAGCGTTGCCGCTGGAACGGATAGGTAGGCAGCACCAGGCGGCGCCGGCGCACGCTGTCGAAGCGATCCCAATCGATCGCGGCCCCGTCCACGTAGAGCTTGCCGAGACTGGCAAGCAACTCCTGCCAATCGTCCTTGCCGCGGCGCAGTGACGGCAGCCAGGTCGCGTCCTGGCCGGCCAGGCAAGTCGGGCCCAGCCGGCTGAGCACGGCCTCGGGACCGATCTCCAGGAAATGTGTGATGCCGGCCTCATGCAGCGTCTGGATGCCCCTGGCAAACTGCACCGGCATGCGGGCATGTTCGGCCCAGTAACCGGCGTCCGGCGCAGCCTGGAAGAAGTCGCCGGTCCTGTTCGAGATGAGGCGAATCCCCGGTGGTTGAAGCGTGATGCCGGAGGCGATGTCGCGCAACTTCGGCAACGCCGGCTCGATCAGCCGCGAGTGAAACGCCCGGCGCACGTGCAATGGCCTGGTTTCGATGCTGAACGCCGCCAGCTCTTCCTGGAAAGCGGCCATGACACCGGCGTCGCCCGCCAGCACGATGCTCTCGGGGCCGTTGATCGCTGCGATGCTGAGGAAGTCCTGCCAGCGCTCGAGCCGTTCCTGGATTTCCGCCAGCGGCGCGAAGCAGACGAGCATGGTTCCCTCGGGACATGCCTGCATGAGCTGGCCGCGCTCGGCAATCAGCCGCAGTCCGTCTTCGAGGGAAAAGACGCCGGCGACGCAGGCGGCAACATACTCGCCGACGCTGTGGCCCAGCGCGGCTGCCGGCTCGATGCCCCAGCGCCGCCACAGCTGCGCCAGCGAGTATTCGAGCGCGAACAGTGCCGGCTGAGCGATATCTGTATCGTCGAGCCGTTCCGCGCTGTGCAGAGCTTCGCGGATCGAGAAGAAGCCGTGGCCGCGGGGGATGGCGTCGCAGCGGTCAAGCTCTTCACGAAACGCCGCGCAGCTTTCATAGAGCTGCTTGCCCATGCCGGCGTACTGGGACCCCTGGCCGGTGAACAGGAAAGCAATGTTTCGCGACAGGTCCGGCCGGGCAGTGCCGATTTGCCAGGCGGGATCGCGCTTGCCGTCGAGCCAGCGTTGCAGGCCGTCGCTCAGCTCGGACAGCGAGCTGCCGCGTACGGCGAGGCGCTGCGTGAAATGGCTGCGTCCGCGGGCCGCCGTGGCGCAGACGTCCGCCGGCGCCGCATCGGGATGGCGTGCGAACCAATCCAGGTAACGAAGGGCCGACTCGCGCAGCGCCGGTTCTGATCGTGCCGATAGCGTGAGGACATGAACGGGCCGGTCATCGGCCGGCGACACGGCCGGAACCATCGCCGGGGCCTGCGAGGCCAGCACATGCGCGTTGGTGCCGCCGAAGCCAAAGGAGCTGACGCCGGCCAGCCGGCTGCCTTCCCAGGGCTGCAAGTCGCGTGGAATGCGGAAACGACTGCCGTCAAGCTTGATCCGCGCGTTGAGCTCATCGAGATGCAGGTGCGGCACGATGTGCGCGTGGTGAATCTGCAAGATGGTCTTGATGAGTCCGGCAATGCCGGCGGCCGCTTCCAGATGGCCCAGATTCGTCTTCACGGAGGCAAGAGTGCAGGGCTGGTCGGCGGCGCCGATGGCGTCATTCAAGCCGTCAAACTCGATGGGATCGCCGAGCGGCGTGCCGGTTCCGTGTGCCTCGATGTAGGAAACTTCGTCGGGCCGGCGATGGGCCAGCCGCAAGGTGCGACGGATCAGTTCGGTCTGCACGCCGCCGTTGGGAGCGGTGATGCCGTTGCTGCGGCCGTCCTGGTTGACCAGCGACGCCTCCAGCACGGCGAAGACCTGGTCGCCGTCACGGATTGCAGCCGACAACGGCTTGAGGACGATGAGCCCGCAACCTTCGCCGCGCACATAGCCGTCGGCTCCGGCATCGAAGGTCTTGCAGCGTGCCGTCGGCGACAGCATGCCGGCGCGCGACAGCGCCTCGGTCAGTTCCGGGGCGAGCAGCAAGTTGACTCCGCCGGCCAGGGCGAGATCGCATTCGCCGTTGCGGATGCTCTGACAGGCCATGTGCACCGAGACGAGAGACGATGAGCAGGCCGTATCCACCGCGATGCTCGGACCGTGCAGATCGAGGTGATACGACAAGCGATGAGCGGCCATGCTCGGCGAGTTGCCCGTGCCCAGGTAAGCGTCGGCGTAGCCGGTGTGCTGAGTGAGTATCCGGCCGTAGTCGCTGTTGGAGATGCCGACGAAGGCACCGACGGACTTGCCGGCGAGCCGATCCGGCGCCAGGCCGGCGTGTTCGAGCGCCTCCCAGGCAACTTCGAGCAGAAGGCGATGCTGTGGATCGATGAAGACGGCCTCGCGCGGGGCGATGCCGAAGAATTGCGCGTCGAAGCGGTCGACGCTGCCAAGGTAGCCGGCGCGGGTAGTAGCCAGGTCCTTCGGGATACGGGTCCAGCGTCCCGCCGGCAGATCGGCGACGCCGTCCTTGCCCTCGGCAAGCAGCTGCCAGAACTCGTCGGGATGGTCGGCGCCGGGAAAGCGGCAACCGATGCCGACGACGGCAACCGGCACCGGAGCGGGTCCCTGGAACTCGCCATTGTCCTCGACGCGTGTCTCGCCGGCGAGCTTGCGCGCCAGCGAAGCGATTGTCGGAGCGGTGTAGAGCAAGGTTGGCGACAACGGCCGGCCGATCCATTGCTCGAGGTCCGCCGCCATCGACACCATCATGATGGAATCGAGCAAATACGCGGCAAACGGCTTGTCGCGGTCAATCTGCTCGGCAGGCACACCCAGGCGTTTCGACAGTCTGGCCACCAGCCAGTCGCGGATGGCTGCCTCCAAGCCGGCGCCGACGAGGGTCGGGCCTTGCTGGGAAACCGGCTCCTCCGGTTCGGGAGCGTCGATCTTCTCGATGATGTCAAGGGCGCCGGCCAGGTATCGTCGCTGCGTCTCGCTGCGGCGCACCTTGCCGCTGGATGCACGTGGGATGCTGGCCAACTTGATGAGCGCCAGTGTGCTCAGCTCCAGCTCGAATTGCTCGGCGACCGCCTGGCGAGCCTTGAGAAACAGGTCGTTGCCCTGTCCCGCCTTGAAGGCGCGCGGCGCCTCCTGAACAATGACCAGCCGGGCGACCGGATCGGCGTCGACTGCAAAGGCAGCGGCTCCCAGGCCGCGCAGTTCCGGGATCGCCTCCTCGACGGCGCTTTCCAGGTCCTGTGGATGGAAGTTTCGGCCACGGATGATGATGAGATCCTTGAGCCGGCCGCTGACGAACAGTTCGCCCTGCTGCAGGAAGCCAAAGTCGCCGGTGCGAAGGTATCCGGCGGCGCTGCCATCGGCGCGGCGGGCTCGGAACAGCTCGGCGGATTCCTCGGCGCGGTTCCAGTATCCGCTCGCCACGCTCGGTCCGGCCGCCCAGATCTCGCCGATGCGGCCTTCGCTCACCGGCAAGCGCGTGTCGGGATCGACGATGCACACGTCCAGGTCGTCGAGCGCGCGTCCGCAGCCGACCAGCTGCCTGCCGGCCGCTTCGAGTTCGGCGCGGTTCTCCTCGAGGGCGTCCTGGCGGAAGCCGCGGACAATCGGAGCCGCGCGGTAGTCGCCGCCGGTCACCATCAGCGTGCTCTCGGCCAGTCCGTAGCAGGGAAAGAAGGTCTCGCGGCGGTAGCCATAGGGCTCGAATGTCCGCACGAAGCGCTCGAGCACGGTGGCGGAAACCGGCTCGGCGCCGACATAGGCGACCTTCCAGCAGCTCAGATCGATCCCCTCGCACTTTTTTGGTGTCATGCGGTTGACACAGTGCTGGAAGGCGAAGCATGGCCCGCCGCTGACGAAGGCGCGTTTCTGGCTGATGGTCCGCAACCAGCGGATTGGATCGTGGGCGAAGCCGGCCGGCGACATGCATGTGAGCGTCACGCCGCAGTGGATGCCTTGCAAGTAGTTGCCCACCAGACCCATATCGTGGAATGTCGGCAGCCAGCAAACAGCATGCCTGGCTTCGGCCAGACCGAGCACCTCGCGCATGCGCGCCAGATTGTGCAGCAGGCAACCGTGGTTCAGCATCACGCCTTTGGGGTTGCCGGTCGAGCCGGACGTGTATTGCAAGGCGACCAGGTCACCCGGCGCCGGTCCTGGATCGCGCCAGCCGTCGGCCAATTCGGCGGCAACCGTCGTGGTGTCCAGCCAGTTCAAGGCGGCGAGTCGCGGCGACCTGGCGACATAGCGTGCCAGGTCGCGATGAACCTCGCGACTGGTGAGCGCGATGGCCGGCGTGCAGTTCTCGGCAATGCTGTACAGACGCGGATCGCTGCGGTGGGCACGCGGCGGATAGGCGGGCACGGCGATCACACCGCCGTAGACGCAGCCGAAAAAGCCCACCATGAACTCGACGCCAGGGGGATAGCAAAGCAGGGCTCGCTGTCCGGTCAAGCCGTGGTCGCGAAAGTGACAGGCCAGCGCGCGGGCACGAAGATCCAGGTCGGCGAACGACAGGAAGTCCTCGGGCCCCGGGCCGTCCGGCATGTGGAAATAGCCGTTGACGGAGTCTCCCGCCCGGGCGCGGAGCATCTCGACGAGGGTTTCAAACAGGATTCGCATAGAAGAAGGGGGCGCCAGGGTGTTGGAAGTCAAGGATGCGAATGATGCGGAGCGTTCCGGCGGCCGTGCCGCGTGGAACCGACTCAAGCGAGAAAATTATATCAGGCTTGCCCGCGGCTGTGGGATAAAACCATCGCGCCATGCAGATTTGCCAAAGCTCCCAGGCGGCAAATGATGGCCATGTCGCAAGCTCGTGAGATTCCATACGCACGGATCGTTATCATGATGCCAATTCTTCCTATTTTCTCCAAATTACCGAAATTGGCAAGCTCTGTCAGACGGTGCGGCGGCGCGCCCTAAGATGAGTCGCGATGAAGCTGAAGCCCTACTTGCCCGTGGCAAATGTCCGCTTTATCAGCTGAACGAGGTTCTTCATGACGAAGCCTTGCTCGGGGCAGATGTGCGGCGGGGCGTTACGTTGCCGCAGAGCATCGGCGACGACGGGACCGACGGCTGCCACCTGGACGCGACCCAGGCCGGCGGTGAGCGACGGCAGTAGCTGCCGCTCGTCTGCCACCTCGAAGAGCCGGTCAACTTGCGGCGAACTGGTGAAGACCAGCACATCCACGCCGCCTTTTTCCAGCGCGTGGATGAGGGCAACGACGCGCTCGGTGTCGGCTGCCGGGGCGTAAACATAAGGCAGCACTTCGCGCACGTCGGCGCCGGCGTCGACCAGAAAGCGTCGCAATGGTTCGTTGCTGTCACGATAAAGCTGGACGCCAACGGTGGCGCCGTGCAGCGACTGGCTTCGCAGGCAGTCGATGACACCTGCCGTGGTGGGCGTGCTCGCGACCAGCGACGGCGACAGCCCGATGTCACGCAGCGCCTGAACCGGTTTGGGGCCGCGCGTGACAAGACGGGTCTTGCCCAGGGCCGCGACCATGTCATCACGAAGACCAGCGCGTTCGGCGAGGCCAAGCAGCCGGCGCACACCTTCGCCAGTGAAGAACACCAGGTAATCGAAGCGTTCGGCGATGAGTTCGCGGAGCCAGGCAATCACGGGAGCGGGATCGGGCGCGTCCAGGATGCTGACGAGGGGACAGCGCCAGATCGACGCGCCTTCCTTTTCCAGGAGCGCCGCCAGCTCTTCGAGTTGCCGACCCTCGGCCAGGGCGATGGTTCGACCTTGCAAGGTCATCTTGCTCCCTCGATCATGGCTTGAAGAGCGAACGGCAGCACGCGTAGGTCACTTCTTGAAGGCCGAGCCTTTTTCCGGCTTGGGGCCCTCGACAACGTATGGATTCAAAGTCCGGGCCAGCAGCCAGTCAGGGACCCAGCAGGTGAACTTGGTCAGCCAGGTGGTTTGCCACGGGAAATTGTAGACCTTCTTGCGTCTCTTGAGGGCACGGACGATCTTGCGGGCGGCCTTGTCCGCTTCCATCGCCCAGGGCATGTGAAAGGCATGGGCTTCGGTCATGGCGGTGCGTATGAAGCCGGGGCAGATCGTGGTAACCGCAATGCCCTTGCTGCGGAGCTGAATGCGCAAGCCTTCGAGATAGACGTTGATGGCGGCCTTGCTGGCGCAGTAGCCGGATTCGCCGGGGAAGCCCTTGTAGGACCCCAGGCTGGAGATGGCGGACAGATGCCCCTTGCCGCGCTCGAGCATCTCCGGCAACACTGCCTCGATGGCATAGATGACACCGAAGATGTTGACGCGCATCATGTACTCGACGCGCTCGGTGTCCAGCGGTTTCAAGGGAGTGTGCGTGCCGATGCCGGAGTTGGCGATCAGCAGGTCAACCGGTCCCAGTTCGCGGCGGACCGCTGCCATGGCGTCCAGCGTCTGGGCGCGATTGCTGACGTCGGCGACGGCGAAGGCGGCCTCTCCGCCGGAAAGACGAATCTCCTCCGCCAGCGCCGCCAGCCGGTCGCCGCGGCGGGCGAGCAGCCCGACCTTGCACTTGCGCGACGCCAGCTCCTTGGCCAGCGCCCAGCCAATGCCGCTGGACGCGCCGGTCACTATCGCTACCTGGTAGTCGAAGGCCATTTCTTTGTCCGTCCGCCGTCGATGGAAACGAGAGAAAAAGATGTTCCAGCCGGGTAAAATAGGAGGGCCGGAACGATTGCGCCCGGGACGCTGTTTTTTCTCCTTGCAGGTGAGTTTCCGGAATTGCCCGCGGATCGGCAATCCTGTTTTTCCCATGGCGGCATGGCATGGTTTCATGTGCCTTGCCTGCACCACGCGCGGAGGCAAAGCCCGAGCCCGCAACGCTACCTCTGGTACACAGGACCTCTGGTACACAGGACTTCTGGTACACAGCCATGATGCGAGACTACCTCACTCCAATCATCGGGCTTCTGCTCGCCGTGAACGCCGTCGCGCAAGACCGGCCGGCGGAACCGCCCCGGCCTGACAAGTACCGTGTCCTCATCCGTTACAACATCATCGCGCCGCGCGATCCGCACGTGCTGCTGTACGATGCCATGATCGAGCACCTGAAATCGCTGGATTTCGAGTTTGTGCCGCCGCTGGATGAGCATCCCAGGACCGATCGCGAGGACCAGGGCAAGAACATGCTCGAGGGGATGATCGACGCGGGCAAGGTCGGTGACATCCAGCGGAATCCGAGCATTGCCGGCCTGTTGCTCATGCCGCCGGATTTCAAGATGCCCGACGGCAATCAGCCGGTCGGGGTACGGCTGGATCTTGTCGATGGCCTGCCGCTGGACCGGCAACGACTGCTGGCGGACCAGGTTCGCGTGCTGCTTGCGGAACAGGGATTCCGCGAAGCCATCGGCTACGATACGCGCGGCGTGCGCGGCCGCCCGTTCGGCCGACTCGAAGGCGTCCTGCCGGCCGGCAATGTTAACAACCTGCTCAAGGACTTGCGGCGACTGCCGACCGGCTGGCTGGCCACCAGGATTGATCGGAGCGACCTGCCGTTGCCGCTGCGCAACGCGTCCCCCATCTTGGTTACGGAAGTCGTCCCGTACCTGCGCTCCGTCGCCGAACCCGCGCTGCCCGTTGCCCGGCCGACGGTCGCGCACGACAAGATCGACGCCGACCTCTGGGCACTCGTGCAGAAGAAGGAGACGGCCAGGCTGCGCTTCCAGCTGGTGCTGGCATACACGCCGGACGTGCTCGATCGCAAGTGGCAGCGGCGGATCGCTGACGCCGCGCCGCTGTTCTTCCTCGAGCAGCAACTCGGTCCCATCGTGACCGGCATCGGCGCGGTCGATGACATCGCCCGCCTCGCCCAGCTCGATGAGGTTTCCGTGGTCCGTATGCCGCCCAGGGCCGAGTCCGGAATTCGGCCGGCGGCCGGCGGTGACAATGCACTGGCACTAAGGCAGTCCGGCCTGGCCGCGATGCACGCCAAGAAGCAGCGCGGCAAGGGAGTGCGTATCGCCATCATTGACGATGATTTCCGCGGCTGGGAAGACGCTGTCAAGGACGGCAAGCTCGCCAGGTCCACTCAGCTCGTCGATCTCACCACGGCGCGCAACCCGACGATTGCGCCCGATCCGTATGCCGGCGATCCCAAGCAACCGGGCCACGGCACGCAGTGCGCCATGGCGGCGGCGCTGGCAGCACCCGAGTCGGACCTGGTGTTGCTGCGCGTGGACGTGACGGCCGGCCAGCTGCTGGATGTCGTCCGCCACCTCCGCGGCGAGTACTATTCCGAGCATCTGGGCCGGCGCCAGGACGAACTGATCTCCTATCGCGCTCGCCTGCAGCGCGACCGTGCCGACCTGCTCCACGACCGTGTCCCCATCCTTGACGATTTCGACGACGACCGCGACCTGGAGCGGCAGTACGGCTACCTCGGTCCGATCTATGGCTGGATTTTCAGTCCGCGAGTCTGGATTCAGGATCGCCTGGAGTACCAGGCGGAGTCCGAGCGGCAGTACAGCAAGCGCGAGAATCGCTTTCACGACCTGATCCGCGCGATCAAGAGCTTGAAGGGCATAGCCATTGTCTCCTGCTCGCTGGGCTGGAGCGACGGCTATCCGCTGAGCGGCGCGGGCGGCCTGAGCCAGCTGCTCGAGGAGCGACCACGGCCGCGAGCGCTGTGGTTCCAGTCGGCCGGCGACCACAATGGACAGTGCTGGACGGGCCTGTACCACGATGTCGATGGCAATGGCGTCATGGAGTTCGCGCCGGCCGAGTCGCCGCTGCACAAGGGATTGTGGACGCGCGAGCTGAACTTCCTCGGCTGGCAGCCGCACGACAAGGCCCGGACTGCCGAGTTGCCCGCCGGGACACGGCTGCGACTGTCCATGCAGTGGCGCGAGCCGCACGACCCGGACTACCAGCCGCGCGCCGGTGAGGCGGACGAATACCTCTATCCGCTGGCGCGGTTGCGGCTCGTACTGGTGCGGCAGCGCGATCCGGACGGCAAGAAAGTCCCGGCCGACGATCTGGAGGTCGTCGCCTATTCCAGCGATTTCTCGTCGAGCCCGCCGCGACTGTGGCCCACGCAGCGGCTGCTCAACCAGCCGTCGTTCGCGGTCTACGAGACACCGCTGGAAATCACCATTGATCAGCCAGGCCGATACGCCGTGCGTGTGGAAAGGCAGGTCGGCTCGAAATGGCTGGCATTCGAGGATCCGCGCGGCAAGCTGGTGCTGCAGCGCAGCGAACTGTCGGTGGCGGCGGGGACGCGGCCGCCCGGCTCGGCAACCTTGCTGGCTTCCGAGAGATCGTGGGAGCTGCGTCCGCGCATCTTCGTGCAGGCGAGGGACGATGCCCAGCGGCTCCAGGGCCGGCCGGTGTTTCTCGACTACGCCACCGGCCTGGGCACCATCGGCACGCCGGCCGACTCGCGCGGCGTCCTTGCCGTCGGCGCCGCCGGCCTGAAAGGCCGGCCGCAACCCTACACTTCGCCCGGCCCGCCCAGCGACATGGAGCTGGCCAGAGTCCCGGGGTTGCTGATGTACGATACGATTGCGGTGGCGCCGGACGGCACGCCCGGCCCCCACGGTAGCAGCCTCGCCACGCCGTTCGCCGCCGGCGCGGCGGCGACGCTGCTCGGCTCGGGCCTATCGGCCGAGCGCGTGGAGCGAATGCTGCAGGAGCTGCGTGGCAGCGTCCTTGTCATGCCGCGTGGTGGAAGGTGAGCGCAGCGGGACAGCCGGCTCAGGCCTCAGGAGGCGACGGCGATGCCGTCATCGACATTTCGCGCGGTCTGCAGGTTCTCCTCGGCCGCACGGAGAAGCGACGGCGTCGAGCCGTGCGCCGATGCAGCCAGACCGAAGTAGGCGCGGACTGCCTCGCGTGGACCGCCGAAGGGCGGGCAGGCTTGCAGGAGGCGCTGCAGGCGCCGGCAACACGTCAGCGCGCCGTCCTGGGGCGTGTGCACCATGAGCAGGAGGAAGCGGTTCGGCCCGTACTGTCCGGCCACGTCGCAGCGCCTCTTGGCCCGATGCACCGTTGTCGCCGTCCACTCGTGCATGTCGGGCAGTTCCTGGTGGCCATCCTCTTCGAGCACCTCGCCGATGGCCAGGGTGAACGGCGCGGCGTGCCGTTGTGCGCGTGCCAGTTCCTCATCGAGCCTTTCCAGGATGTAACGTTCCGCCAGCCAGCCGGTGTTCGGTTCGGCCGGCGAAGAGCGCCAGATCAGGCTCACGAGGCGGTCGATGCGGCGACGGGACTGCTCGAGTTGATCGATCGTGAGCGCATGAAGGCGGCGCTCGTCGGCGAGACGGGCAGCCTGTTCCAGCGCGGCCTCGAGAAGGGGCGGGTGGGCCAGCGTCATGTCGCGGGGCAGACAGATGGTGACACCGTCTTGGCAGGCGCGCGTGAGTGCTTCGGGGCGGAACTGTGTCAACTGCACGACGGTCGCGCAGTCCTGCAGGCCGGCCGTCCAGTCATCGACGGGTTGATCCAGCAAGACGGCGTCAAAGGCGTTGTGGTGCAGGAGGACGCGAGCGTGGGCCGTGTCATCGGCGGCGACGAGTTCCCAGCACTCGCAAAGCGGGGACTGCCGAAACAGTGCCGGCAGAGCATCCGCCGGTTCGGCGGCAGCGCGATATCCGGCAAGCAAGGCTCGGCGGCGGCCGAAGGGGGCCGGCATGGGCAGTCCTCGAGGGCGAGTCCATGTTCGTGGCCGGCACATAGGGTGTGCCGCTGGCCGCACGCGCAGTGTGCGGATCGCCTACCCATTAAAACTTCCGGAGACTGCCGGTACGAGACGCAACCGCGCAGCTGCGTGGTTTTTCCTGCTTGCCGTGCTTGCCCAGGCGCGATAACCGGCACGGCCCGGAAAGTCGGTAGCACTGGATCGCCAGCATCGCCGGCAACTTCTGTTGTGCCGGAGCGAACGCGCCGGTAGGCTGGAGATGGTATGTACGAGTTACCGCCGATCGATCTGCTGGAAAGCACGCATGCCTTCCCGGGGCCTTACATGTTCAAGGTGATCGGCAAGGCGGAGCGCGGCTTCGTGGCGCGCACCGTGGCGGCGGTCCGGGCGCAACTCGATACCAACGCTGACCCGCCCTACTCGGTGCGCGAGGCGGTAGGTGGCCGCCACGTGGCCGTCACCGTCGAGCCGATGGTGCAAACCGCCCAGCAAGTGCTGGACATCTACGGGCGGCTCAGGTCGCTGACGGGACTCGTCATGATGTGGTAGAGTCAACTTGCTTGCTGGAGCCGGCCAGCCTGCCATCTTCGAGCGAAGTCCAGTCGTGCAACGTCACGCATCGCTCGATGGGTATTGGGGAGGGCGAGGCTCCTGCCGAGCCGCCGCCCGTTGACGGCTCGGCAGGAGCCTCGTTTTCCCATCAATCGAACCGGGACAAGTCACTAGCGCAGCCACCAGGGACGCCAGTAGTAAGGATCGTAGGGCGGATAGTAGACCGGCTGTGGGACGACGACCGGCTGTGTGACAATAGCCCTTCTATTCTGCTCCTGCTCCCGAGCCGTCTGCAATTCGCGCTCTTTTTGGGCGAGTTTGGTCTGGATTTCCTCAAGCGTCTTCTGATGTTCCCGCTCCTTGGCTCGTTTTTCCTCGTCGATGCGGCGTTGCTCGGCGTCGAATTTCTTCTTGAGAACCGCCTTCTGGGTGTCGTCGGCACTAGCGATGGCGTCTTCATAGTTGCGGCGCATCCGCGATTCCTGGTCCCGGGCGTCCTTGGCCAGGTCATCAAGGGTACGGCGCACCTTGGCGAAGAACTCCTTCTGTTCAGCCACGTAGGCCTGGTGCTTTTCCACTTCCTTCTTCGCTCGTTCGAATTCCTCCTCGTCTTTCCTCCTCTTTTCTTCGATCTTGGCGATCTCGGCGGTGTTGTCCGCTCGGCCGCCGCGGATGAGCGCTGGCACGACGTAGAGGAGCAGCAAGAGGGCGCCGACGGCGATGGCGATGTTCTTGCCGGTCACGGGCACGCCAGCGATCATCGGCGGCGGCGTGGTCGGCGCGGCGCCCGGGGCGCCCGGGGCGCCCGGGGCGGCAGCGCTGCCGGGTGTGCCGTAGGAGGCATAGGCGGCGGCGCCGACGGGCTGGCTGCTGCCGTCGCCTGCGAGCATGGTCTTGTTCAGGTTGGGTCCGCCGGCCGCGGCAGGCGCGGCGGGGATCTGATGGCGCTGCCCGCATGACGGGCAGTTTTTCTTGGTGTTGGCCTCGACCGCGGCGGCCTCGAGCGGCCGTTTGCAGTTGGGGCAGTTGTACCTGATGGGGGGCAACGGCGGCGCGGCCCGCTCATCGCTGGCCAGCATGGTCTTGTCCAGTCGCGGCGCTGCCGCCGACGGTGCCGGGGCCGGCGGCGGATTGGGCACCTGCAGGCGCTGCCCGCACGACGGGCACGGTTTCTTGATGCCCGCCTCGCTCACCGGCGACTCCAGCGCTGTCTTGCAGCGCGGGCAATTGTACTTTATCGCCGGTCCCGTCTCGCCGAGCATGGTTTTCGCGAAAGCAGGCGGCGCGGCCGACGCCGGCGCGGAATAGGCCGGCGCAGAAAAAGCCGGGGCGGGGGCTTGCGTTCCTTCGGTCTCCGACTTGCCGGCGAGGAACGGCGATCGGCAGTTCGGGCAGACCTGGCGCTTGCCCATGTCCCCCTCGGGGATGCTGAACTGGTACTTGCAACCCGGACACATGACCTTGGCGAACATCGTTGTCACTCCTTATCTGGAATGTTTGTGGTCTGATTTTGCTTCGAGCCGCTGCCGAGCGACGAGCCCATCAGGGCGCGACCCAGACGCCGCCGCGATAGACGCACTTGCGCGGGTCGAACTCGGTGATGGTTTCCAGGCTCAGGGTGCCGGCGGGGCTCACCTGTCGGGTATCGATGACGGACGACCAGCTGGCCTCGCCGCGCTTGCCGGCGTTAGCGCCGCCGGCAAGCTGGTCGAGCGCCCAAAGCTCGGCGCGCAGCACGTTCCGCAAGTTCTCGTCGATGATGGCCTGATTGACGCCCTGGCCGTCACAGACGTCGCATGTCGTCACGGTGAACTTGAAGCCTGGCAGGCGCTTGCCCTTGCACTTGGTGCACAGCTGCTGCTGGCCGAAATCACTGACACTCACGCCGGTGCCCTTGCAGAGGGAACATTTTATCACCCCCCGGCGGCCACAGGTGCTGCAGAAGGCATCGTTGCACAGGCGCTGGAAGCTGGCCTGCGAACCGATGCCTGGCGCCGCGGCAAAGAGCTTGTTCAGCCGCTCGGACATTTCCTTGGCTTGCTTCAGGCGGTCCACCTGGCCGGCGCGAAAATGCTGCAGCGTCTTGAGAAAATCCTGCAACGGTCCGGACTGCGCCTTGGCGGGCGGCTTGACGGCTGCCACGCGCAGCGCCGTCGCGTCCATGGTGGGGTCGAGCAGGAACGCCATGGCCTTGCAGCGGCGGGCTTCCTCCGGCGAAGCCGCCAGAAGGCTCATGCGCATGAGCGACCTGGCTGCGAACTGCTTCTGGTCGAGATAGGCCGCGATCAGGAACAAGCGCATGGCCACGTCACGTGCTTCGGGATCTTGCTTGTGCGCGGCAAACGCTTCGGCGAGGTCGGCGTAGCCTTGCGGCTGGTCCTTGCTGAGTTTTTCGAGCTTGGTGCGATCGAGCTGGTGGATGATCTTGATCTTGGCTCGCTCAAACTCGAGGTTCTTCTCGCCGTCCGGCCCGATGACGCGAATCTTGAGCGTCATGCCGTTGTTACTGATGACGTAGCCACCCACCTGCATGCCGCCAGCCTCGATGAGGATGGCGCGCGCAGCGGGCGGCGTCAGGAAGCCGAGTGCGAACACGACGAGGAGAAGCGAGCGGCGTTGCATGGAGTCCTCGCAATCATCATTTCGGGTTGTGCGCCAGCGACCAGATGCGCAGCGTCGTTTCCTCGCCGGCACGGAGCTGGTCGAGCACGTTGCTGGCGCGGCGGTCCCGGGTGACCAGCTGTTGCTGGATCTCGGCGGCGCTGGCGGCAATTTCCGGGTGTGACTTGTGCAGGTAAATGCTCAGCACCCTGAGCCAGACGCGCTGCAGGATGATCAGGCGCTCGAGGTCGTTGTCGGCGACGAACTGGGCGGCCTGGACATGGCGGCCGACGCGCTCCAGGTAGTCCCGGTGTTCCGGGGCGGCGCCGTCCTTGCTTGCCGAGACGGCGACGTGCTTGATGACCGCGGCCAGCGCCTGTGCCGGGCGGGTCAAGGACGCCAGCTCGCCCTCCTCCATGCCGAAGGCGTAGCCCTGTTCCTTGTAGAGATCGCGCAGCATCTCGGCCGCCTGTTCGCCGACACTGGTGGCACGCTGCGCTCCCAGGTCTAGGGCCAGCTGGACAAGCAAGCGCCGGCACGCCGACCGCCAGTCCTCGTCGCGGTTGAACTGCAGGGTCTGACCCGTCACGGCGCCAACGACGGATTCGGCAGTTAACTGCGGTCCCTCGGTCTTTTCGACCTGGTCGGCCAGTGCCAGGATCAGATGCCGGCACTTGGTGAACGACTCGAGCTTGGGGGCGATCTCCTCGAGTTCCTTGTCCTGCACGGTGAGGAGATAGCGGGCCAGCCGCCGGGCATGCCGCGGCGCCAGTTCATTGCCGGCGCTGCTGACGCTGCTGGCGATGTTCTCGAGGGCGGCCACGCGAGCGCTACGCTGGCTCTTCTTGCTCTCCAGGATGGCCAGGTCGTTCACGTCAAATTGCCCGTCGGCCGACTTGTCCTTCTCCTTGGGTTCCTGCCCCATGGGCATCTGTCCCAATCCCCCAGGCCCGATTGGTAGCGAAAATCCGCCGGGGCGCAGGCCGCGCGATCCGCCAGTACCGCGGCGAATCACGAGCGTGTACGGGCCCAGGCGGCCATTGTAGGTCGTGGCGATCACGCTATATTCTCCGGTCGAGGGGGCGCTGAAGATGATCCGGGAGTTGCGATTGCCGCCGCCGTCATCGTCCGTGGCAATGGTGATGCCGGAAGGATCTTCAAGGCGCAGAAAGGTGTCGAACGACCGGCTCATGAGATCGATCGTGTAGATCTGACCGGCCTGGAAGGTGATGCGGTAGGTGTTGCACGGCCTGCCACGCTGCGGGTCGAGAGGGGCACTGGCGCGCAGCGTATCGTTGTAGATTTTCGGCTGAAGGCCGATAGCCGCGCTCTTCTTGGTGCGCTTGATCTTGTCGATCTTGTCGGGCAGGTCGGGCTTGTCCTTGGGTTTTTCCGCAGTTTTTCCGGTTCAGCGGGGGGCTCCAGCTTGGGGACCACCTCGACGAGATCCTCGAACCGCTCCGCACCCGCATCCTTGTTCAGGAGTGCGGCGGCCATGGTGGAGGCATGCGCCAGCTTCAAGGTGTCCTGCAAATAATCGATGTCTTTCTTCGACTTCGTGAGCTTGAGGGCGCTTGTGGTCATCTTCTGCACGTAAGCAAGGCGCTGTTCGGGAGGAATCTTGGGCGGGACCAGCGCCCTGCGGAGCGCGGCCACCTTGTCGGCGTGAGTGAGCAGCTTGGGATTGGCGAGCACCTTCCATTTTGTGGACAGGACACTTTCAAGCTGCGGCGCCAGGTCCTTGCCGGCCCGCTGGTAGACATCGAGGATCTTGAACGCCGCGGCGATATCGACGCTCTCCAGGCTTTCTCTGAGGATCGGCTCGAGCTTCGGGAAGGCGGCGCCGTTCTTGGCCAGGCCGATGGCGACCAGTTCGACGTCGATCTTGCTGCGCACGGCCGGTGGCAGCTGTCCGGCGAACTCTCTGAGCAGTTCACCGCGCATGAACAGGGCGTGCTCCAGCGACTTCGAGGCGGTCGATACCATGCCCCGGTAGCAACGGCTCGCGAGCAGCTGCTCGGACTCCTTCTTGAGTTCTTCCAGAGGGGCCGCAGTGTTGAGGGAGATGCCGAACACCATTGCCGAGCCGAGTTGATTGGCCAGCAGGCGGGCGCGATCGTCGCTAATAGCCTTGTTCTGGATGGCAGTGAACAAGGTCCGCAGCGACCAGACGGCGCGCTTCAACTCGTCACCGTTTTCCTCGGGACGAAATTCCTGCCGATCGAGGGGGATCTGGCTCGTCAAGGCCTGGGCCAGGGGCGAGACGTTGCGCTCGGCGGGTTCGAAGACACAGCAGTCCGCAATGACGCGGGCCAGCGGTTCGCGGGCCTTGAGCTGGCGCAACAGTCCGGGCAGCTTGTCACGCAGCGCATCGTAAGCCTTGTAGCGCTCGATGTCGGACGAGTTGCCGATGCCATCGACGATGCCCTTCTCCTGAGGAATGACTTCCCCGAGCGCTGCCAGCGACGCCGTCAAGCCGGCTCCCTGCATCTTGTGCCACCAGGCTCCACTCTCGCCGGACGGCCGCTCGCCGGGCGGCTGAGTCGGCGGCTTTTGCTGCACATGCTGAGGGTTTGGGACGATGGGTGGATCGCCGTGCTCGTCATGGCTCCTGATGATGAAGCCGACGACGCCGGCGGTGATCACGATCATGGCGGCGATGGCGGCCACCAGCCAGCCGATGCGCAGGCCGCCGCTGGTGGTCTCGGCGGCTTCTTCCTCGCGCTCGGCGGCGGCCGCCACGGCCATGGTCACCGGCACGACGAACTGCTGATTGCCGTTGCCCTGGAAGGTGACGGCGCCTTGCAGGTGTTCTCCCGGGCGCTGCGGCACTTCGATGTGCAACGGAATCGTGATCTTGTTGCCTTGCGGTTTGGCCACACCCGGCTTGATCCAGTCCTGGCTGGCCCAGGCGTTGGCGTAGACCGGGCGATGCTCTTGAGTGCTGATGGTGATGTGCTTGGTCAGTCGCTGGCCGGGCTTGCCCTTGCAGACAATCTGCTGCGTGCTGATCTCGAGCCGCGGGGCTTTCGTCAAGCCGAGGGCCTCGAAGAATTGCTGGACCGCGCCCTTGCCGGTGCCTTCGGTGCCCTGGATGGGATAGGTCCAGCCGTTGCTGGCGTACCAGGCCCGGACAGCGCCCTGTTCAAAGAGGCCGGCCGCCTCGGCTGGATGGGCCTTGGCCTTGACCGCCAGTTCGTGCGGCGACCTGGCCCCGGCCAGCACGTTGTTGCCGGGGAAGGGACGGACCGGCACCTGTGCGCGGACGACGACGGTGGTGTTGCCGCCGTTGGTGTCGACGACGATGGTGCCTTCGAGCGGCTTGCGGCCGGCGCGCAGCTTGTGCCCGAGCACCTTCACCGTGAGCGTGTGGTTGGCGCGGGTTTGAAAGACGCGCATGGCCGGCTGCCCGGCCGGCTGCCCGATCGACAGCCATGCGCAATCGGACGACACCATGCCGCGGAGGACCAGCAAGCCCTGGTTGGCGATTTGCAACGGGAAGGATCGATCGGTTCCTGGCGCCAGCGTCCCCAGGTCCTGCTGCGTGGCCGACAACGCCAGCTTGGGCGGACGCAGCACATCCGGATCAGTGGGAAAAACCTCGAGCAACTGACTCAGGCCCACGTCAAGGTCGGGCTGCCTGGCGGCTTGCTGGGCCGCGGTCGCCAGATCGAGCCGACCCATGGCCGTGAAAAACGTCTGCCAGATTCCATCGGCGAGAAGCCTGCGCGACTCGTCCCAGCGCGCGTCACAGGCCAGCGCCAGTTGATTGAAGTTCTTGCAATTCTCGCCGTCGGAAAAGCAAAAGGGCATGGGAAACGGCATGGCGCCGACGCGCATGGGGCCTTCGTTGCCGCTGCCCGCAAGTGCCCGGCCGTCGTAGTAGCAATAGACGGCGTCTGCTGGATTCACCTTGGAACAAGCAATGCACTGGATGGCCATCGGCACTCCTTAACGAACGGCGCCCTTTTGACCCGCGAACTAGTGCCAAGTCTTCATTATTGACCGAGACCAGGCCATTTCAAGCAGAATATTGAACGGAGACGAGCTTGCGGCCTGCCACCACTTTGCCGTGCTGTACCAGTGTAATTGCCAAACGTCAGGCCAATGTAACAAACTATTCCGCCTGACCCACTTTCGGGAAAATCGTGCCGATATGCGAGATGAGCCGGCCGGCGGCATCGACGACCAGAATGGTCCGCTCCTGCGGCGCGCGGTCGGCGGAGTCGGCCAGGCAATCGACGGCGAGAAGCCGGCGATCCGGCGACGGCACCAGTTGCACGCAGCCGGAGATCTTCGGCACCAGCACGCTCGGCTGGTCCTGGCCTGGTTTCAGAACCTCGACGCGGAACATGCCGAATGTTCCTTCCTGGCCGTCGCCACCCAGACCAAAATTGCGGGCAACCAACTCGACGACGCGCACACTGGGTTTTCCGGCGCCGAACGAGAAACGTTGCTGGACCACCTTGCGGCCGTCGGCGAAGTCCGGCAGCACCTGGGAGAACGCAACCGTCCGCCTGGCAAGGTCGAAGCGGAAACGGTCGCTGTTCCAGCCGACCTCGGCGATGTCGTCATCCCAGCGCGAAGAGAAGATGGCGGGCCAGGTGGTCATGGCGTCGCGCACCTGATTGCTAGCCTCGACATTCAGGCCGCGCAGCGACTGGACGGCGCCGTTCCAGTCCAGCAAGGCGAACTGCCCGTCGCAGCGGACCAGCATATCCTTGCTCCTTGGCCCGCGCCATTCGCCGCCGAAAATCAGCGGGCCGGGGCCGAAGTTGCCCGGCTGCGCGCGAAATTGCCGGCTCTTGAGGTCATAGAAACCGAGACGATCGTCGCCGGCGATCAGCAGCCGCGTGCCGGCCGGCTCCCAGTAGGTCTCGGCGCCGAGCGGCCTGGCGGAATAAAGCTTGGTCTCGCCGTGCCAGGGGATCTCGTCGGAACGATGCGTCTCCCGTCCGGCGCGATCGAAGACCAGGATGCGGACCCGGCTGTTGGGGCTGTTGCCGGCCAGCAGGGCAACAGCCAGCAGCTTGCCGTCCGGACTGACCGCGGGGACGTTGACGCGTCCGGGCAGGTCCTTGACCAGCGGTTTGCCGCGCGACAGATCGTGCACGTGCAGCAAGTTTCCGCCCGGGCCGGCGGTGTACACCAGGCCGCTCGAGTCAGGCAGCCAGACCACGCGGGGCAGGCAGCCGGCAAGGAGCAGCGGCAAGCAACAGATGATGAGGCGGTGCAAGGCGTGGTACTCGGATCGGTTGTGGCGCTGGTGCGGGTTCGAGGGCCTGGTCTGGGCACAACCTGCTTGATTGTAAACGATTTCCTGTGCATAGCAACGATTTTTCGGTCGATGCGAGCCCGTTGCGATGTACGACGAGCCAGTCTTTTTTCGGTTCTCACCAAGGGGCAAGAATCTCTTCCCCCGCAGAACTCTCGACTTCGTAAGAATAAGCCCGCGGTTGCAGTTTTTTTCA
>VGYC01000038.1 GCA_016873095.1 Planctomycetota bacterium | reverse complement strand
CTCTGTGATGAAATGAGTTTTTCCGTTTGCCGGCTTACCTCGCCCTTTCATTTTTGAACGCCTTAACGGCGGAGCCGGCGTTGCAGGTCGGCTAGCGCCCTTTCGATTCGCTCCAGATCGGCGCGGATTTCACGCGAGCTGGATGATGGTCCGCGTCTCCACGAGGCCCCCGGACCGCGTCCGCTCCAGCCGCGCGCCGATGGCCGGCGCTTGCCGTGATGACGTCCGGCCGAGCCATGGCGTGGCCCATGCTTCCCGAAACGCGGCCCCATGCCGCGTCCCGACCGTCCGGCCCAGCCGTGGCGATGATGGCCGTGCCGGCTCATCGCCGAGCGATGCCCGCGATGATGCCGCGGCCCGAAGGCCATGTGCCGGCCGCCCTTGTGCCGCGACCAGGCGGAGCGCCGGGAACCCTTGCCATGGCCGCCCGCCCAGCCGCCACGGCCGGCGTATTTGCCGAAGCCCTTGTGCCCCTTGCCCTTGGCCATGCCCTTCCCGGCCCACGGCGCCTTCCCCTTGCCGAACCCCTTTGGACCTTTGCCTTTGTCCTTCCCGGCCCATGGCCCCTTGCCGAAGCCCTTCGGCCCCTTGCCCTTGCCAAAGCCCTTCGGGCCCTTGCCCTTATCCTTGTCCTTGGTCGCCGCCGGCTTCTTGTCTTTTTCGCCGTCCTGCGCGAAGAAATTCACGTCTTCCAGCACATTCTTCTTGCGCGGCGTGGCCCCCTTCTTGCGGCCCTTGCCCTGGCCGAAAGGCTGGATCTCGCCCTTGAAGGGCTCGCCGGTCATGGTCTTCCAGGTGGCTTTTTGCTCATCCGTCAGCACGCCCATGAGTTTTTCCAGAGCGGCCTTGCGAGCTTCCGGCGAGAAGCCGCCGCGCCCCTTGCCGCGAGACTCCTCGCGTATCGTCTTGATTTTCTCCTTCTGCTCGTCGCTCAGCTTCAAGGCCGACGCGACTTCCGGATCGGCCAGGGCGCTGCCGCCGCGCGTTTGCAGGCTGATTTCCTTGAGCCGCTTGCTCTGTTCCGATTTCAAGATTGCCGCCAGCGCCTTGGTGTTCGCCGCATTCGTTTCGGTCAGCTTCTTGCGGCGCTCCTCCGACGAGAGGTCCTTGAATCCTTCACGGTTCTTCTTCGATAGTTCCGTCAGTTTCTCGAGTTGCTGTTCGGAGAGCTTCAGCTCTTCCTGAACGGACTTCTGGCCGAGCAACATGATTTGCCCGCCGCCGAAACCGCCCGCGCCGCGGCCGCCGCGCCGCTTCTTCTCCTGTCCCGGCGCGGCTGTGGCCATCAGCAACGCCAGTGTCAAACCCAGTGCCCATTGACATGCTCTTGTCATCGTCATTCTCCCTGAGATTCGTGGGGTAAATGGCAGGGCCGCAGCTAATCTAGCAGCCGAACATGAGAGAACCATGCATGCCCGCGGGATTTACGGCCTCACGCCTCGCTCCCGGGCTGCGCCTGAAACTGAGCTTCCGTCAGCGGCTTGACTCTCGGCCGCGCCGGCAAGCCCAGCGACACCAGCAGGATGGTGATGGTCAGGATGACTCCCGATGCCAGGAAGCTCATCTGAAAGCCAAAGGACTTGTCCACCGTGCCGAGGCTGTCGGAGATCCTGCCGTACAGCAAGGGAGCAAAGCCGACGGGCATGGTGATGAGACTGGTCAGCGCCATGTACTGCCGCATGCGCTCGCGCGGCGAGCACCCGAGAATGTAATTTGGATAGTAGACGCCGAAGAGTTCGCCGGCCCCCAGGATGCCGAAACTGAGCAGGTACCAGTGTCCCGGCAGGCCGGCCGCCCAGGCCACGCCCGCGAGCACGATCGCCGCCGTCACGATCAGCAGCGTCTTGGGATTGCTGCGCAGCAGCAGCCATCCGAGCAAGAAGCCGGCGGCGATCTTGAAGCCGAAGCGCAGGGCCAGCTGCAACCCCGCGTAGCGGTCCGGCGACTCGCCGATCGCCACCTGCGTGTACAGCGACACGTTCTGCAGCACCTGAAAGCCGGAATAAACGAGAATGTAGGCCAGCGCTGCCAGCACGATGAGACGGCTGCCGAAGTAGTCGATAAACGACAGGCCGGTGTTGTGTCGCGGCCGCTCGTCGGACTCCGGCGGCACCACGAAGCGGCTGGACAGAAGCGCTGCCAGCGCCATCGCCGGCACGCCGGCCAGAAAGAGAATCGCGAAGTTCCAGGGAAAATCGACGGCGATCAGCTCAACGTCCAGCCCCGGCAGCCTTCCGGAAAGGAGGACGTTGGTCGCCAGCGACGCCAGCACGGCGAAGAACGGGCCGACCCCGAATGCCAACCCCAGCACCTGGCCGCGTCGCGCCTCGGACACTCCCTTGCCGATCGCCTCCCACAAACACGTCACCTGCACGCCCGCGGTGCAACCGAGCACGCCCACTTCGCTGATCAGGGCGAGCAGGATCGTGTTCGCATCGCCAAAAAGCAGGGCGGCAACGACGACCAGACACATGGCGGCGTTCGTCAAGCAACACGTCACCATCAATGGTTTCAGCATCCGCGTCTGCGGAAACAGCCAGACGATGACAACTGGCAATGGCGTCGTGAACAGGTACACGGCCGCCGGCAGGTTGGAAAGCAAATCATTGAAGCCCAGCCGCTTGAGCAGCGTGGCCTGGACAATGCCAACATAGACGACCGGTGAAGCGAAGTAGATCAGGCACCAGTTGGCCGCGTAGATGAGCAGGTTGCGAGTCTGCTCGCGATCCGACAGGGAGCAATCGTGCATGGCGTCGGCAGGCATTCAGCCTAGTGTAGCAAGTCTGCCGCCGTGCCGCAGGGATTTCGGCGACGCTGGCCCTGGACCGGCATGGCCGGAAGGTGAAGGCCGGCTCAAAAATCGTTGCCGATGACTTCGCTGCCGCCGCGCGTTCCCAGGGCGCGCCAGGTGGTCAGACTGATCGTACTGGTGACCGCGCGGGCCGAGCCGTCCATCAACAGGATGTTGACGATGCTGCCGTGATGGCTCCGTGAGGTGACGGCGGCATAGGTGATTTGCGTGGCGCTCTGACCTTCCTGGCGCGAGTTGTAGTCGACGTCATAGGTCATGCCATTGGAGGGAACGTACTTGACGAAAGTGTTCGGCGTGAAGGTCGTCGTGAAGCCGCTATGGTGCACTCGTCCGTCGGGCCATTCGGTGTGCCCGGTGTTGTCGTTGATAGTGGTCCCCAGCTTGAACTGCGCCCCCGTGGCCCAGCCGCTGAGGGCAGCGGGGTCGTTCGGTGGAACGGGGCCGGGGTCGGCGGTGTTGCGAAAATACGGCGTGAAGGCCTTGACCTCGGCGGCGCATAGCGTGTTGCTCAGCCCATCGGGAAAGCTGGCCGCCGGTTTCAGCCGGCTATTGGGATAGAACGAGCCGTCGCCCCCCTCGTTCGTCGCCGGATTCCAGACATGCCAGGTCCCGAAATTGAAGCCGTAGGTGTGCGGATACACAAACGGAGCTCCGCCCTTTGTCCGAACCTGGTCGTACATTTCTTGCGGGCAAAAGTAGATCGGGATGCGCATGGTCGGCACACCGCTGGCGAGTTGGGCGTCCCAGGCCATGTTGAGGTTGATCATCTTGTAGGCGTTGTCCTGCTCCACGAATGGCAGAATGCGTCCGTGGATTGACCAGGAGCCGTTGTTGCCGGAGAGCACGACGCCGGGTGGATTCTCGAAGCTCGGCGGGTAGACCTTGAGCGATCCTTCGTAATTGTGGATGGCCAGCCCGATCTGCTTGAGATTATTGAGACAGTGCGTCCGCCCGGCTGCCTCGCGAACTTTCTGCACCGCCGGAACCAGCAGCGCGATGAGCACCGCGATGATGGCGATGACAACCAGCAGCTCAATCAAGGTGAAACCGCGACGATGACGGCACATAAATGCAAGCTGCATAGGGTTCCTACGAGTCTTGGGAGGGCGAGGCGGCGAGGCTCCTGCCGAGCCGTCGAGCGACAAGCACCAACCGATTTCACGGCTGCGGCAGAGCCGCAGACCATTAGCACATATTGTGCCGTGACGATCTCAAGCGATCGGCCCGAAAATCGCAGGCATTTCGCAATGGACTGCTGCACGCTTCGCCAGCGTGTGCTCAGTGCTGATTGTTTTTTGACCAGCGAGAGGATGACATGCCCCCTGGCGCGCCAGAGGTCATGGTCGGCATGAGTGAGCGTTGCTCACTCGCTTTCCGGCTCGGGTGGAGGGGTGTGGTGGACCTGTGCCAGGATGGCGCGGGCACGATCGGCGTCCCTGGCCGCCACTTGCAGCGGCACGGCGTCCAGCGGGGCTTGCCAGATGACGTTCGATAATTCGTCCATCACCACGCCGTGAATTCCCTCGGCTTCCAGCAGCGATCGTGCCATGTGTGCCTCGGACGCGTTCGGGAACAGTCCAACCGTCATCAGGTCCGTTTGCGGGGCTGCGGCCTGCACCGCCTGATAGGTCTGCTCGGAGATAATACCTTCCCTCTCCGGAACGAAATCGGGGCTCACCTCGCCTTCGCGGTCGCTGCCGCACGACCAGCAGACCTCGAATTCATCTTCCACCGTTTCGCGGCACCTGGGACAGCTCCACATGGCAACCTCTCAGTTGAGTGTCGGTTCGTTGCGGCCGGCGAGCAAACTATGGCAACTTGGCGACAGCAATGGCCGCGGCGACATCCGCCGCCGCGTCCAGCGGCGCCGGCCCCGCGTTGCCGGAATTGATGAGCCGTGTCGCGGACATCACCTCGGCCACCAGCGGCCGCAGGTTGCACAGCACGAGCTTGCCTCCCTTGCTTTGCAGATCCTTGCGCAGGTTCAGCAACGGTCGCAGGCAGGCTGTCGATAGTGCTTCGACGTCGGTGAAATCGAGAACCACCCGTGTGCTGGCAGTGCCGCTCACCGTGGCCAGCATCTCCTCGTTCAGGTCGTCGGCCAGATCGTCTCCGTGCAATCGCGACTCGGTGAGGCGGATGACCAGCACATCCTGTTCGATGCGGCTGGTGTGGTGGCGAAAGCGGGCGAGAGCGTCCGCCAGATCAACGGCCCGCTCGAACGGGGCTGAGTTCGACCGCGTCGAGCTGATGAGTCGCGTGACGGTGAAGACCTCCAGGATCTCAGGGGAGAGATTGCAAAAGACCATGCGGCCACGTGTCTCATTCAACTTCCGGTGCAGGCTCAACAACGGCCGGAATCCGGCGCTGCGCAGGTAAGTGACATTGTGAAAGTCAATGATGACCTTGTTCACCGCATGATGGCTGACCGCGGCGAGTAGACTCTGTCGGATTGAATCTGCCAGATCGTCGCCCTGGATTTTCGCATCCGTGAGGACGATGACCAGGATTCCTGGTTCCTTGCGGCAAGAAATATGCTTGAAGAAAGGGTCGGCCATGACTTGGAGTTTAACCTTCGTGACATTGAATTACAAGCGCGATGTCATGCTTGCCAGCCGAATTCACGCAGCACATCGCCCCCTGCCGCCGCCAGGCCATGCGCCGCGCCAATCTGCAGCAGTCGGTCCCAGACGTATTCGGCAACGTCCCAGGCGACCCACATGCCGACGACAGGCCGGTCGTCCGGCGCTCGCGCCAGCAGGCAGGGGACGCCGTAGAATCCAGTCTCGACACAGCTACCCGGCGACAGGATCGACGGACTGCTGCCCAGGTTGAGATGGCCGCCGAGGAGCCTGGCGACGTCGCTGACGTCGCTGCCGATCAGCAGGAAACCGGCGTATGCCGACGTCATGTCCCACGTCGTGATGCGCTTGTGCTCCGGCTGTCCGGGCAAGCGAAAACTCGCGAACCCTTCCGCTTCTAGCCGCGTGGACAGAAAGAGCAACTGCTCGTCTGACTGGTGGCACAGCCAGCCCGGCTTCGCCCCGGAAACGGCGACAACCCGCCCTGGCTGCGGGTCGGGAAAATGCGTGTGAGAGAGGTCCAGAATCTCGTAGCCGGTGAAAGCCAGCTTTGCGAATGGCGTGACATCGACCAGCAACAGGTCCGAGCGCTGGGCCGCGAACGATTCCGCAAGCCGCCATCCATGGCGCTCGCCAAAGCGCGCGCCGTGAGCTTCTTGCCAGACGTGCAGGGGCGATCGCGCCAGTGGAGCCTCATCTGTCATCTTCATCACCGAATCTCGGGAGGTCCAGGCGAGCCAGGCTCGCGCCGGGCCACGAAGCTGCAAAATCCCGGGAGGGCGAGGCTCCTGCCGAGCCGCAAACCTTTGGTTATTGTCCGGCTCGGCAGGAGCCTCGCCCTCCCTCATGGACCGCTGTCAACAATCATCTAGCTTCGCAGTCGTAGCCCGGCTGGATCGTAGAACGGCGTCGGCACGACCTCAGCGGCCGCGTCGAGATTGTTCCAGCGCACGTGAAAGCGGCTGCCCTCGTCGGCGCAGTGCACCGGCACCCAGCCCAGGCCTATGTACTGATTCAATGTCGGACTGAAACGGAAACTGGTGACCCGTCCCACCGGCATGCCGTTCTCGACAACCTGGCAACCCTCCCAGCCGGTCATCCAGTCCCGGGCTTCCAGCGGCAGCCGCTCGTCAGCCAGTTGAAAGCCGACCAGCGCCATGCGGGCGCCGCGCCGGCGTAAGAAGAGCAACGGTTCCTTGCCGTGGAACGCCGGCTTGGCGAACTTGACAAGCCCCTCGAGACCGGCCTCCAGCGGCGTGCTTAAGGCATCGGTGTCCTGACCGACGATGATGTGCCCCTTCTCCAGACGCAGCATGCGTTGAGCCTCGACGCCAAAGGGTCGCAAGCCGTATGGGCTGCCGGCCTCGTACAAGCGCTGCCACAGCGACCATGCCAGGGCACTGGGACAGTGAATCTCATAGCCCAGTTCACCGACGAAGCCGAGGCGCATCAGCAAGCACGGCGTTCCAGCAACGCGCCCTTCGCGGCAGCCGAGATAGGGGAACGCCCCCGCGCCGATGTCGATGTCGCTCAAGGGCGCGAGCACATCGCGCGCCAGCGGGCCGGCGAGATTCATCGCGGCCAGCGCCGCTGTCTGGTTCTGCACCGCAACATCCAGCCGCCAGGTATCGCGCCACATCAGCAACCAGCGGTAGACTGCCTCGGCGTTGCCGGTCGTGGCCGTCAGGTAAAACCGATCCGGCCCAAGCCGCGCGACAGCGCCGTCGTCCCAGAGGATGCCTTCCTCGGTGCAGATGAGGCCATAGCGCGTGCGGCCGATCTTCAGATCAGCAAAGGTGTTGACGTACACACGCTCGAGCAACTCGACGGCCTGCGGCCCGCGCACCTCGATCTTGCCCAGTGTGCTCACGTCGATGAGCCCCACTTGCGAGCGCACCGCGCGAACCTCGCCGGCCGGGTCGCCGTAGCTCTCCGGCCGTTTCCACGCGCCCGCATCCAGCCAGCGCGCGCCGGTAGCCTCGTGCCAGTGATGCAACGGCGTCCGCCGCACCGGCTGATGACGGCGCTCGGCGGCCAGCACGCGCAGCTCGACAGGCACCGCCGGCGGCCGGCTCGTCGTCACGCCAACGGCATTCACGTCCCTGCCCGTGGCGCGAGCGCAAACTTCGCTGGAAGTCAGGCCGCACACCTTGCCCTGGCATGGGCCCATGCCGACCGTGGCATAGCGCTTCAACGTTTCGATATGATCGAAGCCCTCTTCGACGGCGCGATACAGGTCCTTGTCGGTCATGTCGTCGCACAGGCACACGAAGGCCTTGCGATTCTTGTCGGCCGGCGGACCGAGCGGCGCCGCGGCCCGTCGCTGACCGGCGTGCGGCTCGCCCAATGTCTCATCCAGCAGCGCCGGCCGGAAATCAGCCGCGGACGGGAAGCCGAGAGCCGCGGTTGCCCGAGCACCGGCGTCGCGCCCTTCCAGGATCGCCCCATCCAGTTCGGCAGTCCCGGCAACCGAGCCGGCCGCGAACAGGCCGGCCGGCGTCTTGTCGAGCCGCCATTCGCCATCCGCCCGGACGAAGCGCGCTCCCGCTTGCAGCAGCAACTCATGGGCCGGGACGCGCAACGACGCCAGACACAGCAGATCGCAGGCCAGCGTTGACCGCAAGACTGTGCCATCGTCTTCGACCGGTCCGATCTTGACGCGACGCAGCCGTTTGCTGCCACGGGCCGCGACAATCCGGCTGCCGGGGAACACCGGCCAGCGACCGTTGTCCGCCGGCACATCCCGACGCGAATCGACCAGGCCGACGACCTCGATGCCCAGTTCGTCCAGTTGCCGGGCCAGGCTGGCGCCCTCGTCGTTGTCGGTGGCGACGACGGCGCGCTGCCCGGCGAGAACGCCGTGGCACCGTGCCAGTCGCAAGACGCCGTCACCCAGGAAGATGCCCGGGAGATCGTTGTTGTGAAAAAGAAACGGCCGTTGCCGGGCCCCGGTGCAGACGACAATCTGCGCGGCGCGAATCTTCAGGAGGCGATGGCCCTGGAAGGCGCCCACCAGATTGCCCTCGTAGATCCCGAAGGCGAAGGCATCCGTCAACGTCTGCAAGCCGGGGAGCTTGCCGATGGCGGCCAGAGATTTCTCCAGGCCCGCGCCGTCGCCATCTGCAAACAGCAGATGGCCGCCGAGACGCGGCTGGCGATCGATGAGTACGACCTGGGCGCCGGCGTGTGCTGCGGTCTGGGCTGCCGCCAGCCCCGCCGGGCCGCCGCCGATCACGCAGACGTCGGCCGACAGGAACGTCACCTCGCTGTCAACGTCCGGCGTGGCATGGACATCGATGCGGCCGAGGCCGGCAACTCGGCGGATCAATGGCTCGACGAGCGGCCACAGCCAGCGCGGCTTGTGGAATTGTCGGTAATAGAAGCCGACCGGAAGAAAACGGTCCAGGCGATCGAAGGTGCGCAGAATATCGAAATCCAGCGAGGGCCAGGCGTTTTGCCGCTCGACGGTCTGGCCGCCGCGTACCGGCTCAATGCAGGTCCGGACATTGGGCACGCCATCGACTCGCATCAGGCAATTCGGGCAATCGCCGGCGACACACAGCAAGCCGCGCGGCCGATGATACTTGAAGCTGCGCGAGAACACGCGCACCCCGGCAGCGTACAGCGCGGCGGCTATGCTTTGCCCCGCGAGCGCGGCAATCTCACGCCCCTCAAATGTGAACACGCTCAGCCGCGGCCCCTCCGACATTTCGGCTCGCCATGATCGGAAGGCGCGACTCCTGCCCGGCCGGAAGTCGATGACTGTTCACGGCTCGGCGGGAGCCTCGCCCTCCCGAGATTCCGACTTCACCTTCGTAACTTGGATTCCAGATTAGAAATCGGGCAACGTGCGTAGGCGACGCTGCCAACTGCAGCCTCGCCTACCAACAAGGTCCCTAGCCCGCGACCGCCTTCAGCGCTTCGATGGCCTTGTCGTAATTGGGGTGCTGCGCGACTTCGGGGACGTACTCGCAGTAGGTGATCTTGCCACCCTTGTCCACGACAAAGATCGCTCGCGACAGTAGCGGGATCGGCAGCCCCTCGATCAGGACCCCGTAGCTCTTGCCGAACGAGCCGTTATGAATGTCCGACAGCGACTGGACGGAAGCAATGTTCTCCGCAGTGCAGAAGCGCTTCTGCGCGAACGGCATGTCCAGGCTGACGGTGTAGACAGCGACCTTGTCCTTCAAGGCAGAGATCTCCTTGTCAAAGCGCTTCGTCTGCTCGCTGCACACCGGGGTATCGAGCGAGGGGACGACGCTGAACATGCGGGCCTTGGCGGGGGTCTTGCCGATGTTGACGACTTCCAGGCTGCCGTTGACAACGGCGAAATCAGGGGCCTGGTCCCCGGCCTTCAGCTGCGGGCCGATCAACGTCAGCGGGCTGCCCTTGAACGTGACGGCGTTGGCGCGCTTCTCCATGGTGCTATCTCCTTCGGTGTTCTATTCTCAGCAGAAAACTCCTCACACATCCGTATCAGGTTATGGATGGCGGGGCATGCTGGAAAGCCTTGCGCACGCTCGTAGCCTTGACGGCATGGTGCGTGCCGCAGTTGTTCGGCGATCCAGGCCACTTGTGACTCGCTCAGGGGCCCGGCGGGAAGACCGCGATAATCGACAAGAGCAGCAAACCGATGAGTTGCATCATGCTTTGTCTGTACCTTCAGCCAGGCGTCGCCAGCTCGAATGCGCCAGTCTCTACACGATTTGCCGGATCACCTCGCCGCGGCTCGCGACGAAGGGGCGGCCGAGGGAGTCGTGGACTTCGGTCCCCGGCGCGATGCCGAGCAGGTGGAGAATGGTCGCCGTGAGGTCTTGCGGCGTGACCATTCCTTCACGCGGGTAGCCGCCGATGCGATCCGACGCGCCATGGACGACACCGCCGCGGACGCCGCCTCCGGCCAGCGCCAGCGAGAAGACCGAGCCCCAGTGATCGCGCCCGCCGTTGGCGTTGTGCCGCGGAGTGCGGCCGAATTCGCCCATCCACACGACCAGTGTCTCCTCGAGCAGGCCGCGCTCCGCGAGGTCCTCGATCAGGGCGCTGACTGCGCGATCCAGGAGCGGCATCAGGTGGCCGCGCAGCGATTCGGCGTTCTTTTCATGCGTGTCCCAGCCGCCCTGGTTCGGCAGATTTGGCCCCATCCGTGTCCAGTTGATCTGGACCAGGGAGATGCCGGCTTCGGCCAGCCGCCGCGCCAGCAGCACGCTCTGCGCATAGCGCGATCGACCGTAACGATCACGCAGGGCCGCCGGTTCCTGCTGCAGGTCGAAGGCCCGGCGCACGTTGCCGGTCCGCATCATGTCGACAGCCTGCCGGAACTGATGACCGTAGTTCACCGCTGCGGAACTCCGCTCGAGTCCAGCGAGATGTCGGTTGACCTGCTCCAGGAGCGAGCGGCGTTCATCGAAGCGCAGCGGCGTCATCTCGGGCGGCATCGCGACGGTCGGGATCTGAAAGTTCGCCGCCGACGGATCGCAATGCACGAGCCATGGATCGGCGGCGCGGCCGAGAAAGCCGGCATCCTGGCCGGGCCACGGAATGTTGCCATCGTTCCAGATGTGCTCGGGCAGCACCACCGAAGCGGGCATGCCTCCGGGCAGCGACTTGAGCCGATTGACCAGCGCCGCCAAGCTCGGCCAGTTGTTGGGGGCGCCGGGCCGCACGCTCTCGGCGTTCGGCGGCACATGCGCCACGCCCGTCAGCATGTAATAGCCGCTCGAGGAATGGGCGTTGTCACGCGTCGACACGGCCCGCAACACCGCGAACTCATGCGCTTGCTGGGCAACCCGCGGCATCAACTCGCAGACCTGCAGCCCCGGAACGGAACTCGCGATCGGGCGAAACGGTCCCCGAATCTCCTCCGGGGCCTCCGGCTTCGGATCCCACGTCTCGTGCTGTGGCGGCCCGCCTGTCAATCCCACGATGATGCAGGACCGCGCCTTGCCGAACGACCCGGCCCGCCCTGGCGATCCGCGCGTTTGGCCGCGCGCTTGCGACAGCAGCGGTGCTGTCAGACCGAGTGCCGCCAGTCCGCCAATGTGCAGCCAATCGCGTCTCGTCAGCTGATCGCACAGCCTCGTGGCAGCATCGTGGATGATCAACACGTAGCCTCCATATTTGGTAGAGAATTCTACCATACTTCAATGCTGGCGCGAACAAAGAAGATCGGGCTCTGCTCCACGGCTGGGCAGGAGCCACGCATTTCTTGCTGGCGACTGCTCACGGACTTACGCAACGATCATTTCGCTATCGAAAGTAGGCGTCGTACACCTGTTTTCGGTCCATGTGCACCAGCGGCGGCACGCGATCCACCGCGCTATTGCCGGGAACAAGCTGGAAGGCGACGCCCAGCGGCGCTCGGCCGGGACGCTTGAAGCGGCCGCCTTCCCAGTCGCCGCCCCAGCAGTCGCCGATGGCCGCGATGTCGAAGCGCGTGAACCGCTTCTTGGCCGGGTCGTATTCCAGCAGGCCGTCGAGCTTGACGTCGTAGCCGTGATGGGCTTTGGCGAGATCGGCATCCGTGGCCAGCAGCGCGGCGCCGCGCAGTCGTAGACGCAGGAGCGGCGAAGTCTCTTCGACGGTCAGCGACATCGTGCCGGAGCGAATGTGCGCCGGCTGCCAGTGCCCCGGCAGGCCGTAGGTGCCGTCGGCCAGGTGGTAGCAGAAGATGCGACGACGAATGGGTTCCGGCACCTCGATGACCTTGCCCCGGTCGGCGCCGGCGGGGAGCAACGACTTCCACTCCGTCTCGGTGAGCCAGAGGTTGAACCGCGCCGGCTCGGTGTAGACCATGCTCCAGTCCGGATAGCGTTTCCGGTCCTTGATGTCGTCGCGGGTGATGCGGGCCAGCTTGCCATCGGCATCGCGCTTCAGGTTGCGGACGTAGGTGGCCACGATCAGCCCGCCCGGTGGCGGCGCGCAGCGCTTCGCCTCGGGCGGCTGAATCTCCTGGCCGGGCGGCAGATTCTTGCGTTCTGCTTCGCTGAGCTTTTGCCATTGTTCGAAGCCAAGCTTGAGCGCGTGCTCGGCGCCTTGCGGGCCGTTGCCGCCTGCCAGCTTCTTGCCGCCTGGCGTGGTGAGCACGAAGCAGTTGCCGCCGGAGGGATGGCGATTGGCCTTGATGAACGCGCCGGCGACGCCGTCGGTCTTCGCCAGCCAGGAGAGCATGTGGCCGTTGATGGGAATGTTGATGCACTTGTCGTTGATGTCGGCGGCGACGCGATTGACGGCAGCACGGCCGTCTAGGTAGCCCTGCGCTCAGCACGGGCCCAGCGGTTCGCCGGCCATGTACCAAAGAAAGATGGGCTTGCCCTCGCGCGCCGCCTTCTGCCGCGCCGCCCAGATGTTGCTGGCCGGCTGCCAGGCGACACCGAGCCAGCGTGAATCCCCCTTGCCGGGCAGGATCATGCGCTGCAGCGCCGCGAAGTCGTCGTCTCGTGCCTGCGCCAGCGGGGAAGCAAGCCCCAGCGTCAACAAGGTCCCGCACACTTTCCACGCAACTGCTGGTCCCATCTTCAGCCCCCCGCAAGGATCGCCGGGCGACTCCAGTCCAGGCGATTCTACCCCAGCTACGCATGATCGTCCGCGACTTGTGCGTCTTTTGCCTCATTGCTTCGTGACTGCGCACGCTGTGCCAGGCACGGCAAACTGGGGCGTTGCCTCTTCGTCCCCGCCTATTTACACTACCCCCCATGAGCAACTTCATCGACGCACATGTCCACGTCTGGACTCCGGACACGTCCCATTATCCGCTCGCCAGGGGCTACAAGCGCGAGCAGATGATGCCGCGTTCGTTCACGCCGGAGGAATTGCTCAAGCACAGCCGGCCCGAGGGCGTGACGCGCATCAACCTGATCCAGATGAGCTTCTACGGCTTCGACAACAGCTACATGCTCGACTCCATGGACCTGTACCGGGAGGTGTTTTCCGGCACGGCCGTCATCGATCCGCTCGCCAAGGAGCCGGAACGGCGCATGGCGGAGCTGGCCAGGCGGCGGGTGCGGGCCTTTCGCATTCATCCCGAGCTGAGCCGGCAGCCGCCAGCACGCTGGCTGCAGCCCGAAGGCTATGGCCGCATGTTCAAGGCCGGCGCCAAGCTCAACCTGGCGATGAGCTGTCTCATCAATCCGGACGCCCTGCCCGAACTGGATCGCATGTGCAAGCAGTTCCCGGACACGCCGGTGATCATCGACCACATCTGCCGCATCGGCGCCAACGGCAAGATCGCCGACAAGGACGTGAAGGCGCTGTGCGCGCTGGCCAAGCACAAACGCGTCATGCTCAAGGTGGGCGCCTTCTACGCGCTCGGCAAGAAAGCGCCGCCGTACACCGACCTGGCGCCGCTGATCCAGCGCGTCGTCGAAGCATTCGGCCCGCGCCGTTGCATGTGGGAAAGCGATTGCCCCTTCCAGGTGCAGGACAAGCACACCTATCGCGACAGCATCGACCTGGTCCGCCGTCGTCTCAAGTGCCTCAGCGACGATGACAAGGACTGGCTACTCCGCCGAACCGCGGAGGAGTTCTTTTTCCGCAAGTGAATGTCGGTCGGCATGGCGCCTTAACGCTCGATGCCGAAATCGCGGATGGTGAAGATCGGCAGGTAGTTGTAGCGCGGGGACAGCAGTTCACAGGCGCCTTCAAGACGGTCCACGATGCAGATGACGGCGGCGACGCGGGCGCCAATCTTTTCTAGCTCCGTGATCGCCTGTTGTACCGATCCGCCGGTGGTGAGCACATCGTCGAGGACGGCCACTCGGCTGCCCGGCGGGACCACGCCCTCGATGCGGTCCTTGCTGCCGTGGTCCTTCACCTGCTTGCGGACGAAGAAGCCCTCCAGGGCTCGTCCTTCCAGATGATAGCGCTGCGCCAGAGCGACAGCCATGGGGATGGCGCCGACCTCGAGCCCGCCGGCTGCCTGGATGTCCAGGTCCTTGGTCTTTTCCCAGAGCGCGTCGGCGAGCAGGGCCAGTGCTTCCGAGTTGAACAGCGCCTTCTTGCTGTTGACGTAGTAGCTGCTTTCCTTGCCCGAGGCAAGCGTGAACTTGCCGAAGGAGAAGGCACGCTGGCGGAACAGAGAAAGCAGGCGCGTTCGGTTGTCAGCCATGTCGATATCTGCCCAGGTCGCCTGGGTGCTCCAGTTTTGGTGGATTCGCGTCCATTCCGCGGCGGCTTGACGGGTTGAGGGAAAACGCTATCCTCCCCCCTCCCGCACGGTCGATGTAAATATAGTGATCCGTTCGCCGTAGGGGCGAAGTGAGGCAATGTCATGAGCAATGGCAAGAGTCCCGGACTGTCTAGTGCTTCGCGGCGGCCGGCGCTGGCCAACCTGGCAGCGTTCGTCTTCGGCTTGCCGCTCGGCGTCGCTGTGCTGGCGATCATCCTGTACGGGCCGTTCGAGGACACCGAGCTGCGCCGCTACGTCGAGCATCCCGTCGAGCATGCCGAGGTGGTGCTCTTCTGTTGCGGGCTTGGCCTGCTCGTCGGCAAGTTGCTGGCCCAGGCGAAAGAGCGGGCCGCGTTCCGCTCGATCAACGTGCCGGCGTGGGACGGTCAGCCGGCGCCGGTGCAGGAGGCCGAGACGCTGGCCAATGAGCTCTGGCAGTCCGGAAGGGTGGCGCGGAACTCGCTCGTGTGGCGGCGCGTGCTGGGGCTGCTCGATTTTGTCCGCGGCCGCAACTCGGCCCACGGGCTGGACGACCAAATGCGGGCCCTGTCCGACAACGATGCCATCGCGCTGGACAGCAGCTTCGCCATGGTCCGGCTCATCACCTGGGCCATCCCCATGCTCGGCTTCCTGGGCACGGTACTGGGCATCACGCAGGCCATTGTCGGCGTCACTCCCGAGGTTCTCGAAAAATCGTTGAGCACCGTGACCGACGGCCTGTCCAAGGCGTTCGATACCACGGCGCTGGCGCTGGGCCTGACGATGATCCTGATGTTCCTCAACTACCTCGTCGACCGCTTCGAGCAGCGCACGCTGGCCAGCGTCGATGCCTTCGTCGATGATCGGCTGGCGCATCGCTTCGAGCGCACCGGCCCGGACGCGGACGGCGCCAGCCACGCCTTCCGCCAGAACTTGCAGCTCATGGTCAAGGCCACCGAGCAGCTCGTCGAGAAACAGGCAGCCATCTGGGCGCGAAGCCTGCAATCCGCCGAAAAGCACTGGAACGAAGGCGCCCAGCGCGAGGGCGAGAAGCTGCGCGCCGTCATGGAAAGCGCCATCGAGCGGACACTGGCCAGCCACAGCCAGCGGCTCGCCGAAGTCGAGAAGCAGGCCGTGGAGCGCAGCCGTGCCCTGTACGAGGGTCTGACCGCGCTGGCGACTGTGCTGCGCGATACGGGCCGCGAACACCAGGCGGCAATGGCACAGGTGGCGGAGCGGCTCGCGGCACAGGGCGACATGCTGGCCCGCCTGCACGAGGACGACAGCCAGCTCACGCGCTTGCAGGACACGTTGCAGCGCAACCTGGCCGCGCTGGCCAGCGCCGGGACATTCGAGCAGGCGGTCGAGAGCTTGACGGCCGCCATTCATCTGCTGTCGGCGCGCACCGGTGGCAGTCAGGCGATGGGCCCGAGGCCGGGGAAAGCTGCATGAGACGCCGCCGCTCCGGCTTGCAGGTGAGCACGTTCCCGTTCCTGGCGGTCCTGTTGTGCGCCATGGGCTCGCTGATTCTGTTGCTGCTCGTGATCGATCGCCGGGCCAAGATCGTGGCCCGCAACAAGGCGCTGGCGGCACAAGAGCTCGCCCAGCTACTTGACGAAACCGAGATGGCCAGACGCCGCGAGGAGTGGGAGCGGCAGCGCCACGCCCTGCACGCGCTGCTCGCCGCCCAGCTCGAGCAGTTGAAAACACAGCTCAAGAATCTGCGGAGTCAGTCCGTGGTCGCGGTGGAAAATCTGCGCCTGGAGCAAGCGCGACATCAGGCCGCCGCGCAAGCGCTGGCTCGCGGCAAGGAGGATCTCGATCGGCTACGCGCCAGCATGGCCCAGTGGCGCAGTGCCATCGCAAAGACCAGGCGCGACGAGGAGAAAGCGCACGCGCTGCAGCAACAAGCCTTGCAGCAACAGGCCATCCAGCAGCAGGCCCAGCAGCAGCAGGCCATCCAGCAACTGGCCCGCGACTTGATCGAGCTCGAACAGACGCTCGAGGCGCTGAAGCTCGCGCGCCGACGACAGGAGCAGGCGTTCTCGCTGGTCCCCTACGGCGGCAAGCGCGGCGATACCCGCAAGCCTGTCTACGTGGAATGCAACCGCTCCGGCTTGACGTTCTATCCCCAGCCGCGGACGCTTCCAGACTACGCGATCGGTCTTGCTGCCATCCGCACCGAGGTGGACCGGCGTGCCGAGGCGCCTCAGCGCGCGTATCTGCTGTTCCTGGTCCGGCCCGATGGCATCACCGCCTACACGCTGGCCCAGGGCGCCCTGCGCGGATCGAGCATCGACTACGGCTACGAACTGGTCGAGGCCGACTGGGAATTTGACTTTGCCTCGGAGGAACGCCTGGCGGCGCAGCCGCGGCCGGCGCAGCCCTGGCAGGCACCGCCCGCGGTAGGCAGCATCGCCCAGCCCGGCAGCGCCAGCGTCCTTGGCCCGCCGCGCGTGCCACCGCCGCTGACGTCCCATCGCGACGGCGACGGCGGCCTGCCCGGCTTCCACAGCGGCAACCGCGGCGCCCCTCCGGGAACCGCCTTGAACGACGGCAACGGCGCTACCACTGGTATGACGCCATCTGCAGCGGGCACTGGCTCCGGCGCTGGCACGACACCGGGTGTCGGCGTCGCCACTGGCTCGCCTTCGCTTCCGAAGCTGGGCTTCAACGGCGGCGACGGTGGCGGCTCGGGTGAAGGAACAGTCATCGGCGGCGGCATCGCCAAGGGCTCGAAGCCTGATGCCGCGTTTCCCTCAGAGGGTACCGGGAATGCGACGAGCGGCGGCCAGTCAAACGCAAGCGGAGTGCCACGCGGGCAGAATGGCAAACTATCCGGTCCATGGAAGAGCGTGACGCCTGGCTGGCCCGCCGATTCATCGACCGCACCGGGCCCAGGGCAAGGCGGCGCCGCAAAAGGCAGCGTCAATCCGGGTTGGCCGCCTGGCTTGGCGTCCATCGATTTCGGCAATGCCGGCGGACAGGCACCAGGCGGACAAGCACCAGGCGGACAAGCACCAAACGGACCACGCACGGGCGGAGCAGAAATGTCGGAACCCGGCGCGCTCCCGAGAGGACAGGGGCCAACCTCGCCGACAGAAGGATCGCCCAAACCAGGTGCTGCGGGACCGTGGCAGGGCAGGCCGTCGTCGCCTGCCGGCACAGCGAGTCCGGACACATCCGCGCCGGAAGACCATTCAGCGAATGAGCCTCCGCCGCGCATCGGGCTGCCGCCGCCGCCGGACGCCGAGTCGGGCGATGGACCGGGCTTGCCGTATCTGGGTGGCCCACGTTTCGGCACGGCCAAGCCCAAAGCGCGGCCGGTGGTGCCACTCAGCCGGATGCTGGGCAATCGCGATTATGCGATCGTGCTCGAGTGCACCGAGGAAGCCATCGTCATCCAGCCGTGGGGCATTCGCTTCGAAAATGGCGACCTGCCGATGCGGCCGGACCCAAATCACAAGCTGGTGCAGACTATCACGAAATTGATCGCGCGTCGCCAGGCCACGGTCCGGCAGGGGGAGCCGCCCTATCGCCCGGTGCTGCGCTTCCAGATTCAACCCGGCGGCTTGCGGTCCTACTACCTGGCATACCCGATGCTGGAGTCGTTGCACCTGCCGATGACTCGCGAAAACGCACAAGAGGAGGGGAGATAAGGAAAGGCAAAAGGAAGAACTTTTGCCCTGGAAACACCCCGGAAACACCATGTACCGACGCCGGCGGCCTCCTCCCGCGGAGGTCACCTTCAACTTTGATTCGTTCCTGGACCTGGTCGCCAATCTGTGCGGAATCATCATCCGCCTGATCCTGGTGGCCTGGGTGGGGGCGCGAGCCTACCATGCGTCGATGGAGAACACCAGGCAGACGCCCCCGGACGACGCGCCGCTCAAGGCCGCCGATGATCCGCTCAGCCGCGAGTTGCTGCTCGCCAGGGCGGAACTGGAGAAGACGCGTCTTCGCCTTCTTGAGCAGCTCAAGGATATCGAGAAGGTCCAGAGCAAGACCCAGCACGTCACGCTGGAGCTGGCCTCCCTGACCAGCAAGCGCGAGCAAGAAGAACTTGTCGGCCGCGCGCTGCTGGAGGCGGAGGGGGACAAGAGCCCTTCCGTCAGCCCGCCCGCCAGCCCCCCCGCCGGCCCGCCCCTCGCGCTGGCCGACCTGAAAAAACATCAGGAAGAATTGCTGCGGCAGATCAAAGAGCTCGACCAGATGCCGCTCAAGAACAAGGTGTTGCGGTTTCGCACGCCGCTCAGCAAGCCGGTCGCGACCGACGAGCTGATGTTCGAGTGCCGCGGCGGTCGCGTCACGTTCATCGACCTGCCGGCGTTTCTCCTCGAAATCGAGCATCAGGTGCGCGATCTGCAAGACCAGCTGGAACGACGCGGTCGCGCCGTCGCGGTGACCAGCTCCATCGGCGCCTTTCGCCTGAACTATGGCGTGCAACGCCAGGGCTATCTGGCTTCGGTCCTGTTCCATCGCTGGGTGCTGGAGCCAATCACCGACAACCGCGGCGAGACGTTCGAGCAAGCTCTCAAATCAGGCTCCAGCTTCCGTCAGGCTCTGGAAGGCGCCCTACCTGATCATACGGTCGTGACGTTCTGGGTCTATCCGGATAGCTTTGGCCTGTTCCGTCAGCTGCGCGATGTGCTCTATCACAATGGCATGGAGGTTGCGGGCCGACCGCTGCCGACAGGAGTCCCCATCATGGGCTCCAGCGACGGAACGGCCTCGCGCGGCCAGTGACATCAGTGACATCCCTTGGTTCCGTACCAGACCGGGAGTTGCCAGCTCATTGCCTGCCCACTCCCAGCGCGTCCGCCACGCGATTGATGTAGTTGAACCAGCTCGCGATCAGTGTGATTTGCAGGATGGCCCGGTCGTCGAAGCCGTGGCTGCGGAGGCCGTCGAGGTCGGCGCGCGTCGCCTTGTAGGCATGGCGCGTCAACTTGGCGGCGAAATCGAGCATGGCCCGATCCGCGTCGGAGAGCGGCGCCGTCGTGTAGTCCCGCCGCAACGCGGCGGCGAGTTCCTCGTCCAGCGATGCCCGGCGAAGGAACTCGGCGTGGCTCTCCTTTCAGTAGAAGCAATCGTTCAGCACCGACACGACCGTGGCGATCATCTCGTGTTGCCGCCGCGTCAGCGGCAAGTCCGGAGACAGCAGCACGCCGAACGCCGACATGGCGTGCCGCATCGCCTCGGGAATGAGGCTATGCGCCGCCACGATGCTGTCCGCCGTGCCATCGCCCCGCTGCACCGCCGGCACCACCTCCCGGTACTCGAGCGGATAAAGTGCCTGCACCTCCTGGTAGATGCGTAGCATGTCGCCTCCGGCGTCTTGCGGCGAAGTGGTCTTGATCCAGGTCATGGCAATCCAGCAGTCGGCAATGGCTTCGCAAGGCCTGCGACAGATGTAGCACAGGCACCTATGAAGTGTAGCAAACAGCAGCGCGCCCACGCCAGCCATTCTTCGTTTCGCAAATGCGGGTTCGCAAAAGCAGGCCACGCACTTGTATTCGCCGGGAGTGATGGCCAGAATGGTGTTCATGATCGCGGGCATGCTTGTCGTGATGCAAGCTCCGCGTGGTGGGTGCTGGGGCAATACACGTGGTAGCTTTCAGACGACCACGCCCCCACGGCCTGCATGGATTTTTTCGGCGAGAATTGGAGGTGCGTCCATGGCTGCGACCTGGTCGGTCGGTCAAAGGATCCTGGCTCAGTGGTATCCCGAGGTTTTTTTCTATCCCGCAGTGATCAGGCTGCAGGAGGGAGACAAGTACCATGTACTGTTCGACGACGGCGACCAGGCTCTGGTAACCGCCAAGCAAATTGCGCCCCTGGACATCAAGGCAGGCTCCCGGGTCTTTGGCCGCTACAAGGGTGGTCCGGCCTATTTCCCTGGGGAAGTCGATGAGCAAGACGGTGCAAGGATCCACATCAAGTATGATGATGGCGACGAAGAATGGTCCACCATCAGCATGGTCCGGGTTGAGAGACTCTAGATTGCCATACAATTGCTGGTAGCGCGAGCGTCGCGCATCGGCGTGGCTGAACAAGTCAGGACGAATACCTCGCGGATCAAATCTGTGGAGGATCGGAAACAGGCCGAATAAACGCTCCGGCACCTCTACGCCGCGACGGTCCTCGAGATGATCTTTCCCGCGCTGGCTTGGTGAAGATTCATCGCAAGAATTACGACTGAAAAGGGAGCGCGAGACTCCTGCCAAGCCGTGGATCAACTATGAACAAGCGGTTTTACAGCTCAGCAGGAGCCTCGCCGCCTCGCCCTCCCGAGATTCGACCATGTGCGCTCAGCGACTCATGCCATTTGGCGGGCGGCCTGGACCAGTGCGGTGAACAAGCGCTGCTGTAACAGATCCACCTCGGCAGTGAGTTCCGGGTGCCATTGCACGGCGAGCAGCCAGGGATGGTCCGGCATCTCGACACCTTCGATGACGCCGTCCGGCGCCCAGGCGACGGGCCGCAGTGTCGGCGCCGGTTGCCGGATTGCCTGGTGATGCCAGGACGCGGCCGGGAAAGTCGTCTGGCCGATCACGCCGGCCAGGGCCGAGTCCGCTCCGAGGCGAATGTCATGAGGTCCTGGCCGGCGCGGCGGCAGGCGATGCAGCACCTCATCGCCCACCACGTCCGGCAGATGCTCGATGAGCGTCCCGCCCAGAGCGACATTGACGACCTGGCAGCCGCGGCACACGCCCAGGAGCGGTTTGCGGCGCGGCAACCAGGAGCGCACCAAGGCGATCTCGGACGCGTCGCGCTCGGCGCTCACATTGTAAATCGTATCATGGTGCTGGCCGCCATAGAGAGCCGGATCCAGGTCGCCGCCCCCCGTCAGCAGCACGCCGTCGAGTCGGTCAAGAAGCGCGTCAAGCCGAGGTTCGCCGGGCGGAATCAGCAGGGCCAGGCCGCCGGCCCGGCGCACCGCCGCTACGTATAACGCCGGCAAGGTGAACGAGCCATCCTCGTTACTCGGATACGTCGTGATGCCGATCACGGGAGCCATGCTGTCCTCGCGCTTGCGGTCAGACAATGGTCGATGGTCGGGAGGGCGAGGCGGGCGAGGCTCCTGCCGAGCCGTGAACCCGCGTGCTTGTAACTCCACGGCTCGGCAGGAGCCTCGCCCTCCCTTGCGATCAATTAGCGCCGCAGCTTTGTCACCACGTCAACCACGCGCCGTGCCGCTTCCGCCACCTCGGCCTGCGTGAGCACGAAACTGAAGGTGAAGCGCAGGGCGGAGCGCAGTGCGTCATCGGCCACACCCATCGCCTTGAGGACGGGCGACGGCAGCAGCGAACCGCTCGAGCACGCCGAACCGGTGGCGCAGGCCACACCCGCCAGGTCGAGCGTCATGAGCAGCATATCGGCGCGGCAGCCGGGAAACGACACGTTCAGCGTGTGCGGCACGCCGCCGTCTTCGGGCCCATTGACCACGATCGGCGCCGCCCGGCGAACGATCTCGAGAAAGTGATTCCGCAGGCTCACAACCTTCTCATGCCGCTCGGCAAGCTGGGCACAGGCCAGTTCGAGGGCAGTCGCCATGCCGACGGCCAGAGGGACGGGTTCGGTGCCCGGGCGCAGCCCATACTGCTGATGGCCGCCGAACAGCCGTGGCTGCAAGCGCACGCCACGGCGGAGCACAAGAGCACCGATACCCTTGGGTCCGTGAAACTTGTGAGCGCTCAGTGTCAGGGCGGTGACGCCCAGCCGCCGAAAAGATACGGGCAGCTTGCCGACGGCCGCTGCCGCGTCACAATGAAAAGCCGCCCGCCCGGCCACGCTGGCCGCCAGTTCGGTCACCGGTTGCACGGCCCCGGTTTCGTGATTGGCGAGCATCACGCAGGCAAGCCCGCATGCGACATTTCGCAGGGCATCCGCCGGCACAAGACCATCGGCTGTCACCGGCAGCCACTGGACCTCGAAGCCGGCAGCGGCGCACTGGCGAACCGGCTCGCTCACACATGGATGCTCGATCGAGCTGGCAACGATGCGGTTGGGAGGTTGGCCGGCGAGACCGAAAATGGCGAGGTTGTTCGCCTCGGTGGCGCCGCTGGTGAAGAGGACCTCGTCCGGCTGGGCGTCAAGGCGCTGCGCGATGCGCTCACGAGCGTCTTCGAGGGCCCGGCGAGCGCTGCGGCCGGCGTGGTGGCTGCTGGCGGGATTGCCGGAGCGCTGGAAGTGAAATGGGCGCATGGCCTCCCACACTTCCGGCAGCAGCAGCGTGGTGGCGCCATGGTCCAGATAGATAAGGTCCATTAAATGCTCGGGAGTTCACGACAGAGGGACGGATCTATTCCCGAACTGGGAACCGCCGTCCCGACTGCCTCCCTCACATTCTACGGTTGGTCTGGTTGCTTCGTCTGTTCCGGCTTGCGGACGAACCAGAAGTACACTCCCAGGACCAGCATCATTCCCACCAGGGCGCACAGCAGTTGCAGAGGCATGAGGATCTCCCATCTGGGTACTAGGACACCGCGCAAGTGTAGGTTGCGATCAACGCTGTGTCAAAGAATCAGGCCGTGCCGGTGGTTGACTGCCGGCAAAAAATCAGCTGCGCCGTCGGGTCGAGGAACCAGCTCTTCTTGCTGCCAAGGTGGGTAAAGCCGTGCCCGGCCAGAAGGGGGGTCAACACGTCGGCCGGCAATTCCGGACCGACGTCGAGCATGGCAATGCCATCCGGCAAGATGACCCGGCGCAGCTCACCGATCAGCGGCTGTACCGATTGGGCGCTCAGGTGATGGCCGACGATGCCGCTGGCCTTGGCAAGATCCACGCTGCCGTCCGGCAGCCGGCCACCGTCGCGGGCACGCAGTTCGTCGGTGACGGGCTGGCAGACGAACGCGACATCGGCAGGCCGACCATCGCGATGCCGGTAGGCCCGTCGGCACGCGACGTCAAGCAGCGCCGGAACCAATTCGTAGCCGGTGATCCGCGAGCCGGCGGGGCAGTAGAAGGCCAGCACGCGCGTGGAACTGCCGGCGCCACAACCGAGGTCGATGACGCGCAGCGGCCGATCAGGCACGTGCGTTGACATGGCCCGCGGGATGGTCCGCCAGTTGGCCCAGTCCTGACGGGCATTGATGGCGTCGAAATCCTGGTCCGACATGGCGGCGTAAGCGTCGGCGATGGCCTGGCAATCGGTGCCGCGAAAGTGGACGCCGCCCCGTGCCAGACGTCGCTCCGCACGCCACTGGCGCCAGCAGGCCGACAGCGCGGTCGAGGGCGCGTGCCGGCGAATGTCACGCTCGCTGATCCGCAACATCTCCATGGTGCCCGGCTATCTGGCTTTCGCCTTGGGGAGAATCTTGGGCACGTCGGCCAGGATCTTGCTGATGGCCGCGTCGTTCAGCTCACCCTTGCGGAAGGCGTGGTTGGCCATGACGTGGCGGTTGCGGTAAGGCACGACGGTGACGTCCGCCTCCCTGGCGAGGCCATAGCCCTTGGGACCGTCGGGGGCATGAAGGCTCAGCACGCAATGCCTGAGCCGTTCTCTTGTCGCCAGTTCCTTGAGTTGCTTGCTGCCAATCGTGTCGCTCAGAAAGACCACGAAGCTGCCCATGCGTGCTTTCGAGTTTCGAGCGGTAGCCTCGTCGATCATCTTGATCAGGCGCGTCAACGGTGCGCTGACGTCTCGGGCGAAGATCATGGCCACCGGATTCCCGCCATTCAAGCGGACCAGGCAGGTCCTCTTTCCTTCGTGTGCGCCAGTGCAATTGAGCGGGTTGAAGGCCGGGATCTTGCTGCTGCCGACCTGCGGGCCGGACCTAAGGGCTTCGCCGGCGGACAAGACGCCGACCAGCAACATCGCCGCGCACAAGGCCGACAGGATGCGCTGCTTCATCGAGATTCTCCGTCGAGGGCCGACGGCAGGAGCGACGCCGAACGGCGATTCTCTCGCAACGATGAGGCACGCAGTTGGGTAGCGCGCGAACGGCTCGGTCAACCTTTACGTCAACTCGCCGACCTTGTAGCGTACGAAACGAACCAGCTTGACGTTGGCCGACTTGAGAAGGTCGCCGACGGTCTTCGAGTCGTCCTTGACGAAGGGTTGCTCGACGAGAACGTTCTCGGCGAACCAGGTCTTCATCTTGCCCTCGACGATCTTCTCGACGATGTTGGCTGGCTTGCCGGTGGCGGCGGCCTGCGCGCGAGCGATCTCCTTCTCCTTTTCGAGCATGGCGGCATCGACCTCCTCGCGGCGGCCGGCGGCCGGGTTCTTGGCCGTCACGTGCATGCACACGTCGCGCAGCAGTTGCGCCTCGGCCTTGTCCCCCTCAACTTGCAGCAACACGCCGACCGAGCCGTCGTGATGAATGTAGGCGCCGAGCAGGCCGGTGAGCCGGATGAAGCGATGCGGCTTCATGTTCTCGCGGATCAGGCCGATGACATCGCCGATGCGGTCGTGCACCGTCTTCTTGGCGTCGTCGATGAACGGCTGGGCGATTAGTGCCTCGACGCTGGCCGGCTCCTTGAGGGCGACTTGCCGGACCAGGTCGTCGGTCAGCTTGATGAACATGTCGTTTTTGGCGACGGGGGCGCTCTCGCAGCGCATTTCCAGGATAGCGCCGATCTTCTTGGCCGGGTCGATGAAGACGCCGATGCGTCCCTCGGCGATTTCACGCTCACCCTTCTTGGCTTGAATGCTGGCATTCTTCTTGCGCAGGATCTCGATGGCTTTTTCCATGTCGCCGCCGGCGTCGGTGAGTGCGGCCTTGCAATCCATGAAGGGCGCGTTGGTGCGTTCGCGAAGCGTCTTGACGTCGTTGGCGGCAATGCTCATGGCAATCCTCACAATGTAGCCCGCTCTGCCTGAGCGGATGGGGTTCCGTTGAAATATCGAAATAACGCGGCACGAAGAAACGACAAGCGAGTTGACTTACGGGTTCGCCAGGCATGCGACTCGCCAGCCGTAGCGGAATTCGCAAGAATTCCGACTTCTTGCCTGCGGCACCATTCTCGGAATTCTTGCGAATTCCACTACCCAGTGCGCGTTCGCAAGCCTACCCGGCGCGGCCGCGCGGGCTGGCTTGCTCGGGAGGCAGCGAGGCGCGGCCTTCCAGCACGGCATCCGACAGCTTGGCCAGCATCAATTCGATGGAACGAATGCTGTCGTCGTTGCCGGGAATCGGCAGATCGACCTTATCAGGATCGCTGTCGGTGTCGATCAGGGCCACCGTGGTCACGCCCATGCGCTGCGCTTCCTTGACGGCAATATCCTCACGGTGCGGATCGACCACGACCAGGGCGTCCGGCTGGCGGTTCATCTCGCGAATGCCCTGGAGGTTGCGGGTGATCTTGGAAAGCTCGCGATTGAGCTGGGCCACCATCTTCTTGCTGTAGCCGCGGATGGCGGCCGACTCCGGCGACCTCGCAAAGTCCAGCTTGCCGGACTCATTGAGCATGGTCTGCATGTACGCGGTCATGTCCATCTTGTCCGGCTTCTCGCCGGCGGGCAGCCACAACGCCTCCAGTTCGTGCAGCCGCTTGAGGCGGTCGCGGATGGTGCGGTAGTTGGTCAAGGTGCCTCCCAGCCAGCGCTCATTGACGTAGGGCATCTTGCAGCGTTTGGCCTCGCGCTCGATGGCTTCCTTGGCCTGCCGCTTGGTGCCGACGAACAGGACGAGGCTGCCGCGGCTGGAAAGCTGGGCCAGGAAACGGTAGGCCCGCAGCAGGCCGCGAACCGTTTCACGCAGATCGATGATGTGGATGAGGTTGCGCTTGCCATAAATGAATGGCCGCATCTTCGGGTTCCAGCGACTGGCCCGATGCCCGAAGTGAACGCCCGCTTCGATCAAGTCCTGCACCTGAACAATCGCCACGCAACATCCTCCCGCACGATATTCGCCATTTACGTTGCGCGTTCGCGCCGCACCGCGCGACCGCGAGAACCAAAAGACCATTGTAGGAATCAGCCGTCGGGAATGTCCAGCAGTTCTTGCAAACCGGCCAACCAGCCAACCGGCCAACCAGTTGACCAGTCGCGCGTGCTGACGCATTCAGGCCCCAGGCGCTACGGAATGCCCAGGTACTTCTGGGTCTGGAGGCTCAAGCGCCAGCGCGGGTGTTCGAGGCAATAACGAACGGCAAGTTGCGTGTGGCGTTCGCGCTCTGGCCCGTCGCGCGGCTGCAAGAAGAAGTGCCGGAACGCCAGCCCCTCGAATTCCGCCGGCACGGCCCCCTCCTGCGGAAACACCAGCTTCAATTCATCTCCCACGCGCAGCGCCAGCCGCGCGCCGGCCTTCGGGCTGACGCAGATCCAGTCGATGCCGGGCGGCGGCTGGCACGTGCCGTTCGTCTCGATGGCCACCGTGAAGTGTCGCGCATGCATGGCCTTGACCAGCGCTTCGTCAAGCTGCAGCAACGGCTCGCCGCCGGTGAACACGACCATGCGCTGGCCGTCGCCCGATCCCGATGGCCAGCAACCGGCGACGGCATTCGCGAGATCGTCTGGTTCCGCAAATGCGCCACCGCCCGCGCCGTCAATGCCGACAAAATCGGTGTCGCAGAACCGGCAAATCGCGCTGGCTCGGTCCGCTTCCTTGCCCGACCACAGGTTGCAGTCCGCGAACCGGCAAAACACGGCCGGCTTGCCGGTGTTCGCTCCCTCGCCTTGCAGGGTGTAGAAAATCTCTTTCACTCGGTAACGCATGACCGCCATCCACAAGTACGCGAGCGTGTCCGACTCAATTATTGACCGGCGCCGTTCATCCAGGCAAGTACAGGTAACGCGGATCCACGGGTTCAATGCGACACGGCCGCTGCCGCCTTCTCGCCCACGGGTTCCATGTTGGCGAAACGCGACAGCGCGAACGGCTGCAAGACCGGTGGCGTCTTGCCGGTGGCGATCAGCTCGGCAATGCGATGGCCGGCGGCTGGGGCGGCCTTGAAGCCGTAGGTTCCCCAGCCCACGTCGAGAATGAAGCCTTCCACCTCGTCCACCGTCCCCATGATCGGCGCGAAGTCCGGCGGCATGTCGCACAGCCCGGCCCATTGCCGCAATACCTTGACGCGCGCCAGGCACGGGAACAATTCGAGCGTGTGCGCCGCGGCGTTCTCGAGAAAGCGAAATGTCGATGTCAGCCGGTAGCTCGGATAAGGGTCGATCTCCTCGCCGATGACCACCTCGCCGCGATCGCTCTGGTTGATGTAAACGTGCAGCGTGGCCGAGACGATGACGTGGTGCAGGAACGGTTTCAACCGCTCGGTGACCAGCGCCTGCAGCGGATGCGTGACGATGGGCAGATCGATACCGACCATGTTGGCGATGATCGAGCACCAGCCGGCCGTAGCATTGACGACGACCGGCGCCGATATCGTGCCACGACTGGTGAGGACCCCGTCAACCTTGCGGCGGCCGGAGTTGCCCGCGGTAGACGTCGTCTTGATGGCCGTCACCTCGGTCTGCGGATGGATCTCGATGCCCATGCGGTCCACTCCGCGGGCATAGCCCCAGACGACGGCGTCATGGCGGATGATGCCGCCTGGCGGATGATAGAGGCCGGCAAGAATCGGCTGATGTGCCGACGCGCTCACGTCCATGCCGGGGACCATTTCGGCGACTTCCTTTGGTGTGATGAGCCGGCTGTTGACGCCGAGCAGACGATTCGTCTCGGCCCGTTCGCGCAGCGTGGTCACGCCGCGATCGGTGTGGGCCAGCGTGAGATGTCCCTGCTGCGAGAACATCAGGTTGTAATCCAGGTCGAGAGACAGGTTCTCGTAGAGCTTGACGCTTTCGTCGTAGAAGGCGACGCCCTGGGCCGTGCGGTAATTGGAGCGGATGATGGCGGTGTTGCGGCCGCTGGCGCCGCCTCCGAGATAGCCCTTGTCGAGGATGGCGATGCGCTTCATGCCGCGCTTGCCGAGATAGTAGGCGATAGCCAGGCCATGAACGCCGCCGCCGACGATGACCACGTCGTAGGTATTCTTCAGATCGTGCGTGCGCCACATGCGCTCCATCAAGATTCTCCATCACGCCAGGCCGCAAGCGGCCGGATTGCTGAAATACGTCATGGTCGCCGACGCCACGGTGGCCGGGCAGGACCAGACTAGGAAGAATAGCGCTTGCCGGGCCCAGCGTTGCGCGGGATGGCTGAGCAGAAAGCCGGACCCCTTGCTGGCCGTGAGCGCGGCCTGCGTCGCATGGAGAACAAGAGTATTCACCCGCATTCTCAGTGACTGGGCCGATTTCGGGTTCGCCTGGCCCGCCGCCATCTGAAATAGCTCGCCGCGCAACTCCTGCCGTTGCTGGTCCAGACGTTCAGCGTCGTCGGTTAGGTCGGACCGCCGTACCGCTTCCGCGCGCAGAAAACTGACGGCGGCGGCCGTCAAGCCCAGGCCCAGACAGGACGTTTCCAGACCGCCGGTGCCGCCGCGCGACGCCTGCAACGCCGCCTGCCCTGGCGCGGCCAGCAGCCAGTGTCGCGCCACGCGAACCTCCCGGCAGCGAACTTCCGCCGTCATCGATCCCTGCATCGCCATCAGCTCCAGCGGCGGACCGACGCTGACGCCCGGCGAATCCATCGGCAACACGGCGAGCACCTGCCCGCCGTCTTCCGATACGGCGCCGATGATCACGTGCTCGGCGCGGCTGGCGCCGGTGACCCAGGGGATGACGCCGTCGAAGATGGTAGCGTCGCCGTCGGTCCTCACCGTAAGGGAGGGCTTGCCATGCTGCCGCGACGTGGTGAGCTGCGACAGGCCAACCGTCGTGAACGTCTCGCCACGAGCGAGCGGCGGCAACAGCTGGGCGCGGATGTCGGCCGAACCGAGGTCCAGCAATCGTCGAATCGAGGCGTCGCGCTGCGACAGGATGAAACTGCTCGTCAGACACGCCCCCGTCAGGCTCTCATATGCTTCCAGCAATTCGCTGCTGCTGTGCGGTTCGCCGCCATGTTCAGCGGGGATGTTGGCGCGCAGGATGCCCGTGCGCCGCACCACGTTCCAGGATGCCTCGGGCCATGCGGGAGTCTCATCGGCCTGGCGAGCCGACGCAGCGAGTTCGTCCAGCAGCTGCGAAACGACGGGCATGTCACGCTTCTCTGTCCACGAGGTTATTTCAACTTTCCTGAACTTTTGACCTTCACGCGCAACAGCCGCACTCGTTCGGCAGCGAACTTGCCGGCTGGCGTGTCCGGATGGTACTTCGCCAGGGATTCCCAGGCTTGCAGGGCCTGCTCGCTGGCGCCGAAGCGTTCGAGGGCGCGGCCCTGGGCGGTCAGCGATTTCTGCTCGTCCTCAGCTCCCTGCCTGGCGACGCTTTCCAGGATCTTCTCGTCATTGAGGATCTGCTTCAAGCGCGAGCGGGCGCGCTGACCGGCCTCCAGCTTGCTCCAGCGCGTCGCCGCGCCCTGCAGCAATGTCACGCCCTGCCAGGCGGTGTCGGCCTGTTTGAGGCTTGTCTCGGCTGCTTCGAGATGCCGCGTCGCTTGCTGCTCCGGCGTCGGGGTTGCATCCGCGTTCATGGCGAGTAGCGAGTGCTTCCTGGCATCCTGGCGGCGGCGCTCCAGGTCCTTTTCCAGCCAGGCGTAGACCTGGCTCATGATCTCGCCGGATGGTATGGCGTGGGCCACGCCCGGCGCCACCCAGAGCCGCGAGCGAATCTCCAGTTCCTCGAACCAAGGCTGCATGTACTCTTCGTTCTCCTTGCGGTTGAAGTCCTTCACTCCGGTGATGAAGGCGACGGACAGGCGGTCGCGGACGCGATGCCGCAGATAGGTCGGTTCGCTGATGGGGTTGGTGCCGCACACCGGGGCTACGCCGCCGAACCATTCAGGCAGGGAAAAGCCGATGGCGCAGGCCATGCGGCCGCCGCCGGAAAAGCCGCTCAGATAGGTCTGGTCCGGGTCGATGCGGTATTGCCGGCGAACGTCGTCGATCATGTCGAGGACGATGCGCGTGCGTTGCCCCGCCGGGCAGGAGTTGCCGGCTGCGTACGGCGAGCAGAAGAAGACCTTCTTCTCCTGGCAGACTTTTTTCCAGGTCGTCCACCCCATCGGCTGATCGCCCGGGGAGATGAACACGACCAGCGGCCACGCCTTGTTCGCCTTGTAAACCGGCGGCACGTACAGCTGATAACGCTGCTGCTGCGAGTCGTAACTGGCCGGCAACCTGGCTGCAGCTGTCGAGAATCCGCGCGAAGCAAACTGCCAGTCGAGTCGTGTCGGCGCGCCGACAGTTTTTTCCTTGAGCGGTGCCTGTCCTTGTGCCGGCCCGGCAGCGAAGGTCAGCGCCACCGCAGCCAGAATGGCTAACCTCTTCGTGCGCTTGATCATGCGTGGTGTCTCGGCTGGTGTGTCATGTCGCGGCGTGGTCGACATTCATTATATGAAGCGTCCGAACGTGGCTCCCGACGGCGCACGATTCGGAGATTCCGATGAATCATCGCTTGATAAGCTGGGGAAGGAGGGTAAATTACACCGAACTTCGAATGGAGCGTCGTCATGCCAGCTGCAAGAGCGTTACTCTTGCGCCGGCGACAGGCTGGAGGCCTCGTATGGATGCGCTGCGTGGGTTCTTGGAGGACGTGAAAAAGAACAAGCACGCCAAGGGGAACTTCCTCGGTTTTCTGCATCTGATGATCGGCCGGCGCATCAGCCGGCCCGACGGCACCGTCATCTCCGCCGGTTTGAGCTGGCGCGACCTGGCCAACTGGCTGCGCAAGATTCGCTGGGACACTGAAGACGTACTCGAGCTAGGTCTGGACCCGGACAAGCTGGCCCCGAAAGATCGCGAGCGCCTCTGGTATGCCGCGATCTCGCGCGCCGGCGTGGATACCGAGAAGGCGGCGCAGTCCGCCGACCGCCTCGCCGAGGAACTCCGTAAACAGGGTCTTCAGGTCAGCGAGCGACCGGGACAGAAGTGATGGCGTTGATCCCGCTTTACGAAGATCCTTGGTTCACATTCCGGTTTGCCGATGACCGCGTCATTCCCCAATTCCGGCTGGAAGGTGTCGCGCCTGGGCGGCAGGTCACGATTCACAAGATCGACGCCACCACCGGCAGCCGCCTCGGCATGCTGGCAACCGCACGTGTCGCCGACGATGGCTGGGTGGACCTGCCGGAGCCGATCGTTGTACGTGCCGGGGAGGCGTTCATCGCGGTAGTCACAGCCCCTTGAGGTACTCGATCACCGCCCGCCGTTCGTCCTCCTTCAGGGAATCGCCGAAGGTGTGGCCGGCATTGCTGCGACCGGGGAGCGTGGTGTCGTAGATCTTGCGGCGTTCGATGGCGTGCAGCTTCGGGCTGGGAGATTCGTCGAGTATGGCGATCTTCCAGCCGACGTTGATGGCATCGTAGTCATCCTTGCCGGTTTCGTAGGAGCGGGTGAAGATCTTGGGCCTGGTCCTGGAGTTGAGGACGTTATAAAGAGTCGGCGCTGAGCGGTTGTGAAAGTACGGCGCCGTTGCCCAGACGCCGTCGAGGGGCGGGGCCTGATAGCCGTGCTGCTCGGCGATACGAAAATCCTGGCCCTCGGGCCCCTTCTCCTGGGCGAACCAGCTCTTGTTGAGGTAGTCCAGGTTCTTCCGGGTGATGGCCAGGGCAAGAGCCGCGTCGGTGCCGATGTCCTCGAGTGGCACGACCTTGTTCGGGTACCTGGCGTCCGGGCCATAGGTTCCATGGCAACGCGCGCAGGCGCGGTTGAAGATGTCCCGGCCGCGCGCCGCCTGCCTGGCATCGATCGGGAACGGATACCTGGGCGGCTCGACAGTCATGATGAAAGCGTGGATGTCCTTGAACACCGGCTCCTGCTTCTTGATGTGGTCGGAACTGTTGAAGGGCGTGAGCAGGTTGACCATGTCGATGCGGGCGGCGCGCATGTCCACGCTGCCGGTCCAGTTGCGGATCTTCTTTTTCTTGAGTAGCCACCAGGCCGGCGGGTCGCTGCACACATTGTCCGAGATGTCGAGCGACACCGGCTTTTGCACGTTCAGATCGGCATCGCGGAGGCCCATGAGGTAGGCGACGGGGCCGATGGGATCGATGGTGCCGCGCACGTGACTGAAATGAAAGGGCAGCTTGATGCTCAGGGTCTCCGAGGCGCTTAGTTCGTCGAACAGGCCTTGCAGATCGAGCGAGGCATTGCCCAGGCCGATGATGGTCTGCCCGGCGACGACGCCGGCATGGCACAGCAAGCAATCGTTGACCACGCCCTTGCCGGTGATGCCGCGCGACCAGTGCAAGCCCATGGGCAGCGCATCGTTGTCGTAGCTGGCAGAATGCAGGCCATAGCGGTCGCGCAAGCGCCGCTGAAAATCGGCGGGTTTTTCCTTGAGGCCCCATTGCCGCCAGACGCGGTCGAGAGCGGAGGCAGACCACATCGCCGGGTTCATGGCTGGTTGGCCACGAAGCGCATCCCGGCCACGCGCAACGGCATCCGGCATTTCCTTGCGAGGCGCCTCCTTGCGAGGCACCTCCTCGCGAAGCACTTTCCCGGGATACGAATCGGCGCCAATGTGGAGCCCGCACACTGCAAGCAACATGAGTGCCACGAGGTGTCGTCGCATGGTTCACTCCGAGGTGTCATTCAGTGACGCCGTTTCCGGCAGTCATTGTAGTCGAATCTTGCGGGACAGCGGCGTCAATGTCTTGGAGGGCACTGTGGACAAGCGAGCCGCTTGTCCTACGACAGCAGATGACGTTCCGCATCCAGCAAACCAGAGGCTCCATGCACGACCTTCTCCAGGAAGAAGCGCAGATCAAGCTCGGCGGCGGCGCCAAGGCCATCGAGCGTCAGCATGCCAAGAAGCGACTCAGCGCGCGCGAGCGCCTGGTCCGGCTGCTCGATGCGGACGCCGGATTCTTCGAGCTGGGGTTGTGGGCGGCGTGGAACATGTATGCCGACTGGGGCGGGGCGCCGGCGGCCGGCGTGGTCACCGGCATCGGCAGCGTCGCCGGCAGGCAGGTGATGGTGATTGCCAATGACGCGACGGTGAAGGCCGGCGCCTTTTTTCCGCTCACGGCCAAGAAGGTGTTGCGCGCCCAGCGCATCGCCCTCGAAAATCGGCTGCCGCTCATTTACCTCGTCGATAGCGCGGGTGTGTTCCTGCCGTTGCAAGACGAGGTCTTTCCGGACGAGGACGATTTTGGCCGGATCTTTCGTAACAACGCTGTCATCTCGGCGGCGGGGATTCCGCAGTTCGCCGCCATCCTGGGCAACTGCGTCGCCGGCGGCGGCTATCTGCCCGTGCTGTGTGACAAGCTGCTGATGACGGATGGGAGCGGGTTGTATCTGGCCGGTCCGGCGCTGGTGAAGGCGGCCATCGGCCAGACCGTGTCGCACGAGGATCTGGGCGGCGCCCAGATGCACGCGGCTATCAGCGGCACCATCGACTTCCGTGACCCCGACGAGCCGACATGCCTGGATCGCCTCCGCCGCCTCGTCACCGCCTTGCCCTCCGATGCGCAGAAGGTCGACTTCGAGGCGCCGACGGCGCGTCCGCCGGCGGACATCGGCGAACTGGTTCCGGAAGAAGCCAGGCAGGAGCACGACGTCCGCCAGCTGCTGCCATGCATACTCGACGCTGGGCCGTTCGACGAATACAAGGCGGAATTCGGCCAGACGCTCGTATGCGGCTACGGGCGGCTTGGGGGCGTGCCGGTGGGCATCGTCGCCAATCAGCGGCGGCGCTGCAAGCTGCCCGACGGTTCCCTGCAGTTCGGCGGCGTCATCTACGTCGATAGCGCCGACAAGGCGGCCCGCTTCATCATGGATTGCAACCAGACGCGCACGCCGCTGATCTTTCTGCAAGACGTGAACGGTTTCATGGTTGGCCGGCAATCGGAGCACGCCGGCATCATCCGCGCCGGCGCCAAGCTGGTCAACGTCATTGCCAACAGCGTCGTGCCGAAGATCACAGTCATCCTCGGCGGGTCGTACGGCGCTGGCAACTACGCCCTGTGCGGCAAGGCTTTCGACCCGCGTTTCATCTTCGCCTGGCCGATGGCGCGCTACGCTGTGATGGGCGGCGAGCAAGCCGCCAGCACGCTGCTGGACATCACCGTCTCAGCGCTGCGCCGCGCCGGCCACGAACCGGATGCCGCGGAACTGGAAGAATTGCGCCGCAAGGTGGAAGCCAGCTACGACGAGCAAACCGACGTCCGCTATGCCGCCGCCCGGCTGTGGGTGGACGCAATCATTGAACCGGCCACGACGCGCCAGGCATTGCTGACGGCACTTGCGGTCGCGACCCGCCATGACGACGGTCGGCAGTTCCGGACGGGTGTGTTGCAGGTATAGTTCTCCACCTACGTCAAAATTGAAGAGCGCACGCTGTTTTCCAGGAGGTTGCCGGCGTTTCAGGCGCTGGCGCTTTGCATCTTCTGTCGATTGCCACGTGACAGAGTCTCTACCGTGGCATTCCATCCGTAAAATCAAGTTTGTGTCGCGGTTCGGCACGAATCACGGACAGGTCAGCAGCCCGCAGGTGATGCGCGAAATGAATGGCGCCCCGAAGAAGGCCAGCACGATCATCCGCGACCGCTCGCTGTCGCATCCGCCGGCGCCTACCTTGTGGACGCGACTGGCCGAGAACCACCCCGTCGTGTGCTTCTTCATCGTCATCATCTGGCCCAATGCGCTGTGGTCCATCGCCAACCTTCTCTATAACGAGAATCTCATCGTCGAGCGCTTTTGCAAGGCCGCGGAACAGCAACAGGCGTTCTTGATCTCGTCGGTAACCTATTCCGGACTGACGTGGCTGCTGGGCATGGGCGTGTGCGTGTGGCTGATCCTGCCGCTGCATCGATTCTTCCAAGCGCAGCAGCGCGGCGAGGTGCCGGAGGACGTCAGGCGCGCGGCGCAGCGCCGGCTCGTGAACCTGCCGATCATCCAGCTCTATGTCAACGCGCTGCTGTGGCTGCCGGGCGGTTTCTTCTTTCCGATCATGATCTACCTGCTCGGCGGCGATGCGCGCTTCTCGCCGATGATACCGGTGCAGTTCCTGGCTTCCTTCTCCGTGTCCGCGGTGGTCACGACTTTTCAGGCGTTCGTGTTTCTCGAGCGCTATCTGATGGTCTACCTGTATCCGCGCATCTTCACGGACATCCGGCCGGTGGAGGTCGAGGGCGCGATCCAGATGCCGTTCCAGCTGCGTCTCTGGTTTCTCTGGGGCGCCGTGGCGCTGGGTCCGATCATCGTGCTGACCCTGATTGCCGCCAACCTGCTGTGGCCGCCGGATGATCCGGAACAACTCGCAAAGTTCCTCGCCGGCTTGATCCCGCTGTCGGTGGGCGTGGTCGTGTTCGGCATCGTCACCGGCGGCATGATCTTTTGGATGGTGGGGCGTGACGTGGCGAGCTGGCTCGAGAAGCACATCATCGCCACCCGCGAGATCTCCCTTGAGAATTTCGATGTCCGCATTGCCGGCCTGCGCTCCGATGAGTGGGGCCGGCTGACCGATTCGTTCAACAAGATGGCGGAGGATCTGGGGCATGGCAAGCACGTGCGCGAAACCTTCGGTTTGTTCGTCGGACCGGACCGGCGTGACGAGATCTTGCGGAACTACTCCGAGCTGGGGGGCAAGGTGCAGGACATCACCGTGATGTTCGCCGATATCCGCGGCTTCACGAGCCGGTCCGCCGGCAAATCGCCCGAGCACGTCGTGAGTCTGCTCAATCGCTTCCTGTCGCTGTCGGTGCAGGCCGTGGATGGCAAGGGCGGCTGGGTGGACAAGTTTCTGGGGGACGGCTTCATGGCGCTGTTCGGCGCGCCGCCGCGCCCCGATCATGCCGACCTGGCCGTTGCCGCCGCGCGCGATCTGCTGGAACGGCTGGAACATCTCAATCGCGATCTGGAGAAGAATGGGCAGCCGCCGCTGCGCATCGGCGTCGGCATTCACACGGGACCGGCGCTGGTCGGCTGCATCGGCGCCCCCAAGCGCATGGAATTCACGGCCATCGGCGAGACCGTCAATCTCACGCAGCGCCTCGAGGAACTCACCAAGACCGGCGGCGCCACCCTCGTCCTGAGCGAGGCGACCCGGAAAGCCCTGCAAAACCCTGTCCCGCTCGCAAGCCTGGGCCCGCAGCAGCTGCGCGGCAGCAAGGAGCCGATGATCGTGCACACGATCACGTGAACGGCTGCGCCGCTCCTCGCCTCTTCCGATTGGCCGCTCGGTGTCATACCTTGTCATGGGTAGGCTTCGCGCCAGACACTCAATCAACATATTACGGATGACACGAATCGGAAAACAAATCGTGAGGGATTCTCGATCCGTGCTCATTCGCGTGATCCGTGGTTTGATCCTGTTCGACGTTCGACGTGAGGCCGGTGAATCACTCGCGAAGGAGTCTTCATGCTGCGTATCGTTTGCATTGCCTCGCTGGCTCTGTGCATTCCCGTCGCGCGGGCTGATGAACAGCGACCCAGGCCACTGGTCACCGGCTTGAAGAATCCGGAGTCGGTGGCCGTCGGTGGCGATCGCCGCATCTACAGCACCGAGATCGGCGAGTTCGGCAAGGATGGCGATGGCCGCGTGCTTGTCCTCGTCAAGGACAAGGCCGTGCCGTTCGTCACCGGACTGGACGATCCCAAGGGCATGGTTTTCTGGGTGCAATGGCTGTTCGTGACCGACAACAAGCGTATCTGGCGGATCGACGCCAAGGGCAAGGCCGAGGTGTTTCGCGGCGAGCGCGATTTTCCCTGGGCCCCGTCGTTCCTCAACGACATCGCTGTCGATGAGGAGGGGACGCTCTATGTTTCGGATTCGGGCGATCTCAAGGGCGGCGCCGGCGCACTCTTTCGCGTGCCGCAGAAGGGCAAGATCACCGTGGTGGCGCATGGCAAGCGGCAGCAAGCGCAGCTGCATACGCCCAACGGACTGGTCATGGACGGCAAGTCGCACCTGCTCATGGTGGATTTCGGCACGGGCGAACTGCAGCGCATCCGCATCGGCGACGGGACGGCCACCAGGGTCGCAGGCGGTTTCGGCGGCGGCGACGGGCTTGCCTGGGACATGCACGGCCGGCTGTTCATCAGCGACTGGAAGAACGGCAAGCTGTTCGTCATCCCGCGTCCCGGCCAGAAGCCGGTGCTGCTGGCGTCCGGCTTCGAGTCGGCGGCCGACATCTGCCTGGCACCGACCGGCAAGTCGATTCTGGTTCCGGAAATGAAGGCCGGTACGCTCACCGCCGTGCCCGTCCGCGTCCCAGGACATGACATTGATGAGACGCCGTTGCAGCTGAAAACAGCCGTCGCGTTTCCCGACCTGACGTGGACCGGCTGGAAGGGAGAGACGGACGACGGCAAGGTCAACACGCATCGGCCGCTGGTGCTGACGCACGCCGGCGACGGCTCGAAGCGCGTGTTCGTCGCCACGCAGCACGGCGTGGTCCACGTATTCCCCGGCGGTCCCGGGGCAAAAAAGACCGACATCTTTCTCGACATCCAGAAGCGCGTGGTCTATTCCGACAAGCAGAACGAGGAAGGCTTCCTGGGCCTGGCCTTTCATCCGCGATACGCCAGCAACGGGCAGTTCTTCGCGTTCTATACCACGCGCGCAGCACCGATGACCAATGTGCTGTCGCGCTTCAAGGTCAGCAAAGATGATCCCAGCAAGGCCGACCCGAAATCGGAGGAGGTGTTACTGACGGTCCGCCGTCCTTACTGGAATCACGACGGCGGCACCATCTGCTTCGGGCCCGACGGTTTTCTGTACGTTGCACTGGGCGACGGCGGCGCGGCCAACGACCCGCACAACGTCGGGCAAAACCTCAAGACGCCGCTCGGCAAGATCCTGCGCATCGATGTGGACCGCAAGTCGTCAGGCAAGATGTACGCCGTGCCAGAGGATAATCCGTTCGTGGGCAAGGCCGGCGCGCTTCCCGAAACCTGGGCTTACGGACTGCGCAACGTCTGGCGGATGGCCTTCGACCGCAAGACCGGCAAGCTGTGGGCCGCGGACGTGGGGCAAAACCTCTACGAGGAGATCAACATCATCACCAGGGGGGGCAACTACGGCTGGAGCATCCGCGAGGGTCTGCATCCGTTCGGTGCGCGCGGCGTCGGGCCGCGCAAGGACCTGATCGACCCGATCTGGGAGTACCATCACGATATCGGCAAGTCCATCACCGGCGGTCCGGTCTATCGCGGCAAGCGCCTCCGGGAACTCCAGGGCTCGTACCTGTACGCCGACTACATCACGGGCAAGATCTGGGCCCTGCGCTACGATGAAGGCAAGCAGCGCGTCGTCGCCAACCGGCCCATCCCCGATCCAGGCGTGCCCGTCCTGTCTTTCGGCGAGGACGAGGACGGCGAGGTGTATTTCCTGACGACGACGGCGTCCGGGCGTGGCATCCTGGAGTTCCGCGCGGCGAAATGATCACGTAGCCGTTTCATGACAGTGACTCGGCTGAAAGGCGTCGATCATCGCCAGGCGAATCTTGGCCGGAGGCGCCGACGGCATCCGGCCGGCGTCGCGCTGGGGAAGCTCATCGTGAGTCCTGCCGGCAAGTGTCCGGCCGGCTGCCTTCTTGCGCCGGCCGCCCCACTGCTTGAAAAAGAAGGGAATGCCGGCGGCCTGGCACTGATCGCGGACGCTGAACACCCATTCGGGCTGCAGCACGCGGGCGCCGGGACCGCTCTCGCCGCCGACGATCACCCAGTGGATTCCTGCAAGATCGAGCGTGCCGAGGTCTTCGAGCAGTGGTTCGACGGAAAGGAAGCGCACGGCGGCCGGGGCGCTCCGCAGGTGCTCCAGGCGCGGCAGGCCGTGGCGTCGATTCTCGACGCTGACGCCCCACCAGATATGTGGCAACTCGGCGGCAAAGCGCAGCCGGCCGCGCAGCAGATCGCGCAGCCGTTCGGAACGCTTGGTCAAGACCTGAAACGTGTGCCAGCCGGCCAGTTGCATGACGCGGGCGATGTCGAGGATGTAGTCGTCGGGCACGTTTTCGTGGAAAAGGTCGCTCATGCTGTTGACAAAAATCATACGGGCGCCGGCCCAGCGCAGCGGTTCGGCAAGCTTGTCGGGCACGAGGCGCAGGTCGAAGCCGCGCTCGTACGGGTGGCCGGCCACGCCGCGAAAGCGCTCGGCGAACGTCTCTGCGTAGCAATGCGCGCATCCGGGGCTGATCTTGGTGCAGCCGCGCACCGGATTCCAGGTTGCGTCGGTCCATTCGATCGAGGAATGCTCACTCATGCCGCTGCTACCGAAGGATATCTCACGTTGCAGATGATCAGCGACTGCGTACAAGTCCCAGAACACCCCAGGCGCTGCCGGCGCCGGTAATGGGGATCAGCCCCGGGGAGCCGGTGTCGCCGGGTTTGGTCGGTCGCGATGTCATTGGCCAGGAGCCGTTGGCACGCTGAGTCTTGACGAGGAAGGCCTGGCCGCGCGCGACGGCCGGGTCCCTGGCGCTGCTGCCGGCGTGAGCCAGCGCATACAGTGCCTGCCCGCTTGCCCAGGCGTCGCTGGCCATGTTCTTGGCCTGGCTCCAACCGCCGTCGGCGTTTTGCCGTTCCTTGATCCGCCGGGCCAGCGGCTCCCATTCCTTGGCGGGGCGTCCGAGGCGCTTCCAGAGAACCAGGCGCATGGCGATCGACTGAGGATCGTCGTCAGTCCTGGTTTCGGTGAGCCAGCGCACGCCCTTGTCACGCGCCGCCTTCGCTCCATCGAGCCCGGTCGCCACCGCGGGCAGAAGCGCCAGCGTCGCCAGGGCGGTCATGCTGTCATCTGAATTGCCGAAGATCGGCGGTCGAGTCTCGGGCCAGGACACCCAGTTGCCCTTCTCGGCCTGGTCGCTCTTCACCGTGTTCCACAGCGCGGTCAAGCTCTTGTGCACGGCGGCATCCGGCTTGGGATCGGCCGCCAGTACGAGGGCAAACCAGACGGCCTTTGCGTTCAGTGCCTTTGGCAGGCCCTTGGGCCGCGGCACGCTGGTCTTGCCGTCGCCCGATTCGGCGACCCACTTCGTCAACTCGGCGAGCACCGGGTCATCGACGGCATGGCCGCGCTGCCTGGCCTCGCGCATCGACCAGATGACCAGGGCGGCATGTTGACAGGACACGCACTTGTGTGTGGCTTTCCAGGCCAGCGCGTCCTTGACCAGGAAGCCGAGACCGCGCTCGATTGCGGCCTCGACTGCATCCTGTTTCGGTTGCGCCGCCTGGGCCAGCGCCACCGACGGGCAACCGGCCATGACGAGCGTGACAAGCATGCGCATGTGTTCAGCCTCCGCCGGCGTCCCGTCAACGGAACAGGCCCAGCTTCTGTCGCCGTGACATGGCCTTGATAGCTGCCTCGCGCTTCAAGGCCAGGCTTCGGCTGGTGAGGGATTCCTGATACACCAGCACGACCGGCCTTCGGCTACGCGTGTACCGTGAGGCGGTTCCGGAATTGTGCTGCCGGCAACGACGGCTCACGTCCCTGGTAATGCCGGTGTAGAGCGTGCCGTCGCCGCACCGCAGCATGTAGGCGAACCACTCGTCGCCGGCTGGCTCAGGCTGGCGCTGCGTTTTTCCCATCTCGATAAAATAACCGCTGCTCGATGGTGAACGCAAGCGGGGAGAACGATAACGTGGTCCGCGTGCTTTTTTTTGAAGCGAGCCTTGCTGCTTTTCTGGGCAATCTGGCTGAGCGCCGTCTTTCTCGGCAACCTGGCGGACACCGGCAAGGAGCTGGGCGTCCTGGACGAGTCCTGGGCTTTTGCCTCGGGCAACTGGCAATTCATCAGGGACACAACAGCTCGCTACGGGACGCCTGACCTGGTGAACGGCGTGTTGTTCGCCGGCGTCATTCTCTGGGAAGGGATTGCCGTCGTGCTGTTCTGGCGGGCGTACTGCGCCTTGCGTGGCCGGGGAACGGGACGCACGGTCCTGTATGCCGCGTTCACGACATCGCTGCTCTTGTGGGGAGCGTTTCTCGTCGCCGACGAGATCTTCATCGCCTATGCACTGGAAGGCGTTCACCTGCGGCTCTTCAGCGCCCAGCTCGTGACGCTCCTGGCCATCGAATTGTTGCCGGAGCATTGACGCACGCACTATTCGACCAGCGAGATGACCCGGGTCCGGGCGGTTCCGTCGTCGGTGTAGTCGATGGTGACGGCGCCGCCGCCACCCATGCTGAGAAAGCGGCTGATGTACTGCGAACCAATGGTGGCGGTGCCGTTGCCCGTCACCTGCAGCAGTGCCTTGGCGAGATAGAACGTGCCCTTGAGGGTGAAGCTGCCATTGCCGGAAACGGACATGCTTTGTCCGGCCACCCGGTTTTGAAAGAACAGCAGGCCAGCGTAGGTGCCGCTGGTCAGGGCGCTAAGATTGACGGTGCCGGCCGCATTGCCGGAAATGTTGATGCCCTGCGAACTCGAGGCGTTGGCAGGATTGTTGTAGATCATGACGCCGCCGCTGGTGGTGGGGTCCATGGTGATGTTGGCGCCGGTGGACGTGAAGCCGCCGCCGTCGATGAAGAAGATGCCGTCATTGCCGGCGCTGGCTTGCCTCAGGACCACCTCGTCGCCGACGTTGAAGTTTGGCAGATTGCGGTAGCGGCCGGGTGAAAGCACGTAGCGTTTGTTGCCGTTGCCGATGCCGGTCTGCGTCATCTTGCCGTCGGGAGGCACGCTGGGAAGCGGCAAGTAGGCAAGGGGATCGGGAGTGGGTGGGACGCCGGTTTCCACGACGCCGTTACACGTACCGACAGTGCCGCCGGTGACCTGAAACCGCGGCGCCGTGAGTGAGCCGCCGCCGCTGGTCCGGGCCGCGGACGAGGCATGCTTTGAGTTCACCAGCACGCTTGCGCCGCCGGTCACGGTGCCAGAACCGCTGCCGTTGGAATCGAGCGCGTTCTGCGCCACCGGGTCCAGCACGATAATGCCGTTGCCGCTGCCGCCCCACCGGCCCTTGGCAACCGCACGCGCAAACACCGTGACACGACCGCTCCCCCAGCGCCATGCGCGACCGCCGTGGTCAGGCCGGTGTCGAGCGTGATGCTGGTGCTGGTGGAGTTGACGACCTTGTACGGCATGTGGTTGTGGCCGGCGAAACGAACAAAGGAGCCGGTCCTGGGTAGCGAGAAGCCGGACACCGAATTGACGTTGATCGTGGTCGTGTCCTTGGCGTAGCCGCCGCTCTTGTTGACGAGGGCGCTGCCAAAACGATCCGGCTTGGCCGACACTTGCACGGTGCCCCACGAGTAGTAGTCGCCGTTGCCGATCAGCGCCGAAAGCGGCACGTTGCCGAGATTGTTGCCTTTCGGATCGGTATTTGTGTTCGTGTACGTGCCGGCGCCGGTTCCCTGCAGACCGAGGACGAAATCGATGTAGTCCTTCCAGAAGCGCTCGTTGATGTTGCTGAGCGTGGCCGTCGTCCACCAGCGATTGTTGAGGGTCGTATCGCTGGGATCAGGGATGGCGTCGTAGTACCTGGATGCGGCCGGCCCGCAACTGCGTCGGGAACGGCCTGGGATTCTGGTTCCTCAGCCAGTGCAGGATGGCGGCATAGTTGATGCGGTAACGGTAGTTGACGCTGGCGCCGTTCTCGGTGATGCTCCTGGTGGTGTTGGGCAGGCGAATGATAGGCGTGGGCGTGAGATTGCTGTTCGTGGCAGGCGCGCCGCCGCTGTCGAACAGCAGACTGGTGTGATCCAGCCAGCCAAGCGTGCTGGTGCTGGTGTTGAACTTGAAGAAGAAGCGCTGCCGCCAGTCGCTGGCGCCGTTGTTGGCATGGTTGGCGGCGTTGTTCGGATCGAGGGTCGAGCCGCGCGGATCGGGGGGCCAGATGAAAAAAGTCTTTCCCCAGTAGCCTGGGCCTTCCGTGTAGCCCTTGTAGGAGGTGCCGTATTCCGCGTAGCCGTTGCGCTCGAACTTCAGGTCCTTGTCGGTGCCGGTGACGATGTCGGTGGCGGTCTTGCCGAAGGCGGCGCCGGTATTGTTGCTCGCTTTCAGGTAGTTGTCGCCGCCGGGCGTCGAGGCCTGGCTGTCGGCGGCGCGCGCGAAGGCGACGTTGCCCGAACCCGGCGCCACGCCTGCTGCGTTTTGATAGAAGTCCGCGATGATCGGCGAACCGGAATTCGTGGTCGTCGAGATGTTGCCTGGATCGACCATTTCCGCGCCGGTGGAGTAGCTGGTGCTGCCGGACAGAGCGGCGGCGCTCGTATCCGAGTAATGTCCAAAAGTCGGAAACACGCTCTCCGGGTTCATGGAGACGGTGCGCGGCCGGCTGGAGGAAGATGGATTGGCCGTGCCCGAGTTGACGTTGATCCCGGGGAGGCTCTGAAAGCGCATCGAGCCGGACAGGTCCATGACGATGACGACATCTCGAGGCCGGTGCACGGAGACGGCGGTGGCGCTGGTGCTGAAAGTCGTCGACCCAAAGACCCGGGCAAAGGCCAGGCCGCTGGAGTTGCTCACGGTCGCGCGCACGGCGCTGTAGGGCTCGGAGGTATCGGTCCTGGGAATCTGCAGCTTGAAGCCTTCGTTCTTGGGGTTGTTGTCGTCGTAGACGTAGTAGTAGATGCCCGAATCGATGGTGACCTGGCCGGATGAGAAGGACTGGCCTCCGCCGCTGCTGGCGTACGACGAAGTGCTTCCCTGGACGGGCTGGCCCAGGACCCTGTTGGCAGTCGCGGCGGCAATGGCCTGTGCCGGCATGGCAGGGAAATTGTAGTTGCCGACCACATTACCATTGATGGTCCGGCAACCCGCCGTGGCGGCCGTGTCGGCGGCGTTCTGACACTGGCTGCGCGCCACGGCAATCATGCCGATGTCGATTGCCAGCGCCGTCAGTCCGACGATGCCAATCAAGCCTATCGCCACCATCGGCACAATGGCGCCGCGCCGACGACCTTTCCGCTGCTGCATGCACATGCTGAATCTCTCTCTGTCGCGTTTGCATCCGGTCTTGTCAGTTCGCCTCGCTGAACATCATCGCCTTGCTGTTGAGCTTGAAGGTCTGATTCATCAGCAAGAAGGAGGGTAGCAGCGAGCTGTAGTCGCAGTCGATCTGGACGGCCACGTACTGGCCGAAGGCAGCGTTGCCGGCGGCGCCGATGTTCTTGCCGGTGTTGTCGGCCATGTACACCTGGCAGTTGTAGTTGGTGACCATGCTGGTCTGGCCGGCCATCATCGTCTTGACGTAGTTCTGGGTGTCGGTCACGATCGTGGCATCGGTGATGTTGACGACCGCGTAGCGGGCGCCTTCACGGGCCGCATTGATCACCACTTGCCGGGTGAAGACCAGCCGCCCATATTCCAGGACGCCGAACACGAACATCAGGAAAATCGAGGCCACGAACGCGAATTCCACCGCGTGTGCGCCACGTCTGGACCCTGCTCCTGGTTTCAGCATCGCTGCACCTCTCAGCGTCATTGCAGCGGAATCGACGCATTGACGGTAATGGGAATATCGCGCATCGAATACCAGTCCGCTGACGCCGACAGCGTCGAGGCGCTGGTGATCTGATTCAGGATCACCCAGCGCACGCTGCTGAAGGGAATGGTCACCGTGACGCGAAACTGATCCAGCTGGTTGGCCGCCGTCGGGTCGGAGCGGGCGCTGCTGGTGATGTGGGTGACGGTCACATCCGAGGCGGAAACCGAAGTGATGCCGTTGACTTGCAGGTAGCGTACGACCGCATCCTTGACTTCTGATGTGGTCTTGACGCCGGTTGACGCCTGCCGGCCACCCTCGCGCACGGCATTGGTCAGAAGTTGCTGCACTTCCACGATGCGGCCGACTTCCCAGATGCCGATTAGCAAGACGACCAGCAGCGGTAAGACAACGGCGTATTGGTTCACGGCGCGGGCAATAGAGATATTGCCCTTTGTTGATTGTGGTGGGCTTGGACTGCCTCGACAAGCCAGTCGAAGACGTTGCAGGATTGGCGGCGGCAGGTTTCGATGACAGTCAGCAGTCGCTCGACGAACTGACTGCCGGACGCTGATTGCGTGCCGAACGAGAGCTTCCGCCAGATGACCGCGTGCCGCAGCGCTTGCTCGGCGGCATTGTTGG
>VGYC01000037.1 GCA_016873095.1 Planctomycetota bacterium | reverse complement strand
ATGAAACGCCAAGCCTATGGCTTCCGAGATCACGAGTTCTTCAAACTCAAGATCCTCGCCATTCATCAGACGAAATACGCTCTAGTCGGATGATCCCGATTTCTTTCGCGACCGCCTGGAGCGGTTCAGGAAAGAAGTCGAGCGGAAACGGAGCTGGATCACCGGAGCCGTAGGGGAACTTGTCAGGTCCCCTCGGCGCTGCGATGGCTTGTGATGCTTCAACCAGCGAATCGGACAACGGAGTCGCGCAAGGTGTTGACTCCTCTGGTGTGATAGGTTCTGGCTCGTCAGAAGTGAACTCGGCCGGTGGATCAACCTGTTCGACTGTGAACAATGCCGAGCCGCCTTTAATGCCAGCGTTAAGACTTCGGAGGAAATGTCCTGAAGAACCGCGAGATAGCAGGTCAGGCTTTCCTCCGCTACGAAGCAGGTCATCTATTCCCTTGCCTTTCTCAAGGGGCCACACTTCGACCTGCACCTCGAATTGATGAGACAGCGCCGTACAGAACATGGTCACTGCCGTAGCAACACTGAAGTTGTCCCGCGCATCGGCGTCAAACGCGACCCGGACCGTTTTGGCACCTAGCTGAGCCAGCACAGGAATTGCCGGGTCCCAAGCAGAGACGCCGCCAGTGCCAATCGTCGGAACGCCATCGAGGGCGAAGGCGATGTCAGCCTTGAGGCCGCCTTCCGTCACACGAATGGTGTCGGATGGCTTGACGCCAAGCGGAACGTGCGCCGGCGATCTGCTACTCGTGTCGCCGCCAGAGAACCAGCGGTATTTGCCGCCGCCACGATTCTCATCACACCGAACCTGCAACGCGATGATACGTTCCTGCATGTCTCGGATCGGAATAAGAATACCGGCAGGCATTTCGACGGCACATATCTTGCCGTCCTTGTGAACAAAGCCGGGCACCTGCAACAACGCTTGGCCGAACTGCTCACGCAGAGCGCCAAGCCCTTGTCGCACTGAAAAGTAGGAAAGGGAACGATAGCCTCGCAGGTCGATTTGCTCATCGCTCAGTCCGCGGTCGCGCAGGTTTTGGCGATGCGTGTCGCTGAGCGTGAGCTTCGCTTGCAAAACGCTGTAGACGCTGTGATGAAGCGCCGCGTCGATAGAGTCGGCAGGTCGGGGGCGGTCATAGGTAACTGGCGCGGTGTCAGCGGCATTGGCCGATGAATCCACAGTCGCTTCGGCTTCGTCCTTGGGGCGAAGGTCTCGATACTCAAGGCCCATGTCGGCGATGATGTCGTCGGTATTGCAGCCGGCGAAGCAGAAGAGGATGATCTTCTTGTCTTCGCCAAGCGATACGCTCAAAGACGGCTTCTTGTCTTTGCCATCACGCCCATGACGGCTGCATGGGCAGCAGGCTTTCCAGCCGGTGCCGGTTTCGATCACACCAGTCAGGCGGGCCAGGAATTGGTCGATGTGTTCCATTTATTCATTACTCCAAGAATCCCTCCCGGCTGGGCGTACCGGGAGGGACTGAACTGTGGTTGTTAGTACGGCAGGGGCTTGCCGTCAGACTTGGGGGATTCAGTCTGCGTGGTCGCCTTCGCAGCATGTTGTTGCTGCAACTGCTTCACCACCCCGCTGAAGCGTTCGCTCAGCGCCAAGAAGCGATCCTTGCCGAGCTTTCGGGGCTTGAACAACGACCACTTTTCGTTCGTCTTGCCCAGGTACTCGTCGTGCTTGCACGACGCGAAGAACTCTTTGCCCTCGAAGTTGAAGGCGTTGGGTTCGTCGGGATCGAGACCACGAAGGTCATCACGGTCGTATCCGAGGGATTGGACGTTGCTCATCAGCCACGCCACATTGTCCTCGGACGCAATGGTGATGGACCATGTGCCGGTGCCGGGTTCGCACGGCTTCGGATCGGCTTTGAGGTTGTCCCAGTCGGCCTGGCCCAGGATGTCGAAGGCCATCCAAAACCGAGCATTGCCGGTCTTGGTCTCCGACCATCCCCACCTGGTTGCGCGGACCTTGTACACGCCCTCGGGGCGCAGCGTTGCGGACTTGTTTGCAAATGTCGTGTTCATTCTTGATCCTCATTAGTTTTTGTCTGTGCTGGCAGATTCCGCGCCATGCGGACCCTGCTGTACGTCGGGGCGCTTACTCAGCGTTTCGACGACTTCGGCAGATTGTTCAGACGTGAGGTCGTGCAGTGACGCGGCCTCGTAGTGGGCGAGCAGGCGAGCGATGTCCGCTCCCTTGCGACGGACCAGCTGCTCGATCTCGACATAAGGCTCAGAGTTGGGCAACTGCTGAGCCGGCACCATTTCTTGTTGTTCGGGCAATACCGTGATGACGTTTCCGCTTTCGCCATCGACGACCGCACCCAGTTCGTCCGGCGTGTACACCGGACCGTTGAAAACGTCGGGGCAGAACCATTTCGCCCCGTTGCTCATAGCCCGCGCAAACAACATGTTTCGCGGGTACTTTCTCCAGTTGTCGCCGCTCAAGCCGGCTTTCTTGGCGTCGCCCAGCGAGAAGCTGGAAACGCCAATGGACTGCTTATCCATGAAGAACTCGATCTCGCATCGCTGATCGTCGAGGTGCCTGACCGTGTAGTCGTAGCGCCCGCTGCGACGAATAGCAGCAGCCATCAAGTTGGCACTGACCGACACCTTCCCCCTGATAATGTTGATGCCGGTCATCGCGCTCACCGGACCGAAACCCATTTCTTGCCCGGCGAGTACCTTGACCACGGCTTGGGCCGCAGCGCTGGCATCTGGGAAGAATTTGCTCTCGGCAAGTAGCTTGCCCAGTGTCAGTACATCGCTTACGTTCGCTGGGCGGCCGGCATTTACCGAAACAAGAGAATTACTCATGGCAACCGCTCTCCTTCTCCCACTCTTCGCGAGTAGGACAATCTGCGGCAATCCAAGCAATCACCTCGTCTCGTCGCCAACGAACTGCTCCACCCAGGCGAACCGGTCGTGGAAGCCGGCCCGCTGCGTGATCTCTCCATATGCTGCGAACGCTTCGGCCTGTAAGCCTCGCCAACTCCGCAGCACCAAATAGCAACGGCTCTGCGACAGCCGTCGCGGTAACATCGTCTTGATGTTTGCTCCGCATAGCATTCCTCCAATTCAAGAAAACAATCCGAATATGAACGGGTAGTTTGTTCCACCCTGCTCAGGTCCAGATTCCTCAATGGCTCACTGGACCGTCCCGACCGCGTGGTCGGCTTCAGTTGTCAAAGAACTCGCCCCACTTGACATGAAAACAACGCTCGTGGCAGGGAATTGAAGGGGCTGGCAGGAAGGATGAATCGCGCAAGTAGAATCGCGCCAAATCGTTGTGGCTGGCATGACTTTCGCCGCGGATAGGCGAAAGTCCTTTTTTTGTCACGGTGGTGTCACGGTGCTTCAACGGTGATCCAACGAGACTCAATCCTGATCGTCGTTCTCATCATCTTTTGCTTCCCTATGCCGCGAGCGGGCAGGAAGTTTTTGACCACGATCAGGCTGGGTTTCCGCAAGGATGTTTATGTCGGCGGGATGCGCCCAAGCGGACGAAGGTGACAAAACTGCCCTAAACTTGTCCGTGATTCTCCACTCCACGAGCGCGGTCAGATGGATGCCTTTGCCCTTTTTCGACTCCAGATAGTTCATGTCGTCCGGCAACCTGCCCATTGCTTTCCGGACGCGCTTGTTGAGGCGGAGCAACGTTTGGCGCAAACGATCCGAGAACGTGCGACGGTCAGGATTTACCTCATGGATTGCCAAGTGCAGAGCCTTCAAAGGCACAAGCTCTGTTGGCGCACCCGCTGCGATCTTCTGTGCAACAAGAGCAATGATGGGCTTTTCCTCATCAGAGAACGAGAGGGGCTGAGCGCCGTCGGTCTCCATCGTATAGCTGCGTTCTCCGACCGACATCGTAATCGACCGTATCGGCTTTTGAGCGTTTTGCGCACCCTGCTGTCGCTCCAGCGCTGACCGAAACAAGCTTGCGGCGGCTTCTTTTACTGCTCGCAGGCGCTCCGGTAAGTTGTTTTTCAACACGTCTGTCACGTCTTGATACGCGTCGTAACTGCATTTCCTGTCGTGCAAGGCGTCGCCACAGAGGCCAATGAGACGACAACCTAGCAGCTGGCCCGCGTCCACGGCGGCCGAAAAATGAAACAGCTGGTCGCGCCAGAGCTTCAGACCTTCGGGTTTAGCAACTGGCGTAGTGACTTTCAGGAGCCAGTCAGCGTAGCGAAGCGCATCAGCGACATTCCAGATGATCTCGTTTATGTCGCCACGGAATCTCTCGAACCTGGGCCACTCGTTAGCAACTCGGTCCCAGGCGAGCGAACGAGGGCTCGACCCAGTGAGGCTGACCCTGGCCCGCTTCTTCGTGAGGCCGCAAGCTGGATACGAGCCGTCCGGCAGCTTGAACCTCTTGATGGCTCGGGCGACGCAATCGTAGGCTGCTTGCCGAGACTTCTCCAAGGCGCTGTTCGGACCAGTCAGGTCCCCGAGGGCGGTGACTCTCCGCGCCAACTCGATGTCTGCACGAGCGGCTTCGAGAGAACGCACAAACGCCGCCGTCATGCGGATCAGGCGGCTGATCAGTTCTGGGAGCTGTTGACGCGTTTTGATGAAACCTCGCCGGTCGTACTCGATGAGATTCCTTGGAAGCTCGAAGGCATCGAGTTCCGCAAGTGCAGCTCGTACTTCTTCCAGCTTCATGGCTGCCCTCCCGCCAAAAATAAAGGGCCGGCTCCGAGGTGGAACCGGCCCTGCGAAAGCCGAACCCGCTATTTCCCAATCCAGTTCAGTCAGTACATGCCGCTGTCAGCACATCGCGATCAGTCCTTTTTTGAGTGCATGCTGGCGTACATGCCGGCCGTCGAATCGTCGTAAGTCAAACTACCCGGCCAGGATTCGAACCTGGACAAAGAGAGCCAAAATCTCTTGTGCTACCGTTACACTACCGGGTAAGAATCCTGCCGCGCTTCATTTTACCGAGCGCACCTATCCTGTCCAGCGCAGGTCAGCCGAGCATCGCCAGCACCTTTTCCGTGGTGACAGGCTGGATGACACCTTTCTCGGTGATGATGCCGGCGATGAGGCTGGCGGGTGTCACGTCGAAGGCGGGGTTGTAAACCTTGATGCCGTCGGGGGCGATGCAACGGCCCAGGCCGTGCGTGATTTCGCGCGGGTCACGTTGCTCGATGGGGATCTTGTCACCCGTGGGCATGCTGAGATCGAAGGTGCTGGAAGGAGCGGCGACGTAGAAGGGGATATTGTGAGCCCTGGCAAGAACTGCGACGCCGTAGGTACCGATCTTGTTGGCCGTATCGCCGTTGGCCGCGATGCGGTCGGCCCCGGTGACGACGACGTTGATTCGGCCTTCACGCATGACCTGGGCCGCCATGTTGTCGCAGATCAGCGTGACGTCGATGCCGCGGTGGTGCAGCTCCCATGTGGTTAGCCGGGCTCCTTGCAACAATGGCCGCGTTTCGTCGGCGAACACGCGGAACGTGCGGCCCTGCTCAGCGGCTGAAAACATGACGGCCAGTGCCGTGCCGTAGTCCGCCGTGGCCAGGCCGCCGGCATTGCAATGCGTCAGCACTCCTTGACCTTCGCCGATCAGCGGCGCTCCGAACTTGCCGATGGCCCGGCACATCTGGCGGTCTTCCTCTTCAATGGCAAGGGCCTCATCGAGCAGTCGTTGCGTGAGCTTCTGCGCGGGTTCCTTTTCCAGGTAGGGTTCCAGAAAACGTTGCACACGATCAACGGCCCAGGCCAAATTGACAGCCGTAGGTCGGCTGCTGCGCAGGTAGTCGCCGACTTCGCACAGCTTGTCGCGGTAGCTGCCACGCTCCTTGCCGTTGAATGTTTGCATGCCGAGGACGACGCCCATGGCGGCGGCGCAGCCGATGGCCGGCGCTCCGCGAACGCACAACACTTTGATCGCCTCCCACATGTCCTCGATCTTGCGGCAATCGCGAAACTCGAGCTTCTCGGGAAGCAGCGTCTGGTCCAGCAAGCGGGCGAAACCGTCTGTGCCGCCGATCCACTGGATGGTGCGTGGGGTGTCCATGTTTCCTCCTGAAAAAAGCTGGGCGACGCGGCTGTCAAAAATAACAGGTCGGACAAGCGTGAAGCAAGCTCGCTTGGGGGTTTTGCGCGAGATATGGCTCGCAAGACCAACGAGCGAGGTTCATTCACGGCTGTTTGATAACAGAGCCAGCGTTGCGTCGTGGAGCAGGCCGTTGCTGGTGAGTACATCTGGCCGAAAAATGTCGCCGCCGCCGGTCCAGTCGGTCATGCGCCCGCCGGCCTCCTCGACGATGGGCTTCAACGCGGCAAGATCCCAGGCGTGAACACCGTGCTCGACCATCAGTTCGCCTGAACCCTGGGCGACGAGCAAGAAACCGTAGAAATCGCCGAAGCCGCGCTGACGCTGAGTTTGCTTGACGAGTTGCAGAAACTTCTGCTCGCAGCCGGCCTTGAGAAACCACGAGATGCTGGAGTAGAAGAGGTGCGCCTCGGCGAAGGTGCTGACCTGCGAGACATGAAGTCGCCGGTCGTCGCGAAAGGCGCCGTCGCCATGCATTGCGCGGAAGATCTGCTTCATGGCCGGCAAGAACGCGACGCCGGCGATGCACTCGCCGCGATACTGCAGGCCAACAAGCGTCGCCCAGATCGGCACGCCGCGGACAAAGCTGCGCGTGCCATCGATGGGGTCGATGATCCAGCGGTAACCGGAAGTTCCGGGCTGCTCGCCAAACTCTTCACCGAGAAAGCCGTCGTCGGGAAATCGCCCAAGCAGGGTCGAGCGCAGCATTTCCTCGGCCCCACGATCCGCGAGGGTCACGGGAGAGGCATCGGCTTTCCATTCGACGGCGACATCGTTGTCGAAATGTTCAAGGGCGAAGGCGCCGGCAGCGGACGCGGCTTCCTGGGCGACTTCGTAGCGGTTTCGCCATTCAGAATTCATGATTGGGTTCTCGTGGCAAGCCGGACAGCGAGCGGAGTGAGACGCTTGCGCTCCCGGCTCGCGATGTCACGGCGCTTGCAACACTCGCTCCATGGGCCACAAGGTGATACGCACGGCAGACTTATCTGGGTACAGGAAGTTGTCGCCGTCCCAGATGGCCAGCGTGGCGCTGTCCGGCGAAAAGGCGACCCCATTGACGAACTTGTCCGCGCGCTTCGGCGGCAGAACGGTGGCCAGTTCCTTCAGCGAGCTGGCGTCCCAGATCTTGGCGGCGTATTCTCCGCCGGTGGCGATCCAGCGGCCGTTGGGGGAGAAGGCGACGTGAAATGACTTCCCGCCCAGAACGGCACGTTTCGTGTTGCTGGCGAGGTCCCACACCTTGGCGCCGCCGACGGAACCGCTGGCGAGAGTCTTTCCATCCGGAGAAAACGCCAGCGACGTGATGATTTGTTCGTGTCCGGGCAAGTCGTAGACCTTGCCGGGAACAGCCAGGTCCCACCACTTGATCATCTTGTACTTCCAGCCGCCCGCTAGCTTCTTGCCGTCCGGAGAGAAAACTCGCGAATCGGCGCGGTCGAGGTCGGTCAACGACAGCGCATCCAGTTCCTTTCCGCTGAGAGGATCCCAGCGGCTCACCTTGTTGCCGATGCGATTGGTGAGTAGTTCCTTGCCGCCGGCAGTGAAAACAAGCGGGGCGCGCGTGTCATTGCGAGGGCCAAACTCGCGGAGCAACTTGCCGGACTGCAAGTCGAAGAGGCCCACCATGTGTCCGCCCGCGATCGCCAGGGTGTTGCCATCCGGGGCGAACGCGTGGCCACGAATGTCATCGAAGAAGGTGTCCTTGAACCGCGTTTCGAACACGTTTTTCTTGATCCGGGCCCCGGAGTGCGCATGGAACAGTTCGCCGCCGCCCAGTGGAGGCAAGGTGATCTTCATACCGCCTGCCTCGACGGTGCCGCCCTTGAAGATGCTCAGCGCGAGCAAGCTCTTGGAGTCAGGCGAAAAGCCGATCCGGAATCGGTGATAGCGGCTGTCAAATTGGATGGTCGCTGGTTTAACGGTGCCGTCTTGCCTTGGTAACGTCTCTTTCGGTCCCTTACCAGGCGGTTTCTCCGCCAGGGCGAGATTGGCATTGATCTGCGCATGTCGTTGCTTGATGCTTGTGTCGTCGAGTAGCCTTCGGAGTCCGGTTATAGCGCCGGGAGTTTTCAATTGTCCCAGCGAGAAGATGACGGCCGCGGCCTGCTCGTCGTTCGGACCACGAGCCGCGTTGATGAGAGTTGACACATCGGGATCTTCGCCCAGAGCGGCGAGATACGATGCGGCCGCGACCGTGACGTCCAGCTTGGTGGCGGCAGCGGAGAGCAACGCCCGCGCGCGCGGACGGCAGTTCGGGTCTTTGTATCGGGACGACAGCAACAGAATCGTATGCAGGAGTCGTCCGCCACTCAGGCTGTCGGCCTGGCGGGCCAGGGCCGGAAATGCGGTCTTCGCGTCGGTCTCCGCCCACCAGTTCGTCGCCAGCACGGCTTTGTCGAGGCTCGTCTTCGCCTGGCTTACCACGGGCTCGAGCGCTGCGGGGCTCAGCGGAACCAGGTCCGTCTCGGCAACTTCCCAGGTCTTGGCGTCAGCCTTCTTGCAGGTCGCAATCAGGCGATACCGAGCGCTGTCCGGCAGGATTAACTCGGGCAGGGCGACCCGGACAGTCTGCCGCGCATCGTCCTTGATCCAGTACATGCGATTGAAGGTGGCTGTCAGGTTAGTCATGCCCCGCGCAGCGAGGTCGGTCGGAATCTTGTCCGCTCTGGAGTCGTCCTGCCAGCGCGTGTTGTTGATGACCGTGAGCAGATCGAATGAGCGCACCGGGCCGACAAAAGTGAAACGCCGGCCGTTGGCGTAGCGTGACTCAATTGTGGTCACGCCATAAGCCATCTTGTAGTACCAGCGATCCGACTCCTTGGCGATATCTGGCTCGTCCGGTAAGCGAAAACCAGCCAGGATGCCTTCCATCTGTTCGCTGTCGTCCATTTCGACAAACATCAGAGTGTTGCCGAGCTTGATCGGCTGGTCGAGACTGTTGTTGATGACGACATTGAGGCGCACCTGGTTGATGGTGTAACGGAGTTGCTTGCCGCCGATGCTGTCCATGCGCTCGATGGGGTCCATCTTCGCGCTGCCGGTAACGCGAAATGCATTCCTGGCGAGTTCGGGCCGTTTCGGTTCGGGCTTTGGGTTTTCGGAAGGCGTCTTTACTTTGGGATCGCCGGTGGGTCGCGTCTCTTTGTACCGAGGATCGCTTTTCTTGTCGGTGCTCTCGACCAGCGGATCAGGCGGCGTGTCGTTCAAGTCCTTCCTGCCGCCGAAAAGCAAGAAGGCCAGGAACACAAGAAGCAAGGCTCCGCCAACACCCGCGCCAACGCCAAGCCAGAATTTCTTGCCGGACGGAGGAACGAGTACTTTTTTCGGTAGTTTTTGCGGAGGTTGTTTGGCCGCTGTCTCGTCATCGAACAGGCCGGGCACATCGCTCGCGTCGAGCCATTTTTTAGTCCCTTCACGTAGCAGATGATCGCGACGCGTCAGCTGGCCAGCGTCGGCCATCTCCTTGAGCTTGGCCATGGAAAACGGGCCGACTTTCTTCTTGTTGCGAGCAAGATACCAGCTGCTCATGATTTCTCCACAGGTGCCGGACTTGCGGCATGCGCGGAACATGGTTCCCCGGTAAGCCAGCCAAGATGTTCCGCGCGGAACATGGGCAAGCAGGGCAACCTTCTCAGCTGCTGCGCGATGCACCGCTAAATCTCAACTCCCGATTGCGCTGAGAGTGCCTGGCGCCACGTAAAACGGCCTCTGCGGTGCAGGCCATTATAGGGAAGCGAGGGCTGAGCATCGGCGTCAGTTGCGCTCCCTGCATTGATGCCGCGCCATGTATGTTCCCGTCACGCAAAGAATGATGACGACGATGAAATAGTTACCGAGGCACGTCAATCCCGCGGAGAGGTCATTGTTGAATCGCCAGTCAAGGCCGTCCGCTCGGCGGCCCAACGTGTCCCACCATTGCAGCACGGCCATGCCCAGAGATCCACTCAGGCTGATTTGTCCTGCAGTTGGCTGCAGCCATCCCAGCCAGCACGTCGAAGCTAGGCCAAGCACGTGTGGGCCGGTGACGAAGAGAATGGTACGCGCTTCGAGCTCGGCAAGCTCGGCGATGCCCATGATGCCGATGATGCCGATCGCGGACGCGATTACACAGAGGCGGACGTAGTTTTTTGCCATGTTCTCCGTCGGCGCTGCGCGAGACGCCAAAAACACCGTCGTTCACGAGGCCCCCACGACCGCTTCGCGCGTCCGCTGCGGGCTGCTCTTTTTCTCGCGCCGCCCCAGCGCTGCCTGCACGAAGCCGCGGAAAAGCGGATGCGCCTTGGTGGGTTTCGACTTGAACTCGGGATGGCATTGCACGGCCAGAAACCAGGGGTGGTCGCGCAGCTCGATGACCTCGACAAGCTGGCCATCGGGGCTGGTTCCCGTCACGGCCAGGCCGCGAGCGGCGAACTGGTCGCGGAACGCGTTGTTGAATTCGTAACGATGGCGGTGGCGTTCGTGGATCAACGTGGCACCGTAGGCCTGCTGTGCCTTGCTGTTCTCCACCAGCACGCATGGGTAGGAGCCAAGACGCATCGTGCCGCCCTTGTCGGTGATGGCGTATTGCTCGTCGAGCATGCACACGACAGGGTGGGCGCAATCCGGATCGAACTCGGTGCTGTTGGCATCCGCGAGGCCGCCGACATTGCGGGCGAATTCGATGACGGCGCACTGCAAACCCAGGCAGATGCCGAAGAATGGAATCTTGCGCTCACGAGCATGGCGAATGGCCTCGATCTTGCCACTGCTGCCGCGATAGTCGAAGCCCCCCGGGACCAGCAGGCCGTCGATGCCGTTGAGTACACGCTCGGCGCCGTCGCGCTCGATTTCCTCGGCCTCGATCTTACGAATGATCACGCGGCTGTGCAGGGCGATGCCGGCATGATCGAGGGCTTCGTAGATGGATTTGTACGCATCGTTGTGGCGGATGTACTTGCCGACGACGGCGATCGTGACATCGTGGGCCGGGCTCTTGATGCGCTGCAGCATCTGCCGCCAGTCGTTGATCTCCAGCGGCTGGGCCTTGAGGTTGAACTTCTCGACGATCAACTCGTCCAGGCGATTGTTGACCAGGCTCAGCGGAACCTCGTAAATGCTGAATTCCTTGTCACGCTCCTCGATGACCGCGCGCGGCTCGACATTGCTGAAGAGCCCGATCTTCTCGGCCTCGTCCTGGGCCAGCGGCTTCTCGGTGCGGCAGATGAGCACGTCCGGCTGAATACCGATCTGCCGCAGCTGGCTGACGCTGTGCTGCGTCGGTTTGGTCTTGGCCTCGCCGGCCGCCTTGAGATAAGGAACCAGCGTGAGGTGGATGTACATGACATTGGCCTTGCCGGCGTCGAGCGCGAACTGACGGATGGCCTCGAGGAACGGCAAGCCTTCGATGTCGCCCACGGTACCGCCGATTTCCGTGATGACGACATCGACATCGTCGGCAGCCAGCTTGCGGACGGCTGCCTTGATCTCGTCAGTGACATGCGGAATGACCTGCACTGTGCGACCAAGGTAATCGCCGTGGCGTTCCTTCTCGATGACAGAAAGATAGATCTTGCCGGTGGTGAAGTTGCAATCACGGCTCAGAGGAGCGTTGGTGAAGCGCTCGTAATGACCTAGGTCGAGGTCGGTTTCGGCGCCGTCGTCGAGTACATAGACTTCGCCATGCTGGTACGGGCTCATCGTGCCGGGATCGACGTTGATGTAGGGATCGAATTTTTGCAGGCGGACACGCAGGCCGCGGCGTTCCAGCAACATACCGATGGACGCGCAGGTGAGCCCCTTGCCCAGGGAACTGACCACGCCGCCCGTGACGAAGATGTGCTTGGGCACCTGAAATCCCTCCAATGGCAAGAACCCACGGCGTGCGCGACGCCGTGGGCCCGATCCGTTTCGGTTCAATATAGCAGGGAGGAATGGGAGATTAAAGTGGTTGCGTGGTGCGTGCTAAGGCGCAAGCCCGACGCGTCCGCACCAAACGTGCGAGAGCTAACCGTTGGGCTCAAGCCGCAACGTTCGCGGACTGTCGTTGCCGGAAGTACGTCTCGACAAACTGCTGATAGTCGGCGGGCGTGTCCACGCCGCGTGCAGCATGGTCCACGATGCCAACCTGGATTGAGCATCCCGCGCCGAGCATGCGCAGCTGTTCCAGCTTTTCAACATGTTCCAGCGGGCAGCGCGGCAGCTGTGCGATCCGCAGCAGGAACTCGCGACGATAGGCATATAACCCGAGATGTTGCAAGAAGATCTGCTGTCCGGCCGATAGGTCAGGCGCTCCCTCGCGAACGAAGGGGATCGGGCTGCGGCTGAAGTACATGGCCTTTCCGGCGCCGTCGCGGACCACCTTGACGCAATTCGGATCGCGCCACTGCTGCAAGCAGGTGATCGGCGTGGCCAGCGTGGCCATGTCGCCGTCGGCATGTGACTTGAGCAGGTCGGAAAGCAAGTCGAGAGCGCTTGGCTCGATCAGGGGTTCGTCGCCTTGCAGGTTGACGATGATGTCGGCGTCGAGATTGGCGGCGGCCTCGGCAACGCGATCCGTGCCGCTGACATGGTCCGAGCGCGTCATTGTCGCCTGGCCGCCGAAGCCGCGGACCGCACGGTAGATACACGGATCATCGGTGGCGACGAGCACCGTGTCGGCGCGCGCCTGACAAGCCTGCTCGTAAACGTGCTGGACGAGGTATTTGCCCGTTTCCATGAGCAGCGGCTTGGCAGGCAAGCGGCTTGAGGCGAGGCGAGCCGGAATCACGATTGCTGTTTTCATGTTCGACATCCTTGTCGATGGAAGTTGGCGAGAGACTTACTTGACGATCTGCAGGATCTGCTTCTTGAGCTTGCGATGAGCAGGCGACTTGCCCTTGGCCAGCTGCTTGGCCTCGCCCAGTGTGAGACCGGGGTCCGGGAAAGGCAAACGGTCGATGGCGTCGGCGAGCCGTTCCTCCAGGGAATAGCGGCCGTTGGCGAGGTCAACAGTGATACCGATGGTCCGCAGTACCTCAAGGTCCCTATAAAAGCCGCGGATGCCCAGCTGGAGTTTACGCGTGAGGCCGGCACGGGTTTGTGGTCCCTTGCCGAGAAGCGTGAGCAGACGATGAAGCCGGGCGGCTCGGTCGGCCGTCACCGCGGACGATACCGGCACCGGAGTGTCACTTCGCTTCTTGGCCATGATTTTTTCCGTACCAACTCCCTCGCCTGATGCCTTCCAGCATGCCAAAAAGGACCCGTGCCACTCAGGGGCGGGCACCTGTTGCGCCGCCCAGCGCCAGAAAATGCCACAGAGGTCCCGAAAAAAATAGATGTCAAAACGTACAGACGACCGGCTCTCTGGTCGAAAAACGCCAGGGGACATAGTAGATGGCTGCAAGTGGGAATTCAAGATGGTTACGCAAAACTCTTCTGCTACCCAGACTTCCTGATTCGCCGCATCGACGCAGTCTGCCCCGTCCTATGGCGAGCGCAGGGAAGAGCTTGAGAGTCAAATCTGGGAACGAGAGATATGCCGATGGATGACGCGCTTGATTATCTGGTCATAGGATCCCATCCGGATGATGCCGAGATTGGCGCCGGTGGGGCGATCTTGTCGTTGAAGTCTCAAGGCGCCCGCGTGGGCGTGCTCGACCTGACCGACGGTGAACCGACGCCGCATGGCAGTCCGGAGATCCGCCGGCGTGAAACCGATGCAGCCACGGCGCTACTCCAGCTGGACTGGCGCGGCAACCTGGGTTTGCCCAATCGCAGCGTCACGGCGGACCTGGAGTCGCGCCGCAAGCTGGCCATCGTGCTTCGTAAACTGCGGCCGACCTGTCTGCTGGCCCAGTACTGGGAGGATGCGCATCCAGACCATGTCGCGGCCAGCGCTCTTGTCGACGCGGCACGCTTCTGGGCGAAGTTGAGCAAGACCGACATGCCGCACGAGCCGCATTTTCCGACGCGGATCATTTACTACTTCAGCGTCCATCTGCGCTTGCATGTCAAGCCGTCATTCGTGCTGGATGTTTCCGGTGTTCACGCGGACAAGATGCGCGTCCTGGCCTGCTATCAGTCGCAGTTCATCGTTGGCCGGCCGACCCTGGCTCCCACCTTTCTCGACGAGATTTGCGACCGTGACCGCTACTGGGGCTGGACCATCGGCGCCGGTTTCGGCGAGCCCTATCTTTGCCGAGAGGAAGTCGGTCTTCGCAATTTGCTGCATCTCGCGTGATTTTGCAGATGGCTCATACTTCATGGCTGGGACGGATTACAGCATTTGCGCAAGGCTGCGCGGCGAGGGGGATGCTGGCGCGCGGCAGGACGGAAATCCTTGCCCAACTTAAACGATTCTGGCGAAGTCTATTGTGGCGGCTGGTCGATAAGACATGCGGGATTCTGGCAGAAGTCCCGAGAATGTCCGCGAATGAGAACCGTTTGGCCGGCAAGAGGTGAACCGGTGCCGCACGAGTTCAATGTTCTGGCGCTGATCAAGGGGCAAGAGCGCTACATTTACGTGTACGACGACGCCAGCCGGCGGGAGTTGCTCGACTCCTTCCGAGACCAGGCGGCCGATCCCGACCTCAGCTTTTCCTGGTTCGACGCGGCGGTGCTATCCGACAAGGCACGCGAGCAGGCGCTGTCGCCCGACGCGGATGCGCCGGAAGCTCCGCGCGTGGGTTCCAGGTTATAGCTCTTGACGATTTTACGTTGCGCTCGGATCGTGATCAGCCAGTGAAAGTGGCAGTAGTGACCAATACCAGCACGATCGCCGGCTTTGATGAAGCTCTGGCCGATTTCCTGAGGCACCTGGCCCTGGAGAAGAACGCCTCGGAGCACACGGTCAAGTCGTATCGAGAGGATCTGTCGCAGGCGGCAACCTTCTTCGCGGGACGCAATGGCGGTCGCGCGGCCATCGAGCACATGAACACTCGTTCGATACGGGCGTTTCAGGTGTGGCTGCACGACCAGGGTTACGCCAAGACGACCATCGCGCGCCGGCTGGCGGCGTTGCGATCGTTCTTTCGGTTCCTGTGCCGGGAAGGGACGATGCAGTCCAACCCGGCGGGAGGGCTGCGCGGTCCACGGCTGGACAAGCCGCTGCCGCACTTCCTGGCCGTGGACGCCGTCGAGCGCTTGCTGGCAGCGCCGTCGCCCGCGACACCGCTTGGCCTGCGCGACCGCGCGATCCTCGAGACGCTGTACTCTGCCGGCCTGCGCGTGAGCGAGTTGACCGGGTTGAACCAGGCCGACGTCGATCTCGATAGCGGCATGGCCACCATTCGCGGCAAGGGCAAGAAGGAACGGCTGGCCTTGCTGGGCACTCCAGCCTTGAAGGCTTTGAAGACCTGGCTGGATGCACGCTCCGCGGCGCTGAGCGGCAAGGCGGCGAGCAAGGCGAACGGAGCAATCTTCTTGAACAAGAACGGCACGCGCCTGACCTCGCGAAGCGTCAGTCGGCTGCTGGAGAAGTACCTGGCCAAGGCAGGACTGGATCGCCGCACCAGCCCGCACAGCCTGCGGCATAGCTTCGCGACGCACCTGCTCGATCGCGGCGCCGACATTCGCGGCGTGCAGGAACTCCTGGGGCATCGCAGCCTGGCGACCACGCAGATTTACACCCATGTGACTGCCAACCGCTTGCAGGAAGGGTACAAGAAAGCCCACCCGCGAGCCCGGTGAACAGTTATGAATTCGCAGGAATTAGTGAAACCAAGTACCAGAAAAGGAAGACAGCCATGAGCCGCCGATTCACATCTCTAGCGCTTGCCGTCCTGGCCATCGGCCTGGGACTTGGCACGCGCGGCTCCGTCCGGGCACAGGCTCCCGAAATCAAGTGGTACAAGGATTACAACACTGCGATCAAGGAAGCGGAGAGCAAGGGATTGCCGCTTCTGCTCGACTTCTACACCGACTGGTGCAACCCTTGCAAGAAAATGGAAGCGAGCACGTTTCGCGATGAAAAGGTTGTGGCACTCATCAACGAACGATTCGTTGCCCTGAAGGTGAACGGCGATCAAGAGCCAAAACTAGTCAGCGTTCTTGGCATCGACGGTTACCCGACGTACGTCCTGGCGACTCCGGACAAGAAGATCATGAAGACGTTCTCCGGATACAAGGAAGCTCCGGAATTCCACGAGACGTTGCAACGGGCACTCGCCGGCGTTGCCAGTCCCGATTGGATGGCCAAGGATTATCAGCTGGCGAGCAAGTGGATCGCGAACAAGGAATATGCCCGGGCCGTGGCGGCGCTGTCGCGCATCGTTGAGGACGGCCGCGACCGTCCCGTTCAAGCAAGCGCTCAGAAGCTGCTGCAGGACCTGGAGGCCATGGGCCGGGAGCGGCTGAATCGCGCGAAGGCGTTGCAGGAGCAAGGCCAGGGCACGCAGGCCATTGAGATCCTCACAGATACGATGCGTGACTTCCCCGGTTTGATGCTCTCGAAGGATGCCCGCGACATGCTCGGTCGACTGGCCGCCAGCCCCGAGATTCAGAATCAGCAGCGCGCCAAGCATGCCCAGGAACTCCTCAAGCAAGCCAAGGACTTCCACCGTAACAAGGAATACACATTGTGCGTCGAGCGCTGCAGCAAGCTCATGAAGAGCTACGGCGATTTGACGGAGGGGCAGGAAGCTTCGCAACTTTATGCCGATCTCAAGAACGACCCGGAATGGCTGCAGAGCGCCTGCGATAGCTTCGCCGACCGCCTCGGCGATCTGTATCTCCTGCTCGCGGAATCGTGGCTGAAGCGCGGCCAGCCGCAACAGGCCAAGCACTTCCTCGAGCGGGTGATTCGCGCCTTCCCCGGCACGCGGCAAGCAGAATCCGCCCAGATCCGCCTTGAGCAGCTGCAGGGCACGCCGACGCGCCGCGTCGATTTCCAGAGTCCGTGAGCGTTGATTTCAGTCGCAATCCTGCTATCCGTCGAGCACACCCACGAACGGCAGGTTGCGATACTGGTCGTTGAAATCGAGGCCGTAGCCGACGACGAAGCGATCAGGAATCTCGAACCCGCAGTAGTCCGGTTGCAGCGGCGTGATCTGCCGGCCCATTTTTCGCAACAGCACCGCGACTTTGAGAGACGCCGGTTCCAGCCGCTTCACGTGCTCGACGAGATAGCTAAGCGTTTGCCCGGTGTCGAGGATATCGTCCAGGAGCAGCACGTGCCGGCCGCGGAGATCGGGCAACAACTCCGGGCCGATTTCCAGCTGGCCTGGCTCCGTCGCCGTCCCCCGATAGCTCGATGCCTGAATGAGACCGATCCGGACCGGCGATTCCAGCCGGCGAACCAGGTCGGCCAGAAACATCAGGCTCCCTGTCAGCACGCCGACAATGGTGATCGGCTCTTCGGCGTAGTCGCCGACGATGCGCGCGGCCAATTCGGCCACGCGCTGCTGAATCTCTTCGCTTGATATCAAGACCTTCATCCCGATTGATGTAGCGGAATTCGCCGGATTTCCGAGACGGCGGCGGCAGCGTCAATCGTGGTTGTGTCCGAAAAGACCCTTGTCGCCGAAGGTTTGCCGCAGCGAGCCGAGGATCTCCGTTGGCGTGCCCTGGCACTGGATGCGGCCGTCCTTCAGGCACAGGACGTGATGGGAGTGCTTGCTGACGATGCTGAGATCGTGCGAGACCAGCAAGATGGTGACGCCGGTCTCGCGATTGATACGTGCGAGGAAGTCGTAGAAGCTCTCCTGGTCCTGGAAGTCCACGCCGGCGGCCGGCTCGTCAAGCAGTAGCAGTTCCGGCTTGGGATGCAGCGCCAGCGCGAGCAAGACGCGCTGCAATTCACCGCCGGAGATCTTTTCCACCGGCCGGTCGAGCAGGGTGTGCGGGGCGCCGACCGAGGACAGCATGCCTGCCAGTTCGCGGCGGATCGCGCCTGGAATGCCGAAAAACAGCGGTCGCCGCTGCAACGCGAGGGCGAGCAGGTCACGCACCGTCAGCGGCATGTTGGCGTCGCATTGCAGTCGTTGCGGAACGTAGCCGATGTGCTGCGGCGTGGGGTGGCTGTGATCATGGCCGCAGTGGAACTCGATGGTGCCCCGGAATGGAACTTCCTTGAGCAGGGCTTTGAGCAACGTGGTCTTGCCCGAGCCGTTGAGTCCGATCAACGCAGTGATTTGACCGCGGGCCAGCCCGGCATCAACGCCCGACAGAATGCGGTTGCCCCCCAGCTCGACGGACAGCTTTCGAATCCGGACCAGGTCGGGGCTCATGGCAGGGCCTTGGCCAGGTTGTCAATGTTCTCGCGCATCCGCTCGACGTAATAGACCGGCTTGAGATCGCCGGGCGGGACCGTCTCCATCGGGTCCACGTCGGCGGTCTTGATCGTGATGTCCTTGCGCTTGAGCTGTGCGACCAGGTTTTCCGCGGCAGTACGCGGATACTGCGGCTCGACGGCGATGACGCGCACGCCTTCCTTCTCGCACAGCGTGACGAGCTTGGCCAGCTTGGCCGCCTCGGCCTCCATGCCCGGACGCGGCTGGATCGAGTCGAGCACATTCAGCTTGAAACCGGCCGCGAAATAACGCAGGGCATCGTGGGTGGCGATGAACTTGCGGTTCTTCTTGCCGGCCAGGGCCTTCTCGGCATGCTTCTCCAGGTCGCGCAGTTGCTTGATGTAGGCGGCAGCATTGCTGGCAAAGGCATCCTTCTTCGCCGGATTGACGCTTTGCAGCTTGTCGCGAATGAACTCGACCATCTTGATTGCCTGTGGCACGCCGAGCCAGACGTGTGGATCATGCTCGCCGTGGTGATGATGGTGGTGTCCGCCTTCCTTTTCATTCTCCTCGTGGGCATGGGCATGCGGATCAGCGGCCAGCAGCATCTTCTTGGGAATGGCTTTCTCGCCGACCGGGACAAGTTCGATCTTGCGATTGCCAGAGGCGTTGACGATCTTGCTGGCGAAGTCGTCGATGTCCATGCCGACGAAAAACAACAGGTCGGCGCCGCGCGCCTTGAGGCTATCGTTGGGAGATGGCTCGTAGCCGTGCGGTCCCTGTTCACCCAGCAGGCACACCACTGCGGCATCGTCGCCGGCCACCGCCTTTGTCAGGCAAAAAAGGGGCGGAATCGTCACGAGGATGCGCGTCGGTCCACCGGGGACCTTGACCCAGGGATCGTCCGCCTTGCGGCAGCCGAATGTGAAGATCGAAGCCGAAACAGCCAGAAAAAGGACCGCTCGCACCAAGTGCTTCATCGCCTGCTCCAAACCAAGAACGACCAGATGCACCCCTCGGCCACTGATTGCATTGCACATGCGAGTTTTGCACACTGACGCATGCCTCTCATCAGCGCTCCGGGATTGCACCAGGCCTCATCTCTTAACTCAAACCTATGATAAATATGCACTTATGCATTGTGCCCGAGCGTGCCCGCCACGAATCCGGGGGTGGCTGGGGCCAGGGGATATACTTTGTATTACCAGGATTTTATAGCGACGCCGGCCAGCAAGACAAGCACTGGCAGGACTAAAGTTTGCGGCGGCGTTCCTCGACCTGGCGAAAGTCGTCGCCGGTCCCGATCAGCACCTCATCCGCCATGCCGATGAACAGGCCCGTGCCCACGACGCCGGGGATAAGGTTCAGGTCGCAATCCAGAGCGGCAGCATCCGGAATGGGGGCTATTCCGCAATCGAGGATGTGGTTGCCATTGTCCGTGCGAAACAGCTTGCCGTTTTCCTCGTAGGCAAAGGGCCGCATGCCTAGCTTCATGAGCCGTCGCTGGCACAGCGGCAAGGCAAACGGGACCACCTCGACGGGCAGCTTGCCGCGGCTGCCGAGGCGCTCGACGAGCTTTTCCTCCCCGACCAGGATGACCAGCCGCTTCGAGGATGCCGCCACGATCTTCTCGCGAACCAGCGCCCGTCCATAGCCCTTGATGAGGTCAAGCCGCGGATCGACCTCGTCGGCGCCGTCCACGGTGATGTCCAGTTCGCCGGCGTCGGCCAGCGCGACGAGCGGGATGCCGACCTCGCGGGCCAGGCCGGCGGTGGCTTCCGAGGTCGGCACGCCCTGAATCCGCAGCCGGCCGGCACGCAAGCGCTCACCGAGCAGTCGCACGAACGCCGACGCCGCCCGCCCCGAGCCCAGACCGACGCGGAAACCGTCGGCAATCATCTCCATGGCCCGCTCGTAGATGGTCATGGGGATAGTGTAGCGAACCCATCGGACAAGCGGCCCGCTTGTCTGGCCATTGGGATCGGGCGCGCTGGCGCGCACCGGGCATGCACGCCAATTGCCCTACGACGTTTGCCGCGTCTCATATGACATCTCTGGATACTCATCATGCTCGAGGATCTGGTATGCGTCACTCTGCCGTACTGGTCGCGCTGTTGCTGCCGTTGCCCGTTGCCGCTCAGGAGAAAACGCGGCGGCCGATGCGCGTGGACGATCTCTTCCGCTTCCAGCGCGTCTCCGATCCGCGCGTGAGACCGGTCGGCAGCCTGGTCGCCTATGTCGTCGGCACCGTGGACATGGACGCGAACAAGGTCACTTCGAGCATCTGGCTGTTGCCGACGGCCGGCGGCGAGGCGCGGCAGCTCACCAACTCCGGCAAGAGCGACCGCCATCCCCGCTGGAGCCCGGACGGCAGGCACATCCTCTTCGAGTCCAACCGCTCCGGCGATAGTCAGCTCTGGCTCATCGGCGTGGACGGCGGCGAGGCCCGGCAACTCACCAAGGTCAGCACCAGCGCCCGCAACGCCCTCTGGTCGCGCGACGGCAAGCGCATCGCTTTCGTGTCCGCCGTCTGGCCGGAGTTCTCGTCGAAGTTATTCAAAGAGAGCGACGCCCTCAATAAGAAGCGCAGCGACGAGCGGGCGAAGAGCCCGATCAAGGCCCGCGTCTTCACGAAGCTGTTCTTCCGCCACTGGGATGAGTACGTCGAGGACAAACGGCAACATCTCTTCGTGCTCGATTTGACCGAGGGCTTGCATGCCAAGGGCGAGCCGCGCGACGTCACCCCCGGCGACCGCGATGCCGATCCGACCTCGTCCACATTCTCGATGGGCGACGACTTCACCTTCAGCCCGGACGGCGAGTATCTGCTGTTCACCGCGCCGCCGGAAAAGAACGAGGCGTGGAGCACCAACTACGACATCTGCCGCGTGCCGGTGAAGGGTGGCAAGATCGAATGTCTCACGAAGGACAATCCCGCCGCCGACGGTTCGCCGCGCTTCTCGCCGGACGGCAAGCAACTGGCGTTTCGCGCACAAAAACGAGCGGGCTTCGAGGCGGATCGCTGGCAGCTGTATGTGATTCGCGTCGATCCGAGCGGGTCATTCCAGGACAAGCCGCGGAGCGTGACCGCCGACCTGGACAGCTCTGTCGAGGACTTCGTCTGGACGCCGAGCAGCGACACGCTGCTTTTCACGGCCGAGGCAGCCGGCCATTTGCCGATCTACCAACTGTCCTTGAACACCGGGAAGGTCCGCAAGCTCATCGCTGCGGCCACCAACTCCTCGCTCTCCATGGGCGATGAGGGTCCAGTGCTGTCCTTTAGCCAGGCGTCCTTTCTCAGTCCGCCATCGGTGCACTCGATCGATCTGGATACCGGCAAGCTCCTTGGCAGATCGAAGCAAAACGCCGCTGTGCTGGCCGAGCTTGATCTGCCGAAGGTCGAAAGCGTCACCGTCAAAGGCGCCGACGATGTCCCCATGCAGATGTGGATCCTGAAACCGCCCGGCTTCGATCCGGCGAAGAAATGGCCGCTCGTCTACCTCGTCCACGGCGGCCCGCAGGGCGCGTGGATGGATGCCTGGAGCTACCGCTGGAATCCGCAGCTATGGGCGGCTCAGGGCTACGTGGTCGCACTGCCCAATCCGCGCGGCAGCACCGGCTTCGGGCAAAAGTACGTCGATGAGATCAGCGGCGACTGGGGCGGCAAGTGCTACCAGGACCTGATGGCCGGCGTCGCCTACCTGGAGAAGCAGCCGTACGTCGACGCCCAGCGCATGGCTGCCGCCGGCGCCTCCTTCGGCGGCTACATGATGAACTGGTTTGCCGTCAACACCGGCAAGTTCAAGACGCTCATCACCCACTGCGGCGTCTGGAACTTCGACAGCATGTACGCCACCACGGAGGAACTCTGGTTCGACGAGTGGGACCACGGCGGCGTCCCCTGGGGCAAGAACCGCGCCTCCTACGAGAAATACTCGCCGCACCGCTTCGCCAAGAACCTTGCGAAGCACCGCACGCCGATGCTCATCATCCACAACGACCTCGACTTCCGCGTGCCCATCAGCGAGGGCGTGCAGCTGTTCACGACGCTGCAACGCATGGGCATCCCTTCGCGGATGATCAACTTCCCCGACGAGGGGCACTGGGTCCTCCGGCCACAGAACAGCCGCTACTGGCACCGCGAGGTGTTCGCCTGGCTGAAGAAATACGTGGCGCCGGGCGGGAGATGAGCAGAGCCCGACGCGTAAGCGAGGGTTGACGTTTTTCCCTCGCTTACGCGTCGGGCTCTGACGGGAGGACTGGTGCTTGCATGTGGGACTTGCTGCTACTCATCCTCAACGTGCTGTGCTTGCTGCCAAAGGACAGCGGCAAGGCCAAGAAACTTGACCAGGCCATGTCGCGCCGGCTGGAGCGATCGCGCTGGCTGATCTACGGCGTGATCGGACTGGGCGTGCTGGTCCTCGCCATAGCCGCGATCGTCTTGTTGCTCGCACCCTGAGCGAAGCAGAGCCTGACGCGTCGAGCTGCTTCCACCAAGGGGTTGCCGCATTTTGCAACCCGTGCTATCACATCCTCGATGATTCATGTGAGCAACCTGACGAAGTTTTATGGCGACTACCCCGCCGTGCAGGACGTGAGCTTCGATGTCCCCGCCGGCAAGGTGGTTGGCTTCCTGGGGCCCAACGGCGCCGGCAAGTCCACGACCATGCGCGTGCTGGCCGGCTCGCTGGCGGCCACCAGCGGCAGCGCCGTCATCAACGGCCACGACGTCTTCTGGCAGCCGGTCGAGGCCCGCCGTTCCATCGGCTACATGCCGGAGAATTGCCCGCTCTATCCCGAGATGCGCATCATCGAGTATCTGCGCTTTCGCGCGGGCATCAAGGGCTTGCCGTCGGCAAAGCGCCGCGAGCGCATCGATTATGTCATCCGCCGTTGCTGGCTCGGCGACGTGCGCCGGCAGCTCATCGGCACGCTGTCCAAGGGCTATCGCCAGCGTGTCGGGCTGGCGGATGCGCTGCTGGCCGAGCCGCCGGTGCTGATCCTCGATGAGCCGACGGCGGGCCTGGACCCGACGCAGATTCGCTCGACGCGCGAGCTCATCAAGGAACTGGGCCGAGAGCATACCATCCTGCTGTCCACGCACATCCTGTCCGAGGTGGAGATGACCTGCGACACGGCCATCATCATCCATCGCGGGCGGGTGGCGGCCCAGGGGGCGCTCGCGGAACTGTCCCGCCAGGCGGGCGAGCATGCCTGGCTCACCGTCAAGGTCGAAGGGCAGGTCGATGCCGAAGAGGCCAGCGACCTGCCCGGCGTCGCCAATGTCGAGGCCCAGGCGGACAACGGCTGTACCAGGCTGCGCTTCACCGCCGCCGACGTGGACGGCCTGGCGCCGCATGTCTGCGCCCTTGCCGCGCAGCGCGGCTGGCAGGTTCGCGAGCTGAAGCCCGAACGGCAGACCCTCGAAGACCTGTTCGTGCGCATCACCGGCCGGGAAGAGCAAATTGCGTAGTCGACGCTGGCAGCGTCGACTACGGCGTGGAGATGCACCATGCAAGCGACCCTGAGCCTCATCCGCCGCGAGATCGCCGCGTACTTCGTCTCGCCGATCGCGTACGCCGTGCTGGCGGTGTTCCTCACGGTCACAGGGTTGCTGTTCGCGTTCACGCTCAGCCAGCTTGCCGCCCAGGGGCCGCGCGGCGTCGAGTATCCCATGCAGGCGATGCTCGGCCTCAGCGACCTGCAAACCATCCCCGGCTTTCTCGCGTTTCTTGCCTTCTGGCTGGTCTTCCTGCTCATTCCGGCGCTGCTGACGATGCGGCTGCTGGCGGGCGAGCGCTCCAGCGGCACGCTCGAGATGCTGCTCACCTCGCCGCTCAACGACTGGCAGATCGTGCTTGCCAAGTTCGTCGCCTGCTACGCCTTTTTCGTCATTCTCTGGCTGCCGACGCTGCTTTACCTGCCGGCGCTGCTGGACATGGATGTGTCCGCGTTGACCACCGGCGTGGACCCGTGGCCGTTTGTCACGGCCTACCTGGGCCTGGCGCTGGCCGGCGCCATGTTCGTCGCCCTCGGCTTGTTCGTCAGCAGCCTGGTGGCGGACCAGCTGCTGGCAGTCGTGCTGTCGCTGTTTGTCAACCTGGCATTCGTGGCCGGCGGCTTCCTGCTGGCGTTCGTCTCCGGCGTCCTCAACCGCGTCGAGGTGGACACCGGCAGCCAGCTCTACCAGGTGCTTTACTACTTCACCGTGCCGCTGCACTTCGAGCGCAGCTTCACGCGCGGACAGGTCGACACCCGGCAGCTTGTTTTGTATGTGAGCGTGACACTCTTCTGCCTGTTTCTGACAGTTCGCAGCCTGGAGAGCCGGAGGTGGCGATGAGAGGCTGTCCGAAAAGGGGTCAGACCCCCTGCGTTTCGTGTGATCCAGCGTCAATCTGGGGACTTTGCACTTGGTTGGGCAAGGGGTCTGACCCCTTTTCGGACAGCCTCTGAGTCGGGCTGGGCGATTTTCGTAGGCGACGCTGCCAGCGTCGCCTACAAGCACCGACGTGGCGGTGAGGGCGATGAACACGACCGGTCATCTGTGGATGCGCGTCATCGGGTTGGTGGGCGTTCTGTCGCTGGGCGCCGGCTTCGTGCTCCTTGAGGCATCGGGCCGCGCCGGCGCGGGGCTGACAATCGCGCTGCTGGCGTTTGCTATCGGGATCATTCTGCTCGGCTTTGCCCTGCGCTATGAGTTCAAGTCCGCCCATGCCTCCGTGCGCTCGGCCCGTGGCCGCATGGGTTCGACGGCTTTTCTGCAGGTCCTCTTGGCCTTGGTGCTGCTCATCGGCGTCAATGTCTTCTCCTTCCACCATAACCGGCGCTTTGACTGGACGCGGGACAGCGATTTCAGCGAACTGCGGCGAAACCCGGCGTTCCGCAACGACCTGGCACGGTTGATCGGCGAAACGCGGATCGTCGTTTTCAAGGGAGGCCGGCCGTTCGGCCAGCTCGCCGAAAAGCAGGACAACTACGCCGCCGCCGCGTCGCGCAAGATCATCGCCAAGGTGCGTGACAACGTCGAGCAGTTTCAGGACCTGGGCCCGCGCTTCCGTGTCGATGTCCTCGATATCACGGATGACGATTACCAGGCGAAGCTGAAGAACCTCAAGGAGGAAGCGCCGCAACTGGCCAAGGCCATCGACACGGCTCCGGAGGACAGCATCTTCTTCTACGCCGACGGCCGGGTGCAACGCCTCGCCTTTCACGACATCTATCAACTGGACCGCAAGGAATCGCAGGAGGCCGAAGACGGCCGCGGCAACCTCGTTCTTCGCTACCAGGGTGTCGAGCCGTTCGCCCGCAAGGTGCTCAACATAGAGGAAAAGCGGCCGCGCATCGGCGTCGGCGTTGTCCATGAAGTCCTGGGGTTGGAGTATGCAGATGACTTCAACAAGGAGCTGGGAATGGCCGGCGTGAAGAAGGCGCTGCATAGCCGCGGCTTCGACACACGCGACATCATCTTGAAGAAATGGGGTGAGGGTGGCCCGCCCGAACCTGCCGTCCTTACCTACGGCGAAAGCCGTTTCGAGCGCCTCGAGAATGAGATTAGCGAGCTGGACGACACCATCAAGGCACGTAAGGAAGCCATCGAAGAACTGGAGGAAGAGAAGAAGTTCTGGACATCGGGCACCGAGGAGGAGGCCAACAAGCGCGTCAACAAGCGCAAGGTCGTCATCGACGAGGATGACCGGTACTTCATCGAAGATCGCCTCCGTGTCGAAGCATTCGAAAAAAAGACCGGCCGCAAGGTTCCGACGGTGCCGATCACCAGCGAAATCCGCAAGCAATATGTGAAGATGAGCATCGAGACGCCGCTGGCCTTGCATCAGCTCAATCTGCAACGCGCCCAGGAAGAACGCAATCTGCTCGCCAAGGAACAGAGCGGACTGAACATTGAGGACATCTCCGAGCAGCGGCGCATCACCGACCTCCGGGCCAAGCTCAATCGCATGCTGGCGGATTGCGACATGCTGATCGTGCCGCGGGCGACGCTGTTCAACGTGGCCCGCAAGGAACGAATCCCCAATGCCGTCTACAAGCTCGAGGACGCGCAAATCGACGCGATCCGCGATTTCATGCGCGCCGGCAAGCCCGTGCTTTTCTGCCTCGGCCCCAGCAACGACGTGCTTGGCGAGGTCAACCCGCTGGAAGCGGGCAGCGACCGGCTCGAAAGCCTGCTTACCGACCTTGGCTTCAGGCTGCCCAAGCAGACGGTGCTGTTCAATGTAGAGACCAAATCGTTCGGCGAGCGGCGCGGGGCGCTGCTGATCCTGGGTTCCACGCGCGTCGAGGTTCCACCAGTGGAATTTGACTGGAAGCCGGGCGGCCGGCCGGGCGTCATCGACGATGCCGCCAAGGGCAATCCGATTCGCACCAGCATTGGCCTGGCGGCGCGCAGCGTTGGCAAGGGACAAGGACTTGAATTGCGGCTACGCCATCCCCGGCCCGTGTACCTTGCCGATGCCGCCGGAAAGTCGAAAGACGATGCCGTCTTTCTCATGACCAACCCAGACGCCTGGAACGAGTCGCAGCCGTTCCCCACGCGCGAGCGCACGCCGCGCTACGAGCCTCCCAAGAAGGACGACCCCGACGCCGGCACGCTCCGCGCGCGCCGCCAGGGTCAGTTCCCCATCGGCGTCGCCGCCGAGGTCAATATCCCGGCCTCATGGAGTGACAGCAAGGACAAGGACAGGCCAAGCGCGAAGAAGGACCGCGTTGCCGTCATCGGCCACGGCAGCGTTTTCAGCGGCCCAACCCTGAATCCCGTACAGGAAAAGCTGCTGCTCGACGTGACCAACTGGCTGCTGGGCCGCGACGACCTGCTGGCCCGCGGCGAACGCACCTGGAGCTTCCCCCGCGTGCAAATGAGCGAGCAAGCCATCTCGCTGTGGCAGTGGCTCGCCGGCCTGGGTCTGCCGCTGGTCTTCGTGCTGCTCGGGTGCGTGGTGCTGCTGGTCCGGCGGATTCGGTAAATATGAACCGCCACGGCGCAAAGGTCGCCAAGTATACAGGATCGCGGATATCCCATGAACCTCAAGACTACGATCTTCCTGCTGCTGCTCATTCTCGTCGGCGCCGGCATCTGGGTCGGCGTTGCGCTTACCGGGCCCACAACCGTTACCAGCGATACGCTGGCCACGCTGGAGAGTGAACTCAAGGCAGACGCCATCACGCGCATCGAGATCGCGCATGGCGACAGACGAGTCGTTCTGGCGAAGGGGGCCGATGGCTGGTCGCTGCCCGGTAAATGGCCGGTCCGGCAGCGCGAGGTCGAACAGCTCGTAGATGTCCTGGCCGGCCTGAAGTCGCGCTTCGCGCCGTTGCCGGCCGGCGACAAGGACGCGTTGAAGAAGCTCGGCCTGGACGGCGCCGCTGCGGTGCAGGTCACGATCAAGGCCGGCGGCAAGGATTACAAGCTCACCTTTGGCGAGGAACCTGGCGACGCCAGCCGTTTTTCGCGGCCGACCTATGTGCGCCTGGACGATGCCGGCGAGGCGCTGCGAGTCGCGCCGGGTCTGCTCGCCATGCTGGACCGTTCGCAGGAATTCTACATGCAGCGGCGGCTCTTTCCCATCGAGCGCGTCGCCAGGGATGGCGGCGAGAGCGGCGAGAAGGTGGAACAGGTTGCCGCCAAGAGCGTGTCGGCCAAGGGGAACGGCAACGAGTTCACGCTGGTCCGCGCCGGCAGCACCTGGGATTTGAGCAAGCCAGTTCGCGATCGCGTTGATCCTGAAAAGATCAGGAGCATCCTTGGCGGTCTCCCCGATATCTGGGTCGAGAAGTTTGTGGAAGCCGGTAAGAAAGCGCTCGACGATTATGGACTGAAGGATCCCGCGCAGGTCGTAAAAGTCCAGCTGCCGCGCGGCGACATGATCACCTTGCTCATCGGCAAGACTTCCGACAAGCAAACAAAGATCGTCAAGAAGGGAGGCGGCCCGCCGTTCGGCAAGCCGTCCATCGACATCGTCGAGACCGAGTTCAAGTTCGCCAAGCTCAAGGACAACGATCAGCTCTTCGAGATCAAGGCGGACCGGCTCAAGGACATCGTCGTCGCCGCCGACACGCTCCGCGACCCAATGCTGGCTCGCTTCAAGGCCGACGAGGTCAAGAAGCTCACCCTCGATGAAGGCGGCAAATCGCTGGTCTTCGTCAAGAAAGACGACGGCTGGAAGCTGGACAAGCCGGCGTTCGACGCCGATCGCGGTCGCGTCGATGACATCCTCGACAAGCTGGCCGGGTTGCGCGTTGGCGACAAGGACATCCTCGACATGGCCGACCCGAAGGCATTCGGCCTCGACAAGCCGACGACCATCAAGATCGTTGTCGAGTCGAAGGATAAGGACGACGGCGACAAGACCAAGAAGAAGTCCACAAGGACGCAAGAGATCACTTTCCTCCTGGGCAAGCAACAGAGCGACAAGGGCAAGCTGTACGTGCAGGTGGCCGGCTGGGACCGGATCAACATGGTCGAGGGAGATCTGCTCAAGCTGGCGCGGCGGCCGGCGCTGGCGTACCGCAATCGCCGGGTACTCAATTTTGCGACCAGCGACGCCTCGCGCATTGACGTGCAGCGTGCCGCCCAGAAGTATGCTCTGGAGCAAGCGAAGGGCGACTGGCGACTGGCGGCCCCGGTGCAAGCCGAGCTGGATTCCAGGGCCAGCGACCTGCCGCGCGAGCTGAGCCAGCTCGAGGCGGTCGAGTTCATCAGCGCCGACCCCAAGAAGGAAGAACTCGACAAGCTCTATCAGCTCGCCAGACCGGCGGCGATCATCACGATCGCCTTTAGCGACAAGAAGAAGCCGGAGCAAGTCGTCGAGATCGGCGCAAAGCGCGACGGCAAGGACGAATACTATGCCAGGCTCGGGTCGGATCCAGCCGTCTTCACCATCAAGAAGGATGTATTCGAGACGCTGACGAAGGACTCACTGGCCTACCTGCCAACTGAGCTCTGGAAGGTCGATGCGGACGACATCGTCGAGGTGAAGGCAGACAAGGGCGCGGGCACGTTCACGCTGGAGCGCGACGGCGACGCCTGGAAGCTGACCGGCCCATTCACGTCGGCCGTCCCCGCCGACCAGGTGCGGCCGCTTGCCAGCGAGCTGGCCAAGCTCAAGGCCGAGAAGTACGTCGCCCACACGGCGGCCAATCTTGCCGATTATGGCCTCGACAAGCCGTACCTGCGCATCGCCCTCCGCGAAAAGCCGGGGAGCGCGGAGCCGAAGTCGACCGGCAAGGAAAAGCAGAAAGACGCCAAGGAACGTATCCTCCTGATCGGCAAGCCAACGGCCAAAGACGCCCAATCACGCTATTCCCGCCTCGGCGATTCCGAGGCGATTTTCATCCTCGGCGACAAGATCATCGCCGGCCTGGACCGCGGGCCGCTCGATTTCCTGGATCGCAAACTGCTTGCGCTCGACGCGGATGCTATCAAGAGCATTCGCACGACGTCCGGCAAGGACACCTTCACCTTGACAAAGAACAAGGACGGTTGGCACGTGGAGCGCAGCGACGGTCCCAGCTTTGCTGCCGATGCTGAAAGCGTTGACGACACGCTGAACGCCTGGGTATTGCTCCGCGCTCAAAAGCTGGCGGCTTACGGCGATAAGGTGGACCTCGCTTCCTTCGGGCTCGACAAGCCGGCCGCCGTCGTCGTCGCCACCGTACAGGAGAAGGGCGACAAGGACAAGCCGGGCAAGACCGTGGAATACAAGCTGTTGCTCGGCAGCGTGGTGAAGGGCAGCAAGGGCGATCGCTACGTCCGGCTGGACGGCAAGCCGGCGGTGGCGATTCTCGACGCCGCCGTCGTTGCCGACTTGCAGCGCGCCTCGCTCGACTTCGTCAGTCGTTCGCTGCTGAAGCTGGATCCGGCCAGGATCACGGCCCTCACCCGCAGCCTGGGCAGCGACGTACTGGAACTGGTCAGGAAGGCCGACGCCTGGGAAATCGTGAAACCTGTGAGTCGCCCCGCGGACGAGGCGACGATGCGCGGCCTGACCATGGACCTGGCCCGCCTGCGCGCCAAGAAGGTCGCCGCCTATCCGGCCAAGGACTTGAAGCCGTTCGGCCTCGACACTCCTGTCGCCGCCCTGATCATCGTCGCCGCGGATGCCAAGACGGCCAAGCACTCGCTTTTCATCGGCAAGCTGGTGGACGACAAGAGCGGGACCGACCGCTACGCTCGGGTGGACAACTCGGACATTGTCGTGGTCCTTCCCGGCCGGCTCAGCGACGAACTGCTGGCGCCGGCTTTGCAGTTTCGTGATCGGCTGCTGGCGAAAGCGCCGCCAACCGCGAAGGCCGTCCTGGAACGCGGCGTCCGCAAGGTGACATTCGCCAAGGTCGACGGCGACTGGAAGATGACCGAGCCACTCGAGGCCGACGCCGAACGTGCCGAGCTCGACGATTTCTTGAAAAGCTTCGCCGCGCTACGGGCCGACAAGCTGATCGCCGAGAAGCCCACCGATCTGAAGCCCTATGGTCTCGACCGCCCGCTGGTTCGCTGGCAGCTTTTCTCCGACGACGCCAAGCAACCGCCCCTGACGCTGCTCATCGGCGGCAAGGACAAGGACGGCAAGCGCAGCTACGCCAAGCTCGCCGATAATGACCTTGTCTTTCTGCTGGACGACAAGCAGAGCAGCCAGGCGCTGGCGGAGTATCGCAGCCGCAAGGTCTGGCCGGCGCTCGACTCATTCCAGATCGAGAAGCTGACCTTCGGTTACGAGAAAACGCCGTTCACATTGCAAAAGACCGGCGGCGACTGGCAGGTGGTCGGCAAGCCCGATTTCAAGATCAAGGCCGAGGCCATCCGCGATACCTTGGACGCGCTGGCCCGTCTCAAGGCCGACCAGTGGATCGTGGACAAGAGTGCCGATCCCAAGCTTTTTGGACTCGATCCGCCGCTGCTGGTGCTCGAGATTGAAACCAGCAGTGGCAAACGCGTCCTCAAGATCGGCCGCCAGGCAGGTGGCTCCGGCCGCTACTACGCCATGGTGCCGGGCGAGAACAGCGGGGCGGTGTTCCTCATCGGCGAGGCCGAGGCCCGGATGATTGTGCGGCCGTTGGCGGCGTTGCTGGCCGGCAAGGGATGAAGTGGCGACGTCGGGGCGTAAGCCCGATGCTTGTATCTTGCAGCGCGCAGTTCACGTCGGGCTTACGCACCGACGCCTGCCTTTCAGGATGTGAACATGGTTGACAGTCCGGGCGCCCGGTATCTCGGCAACGAGACTTGCCGTTTCGAGGTCTGGGCTCCCTTTGCGAAGAAAGTCGAGGTCCATTTGCTCGGGCCCGACGAGCGCTTCGTCGCGCTTGCACCCGCGGAGCGCGGCTATCATGCGGCGCGCATCGACGGCGTGACACCAGGCTGTCGCTATTTCTTTCGCCTTGACGGCCAAAAGGAAAGGCCCGATCCGGCGTCGCGCTTTCAGCCGGACGGCGTGCACGGTCCGTCGCAGGTCACGGATACGGATTTCAACTGGCGCGATGCGCACTGGTTCGGCTTGCCGCTCGATCGCTACGTCTGCTATGAACTGCACGTCGGCACGTTCACGCCGGAAGGCACGTTTGACGCGGTGATCGGGCGGCTGGACGATCTCCGCGAGCTGGGCGTGACGGCGGTGAACATCATGCCAGTGGCGCAGTTTCCCGGCAGCCGCAACTGGGGTTACGACGGCGTCTACCTCTACGCCGTGCAGAATTCTTACGGCGGGACCCAAGGCCTCAAGCGGCTGGTCGATGAGTGCCACGCCCGCGGTCTGGCGGTGATTCTGGACGTGGTCTACAACCACCTCGGGCCGGAGGGCAATTATCTCGGAGAATTCGCCCCGTACTTCACGGACCGCTACAAGACGCCATGGGGCTCGGCGCTGAATTTTGACGGACCGGATAGCGACGAGGTTAGAAGGTTCTTTCTCGGCACGGCCTTGCAGTGGCAGACGGAGTTTCACATCGACGCGCTGCGACTGGATGCGGTTCACGCCATCCTTGATCATTCGGCGTTTCCGTTCCTGCAGGAACTGGCCGAGGTAACGTCGCGGCGTGCGCTTCAGCTGAATAGGCGTTTTCATCTGATCAGCGAAAGTAGCCTCAACGACGTCATCGTGTTACAGCCGACCGAGATTGGGGGCTGGGGACACGATGCGCTGTGGAACGATGATTTTCACCATGCCGTGCATACACTCTTGACGGGCGAACACAACGGCTACTACGAGGACTTCGGCCGCATCGAACACCTGGCGCGGGCTTGGCGAGACGGCTTCACCTACTCCGGACAGTATTCGCCGTTTCGCCGGCGCAGATACGGCAATAGCGCCCGCTGCAGGCCCGCCCGCCAGTTTGTCATCTGCGCGCAGAATCACGACCAGATCGGCAACCGCATGGCCGGCGAGCGTCTGAGCGGGCTTATCGATTTCGAGGGACTCAAGCTCGCCGCCACGCTGGTCATCCTCTCGCCCTACGTACCGCTGCTGTTCATGGGCGAGGAATACGGCGAGACGGCGCCGTTTCAGTTCTTCGTCAGCCACGGCGATGCACAGCTGATCGAGAACGTCCGCAAGGGTCGCCGCGAGGAATTTGCCGAGTTCGGCTGGCAGGGCGAAGTTCCCGATCCACAGGACCAGGGCACATTCGAGCGCTGCCGTCTCGATCATCACTTGAAGGACGAGGGCCGCCACAAGGTCCTGCGCGACTTTTATCGGGACCTGCTGGCGCTGCGCCGCGACGTGCCGGCGCTGGCGCAGCTGAGCAAGGATCACCAGAAAGTCATCGGCTTCGAGCGCGAGAAGAGCTTGTTCGTGCGCCGCTGGCACGAGCAGGATGAAGTGGTCCTCGTCTTCAACTTTGCCGAGCAAGAGGTAAGGCTCGAATTGCCAATTCCTGCCGGCGACTGGCAGCTGCTGGTCGATAGTGCCGCGCGGCGCTGGCAGGGTCCGGGCGAAGCCCTGGCCATTTTGCAATCTCATGGGTGGTCGCACGTCGCTTGCCCGCGACGTAGCGCGCTGGCTTTCCGTCGCAGGGACGCCTGAATCCCTCAAATCTGTTGCCGGCCAACAGCGCCTATCGTGCCGGTTTTTCCTGGCAAGTACAAGCTTGCATTACGATCGCGGTCCTTCTGCGCGGAATCTGGCGAAACCTTGGCGGCGAAAGGGATAAGGCGTCTGGCACGACTGGACTTGCGCCAAGGTGCTTGACGGCAGGCGCCGTTCTCAATCGAGGGACATGTTATAGTCTAGATGGCCATTTCATGAGTCTCTGATCAGCAGATGGTAGAATTTCGGGTTGGTTCATGACGCTCCGGCTCAGCAGGAGCCTCGCCCTCCCTTTCAGACGCTGCTCACGGACTTGACATCATCTGGAATACTCACATCCGGAGAGAGCATCAGGCAGCGCAGCAATCTCACCTTGTGGACATTTGCATTCACCGGGTTTTTGCTTGTAGCTTCGACGGCGCCGGCGTTCCATAGACACGTGTTCCATAAACACAGGAGCCCGCCAATCAGCCTGCCGGCGCCAGCCGGGAATCCGTATGCCTATGGGGGCGTCATTCCGAAGTATGGTTACGATCCGCACATAGCGCCCAATCCATATCCCTGGCACGTCCCGGCCATGCCATCAGGTTTCCGCCATTATCACGTGATGCCGCCGCCGCCCTTTCCGCACGGCGAAGAACCAGTGCATGGCGGCATCGCGCCCGACGCGGCCCCCGAGCAACTGCCGACGCCGCGAAATCTGCCTTGACCAGCGGAGGAAGGAGCAGGCCTATTTCCTCGAAAGAAACCCCAGGATCTTGTGCAAGCGACTTTGTCCGTCTTTTTGCAGCTCGGCCATGCGCTGGCACAGCCACTCGTGAATTTCCGGCCCAGGCACTTCTCCGTTCTTCGGAAACTCGGGAATCTCTGTGGCGTCTGTAGCGGGCTGGGTGATAAGCTCGGTTGCAGTTGAACCGGCATCTTGCCTGTTCACGGCGCTGGTTTCGTTCACCTCCATCGTGGCCGTGCTCGGAACTTCTGCATGCTGGACTTCAGGTTGCGGCGCTTGCTTCTGCTGCCGTTCCTGGATCTGCTTCCATTCCTGGCGGATGAAGTCCATCTGATCCTTCTGTAGCGTGCCGAACATCTGAAACATCATTGCGGTGGCCTGGCGGAACTGCTCGAACATCTGGTTTTGCATCGCGCTGAATTGCTGAACCAGCGGCAGCAGGATCGATTGCAGCAGGGCCTGACCCGGGTGAAGCGGGCCAAGAGAAGACGCGGTCGTCATCGGTGCCAGTGGGCTCGAAGAGTTGCTGCCGGAGGCGGGCCATGGAGATAATTCCGCGACGGCGATTGCATCGCGATTCGAATAGGTGGATGCGTTCGAGCTCGAGGCAGCCCTGCCATGAACACGCATCACAAAGCCGGCGACGTTCAGAAGATCGCCGTCTTCGAGGCGGGCCATGCGAACCTGCTTGCCATTCAGCGTGATACCGCCGGGCCCGAGCAAATCGACTACCCAGGCACTTGCCGGAGTGCAAACCAGGCTGCCGTGAACGGGCGCCACTTCCGAATGGTGCAAGCGCAGTTTGCAATGAGGCGCCGTGCCGATCAGAGCCAGCCGACGGTTCATCGTCCAGCGCCCCTGGGAGGCACGGCCATTCAGGAATTCCACAGCAAGCCATGGATTCTCGAGAGAGCCTGCCGCCATGGGATCCAGTTTCGGCGCCGTTGCATGCGATGGATTTCTGTCGAGCAGACGTAGTCGCTGCTTTCCAAGTCGCAGGCAATCGGCAGATGGAAACCAGCCAGCAGCGCGCGGGCCTTCGGGCCAGTGCATCGTCATCTGGCAAGCCAGATCGACGCAAAAGATTTCGCCATCCAGGATCTGAAAATAGGAATGCCTATGGCAGATCTCGTCATCGTCGAGAATCACGTCACAGCTGGCGCCGTTGCCGATCACGGCAAAAGGCTGGAGGAGCCGGAAACGCTGCAGTTCCCTTTCCGCGGCCCCTGCGATCAACAAGTCCAGGGGACCATTCGCCCCGCAGGCCTCAAGAAAGGGATTCATGAAACGGCGATCCCAATAGTTGATGAGGAGGAATCAAGCCCTGGCGGCAGCAGTCAGCAGCGGCGCGGGCGGGGCAACCGGCCGAATCATCCAGCTTTCGATCTCGACGGACACCCCTCGTTGCAAGAATTGCACTTCGATGAAGAAGTGCATCTTCTTGTCGCGGGCCAGGATTTTTCCCTGCATGCCGACCATGGGGCCGCTGATAATCTCCACGAACTTGCCGGGCTGGAGCCGATCCTCCGGCGCGATGGTGACCCCCGCGACGAGCATCTGATGGACGCGTGCCAGGTCCGAGTGAAACTGTGCCTGATCTTCGACCTTGAGGGTCCGCGCCACCATGTTTGTTTCCAGGGCATGAACGCGATCCTGGTTCTGGCCATGAAGGAACAGATACCCGGAGAACAGGGGGAGGTACGAGTTGAACTGGCGGTTGTTGCTGCGCCACTGCCGCTTGTACAGTGGCAGAAAAAAGGAAATGTTCCGGCCGAGCAGGCGCCGCGCCAGGGCCTTCTCCGCTCTGGGCCGTGTATGCAATACCCACCAGGAGCCTTCGTCCACGTCCGGCAACTCATCGCTGCAAAGAAGCGTTTCTGGATGAACAAATGGTTCCAACGTCAAAAGAGGCATGAAATTCCTCATGGTTTGAGAATGCAATGCGGCCCAGCACGCCCGTGCGGCCAGCGCACACCCAAGGGATGCACGGCAGCGCGTGACGGTCGGCCGCTTGTTGCCGATGGCTCTGGCCCCGGTGCCGCCCGGTGAAAGCAAATGGTTGGCCAGACTCGCGCAATTCGTGGGTTACGAAAGGAAATTCCCTAAGTCAAACCGCAGCCATGCCTTAACGGTTATGGACATGCAAGCTCGGTGAGGTGTAAAGGTTCATTTAACCTGTAACGACTTCGACTGTAAACTTAGGTTGCGCTGTGTAAACCAGGTATTGGGGCAGTGATCAGAAGCCCCATTCCCCGTCGCCAAGCCAGCGCCAGCTATTCTTGCCGAGGCCCGGTCCGAGCATGATGGCGCCGGGGCCTTGCAGCAGCACGCGATCCTGGCCCCAGGGCCTGGGGAAGCGCGGATCTTGCCGGCCGTCCGCGCCGTGCCACATCGAGCATCCGCTCGAAAACGCAAGAGCCATTGTGGCCAAGGTGATCAGAAAGACGACACGTCGCACAGCAGTATCCCTGCAGAAAGCGCGTTAAGCGCGGAGAGCGATCCGATCCCGTCAGCGCAGGATCACCTGTGGGCCTGTGGGTATCGACAACGATGTAGACTCCTAGATCGACCGGTGACCGTGATCAACTTTGCAAGAACTCGCCACAATCGGCAATGTCCGCCGGTTCGGCGGAATTGGCAAAAATTCGCGCTTCTGACTTGCTTGAAGGGCGTAATCTAGGTATTTTAAAAGGGTGCCTTCCGAGCGGCTTCCGCGCTTTCCTTGGCCGCCAGTGTGCTTACCGCCTGTTCGCCCTGTCCTGGTTGCAAGATGTCCTAACTTAACCAAGGGGGGTTAAGCCTCATGACTCGCATGCGCAAACTCTGGTTCGTTGTGGCCGCGCTGGCGGCTTTGTCATCCGGCGGCGCTCCGTTCGCGGCGGACACCCCCAGTCCGAAGGCCGCCAAGACGGAAGCCGCGGCGATTCCCACGCCCGCCGAAGTTCAATCGCTGTCCGTTTCGCCCGCCCAGGTCACGCTCAAGGGAATGGACGATTCCGCGCAGCTGATTCTGACGGGCAACCTCGCCGGCAATCGCCAGCAAGACCTGACCGGCGACGTGAAGTATGAGGTCGCCAACCCCAACGTCGCACGTGTCACCACGGGTGGCCGCATCATGCCGCTGGCCAACGGCAGCACCGAGATCAAGGCAGTCTATGGTGACAAGGTCGCCAAGGTGACGCTCACCACCGAAAGCTGCGACGTCAACTTGCCGATCAACTTTCCGAACCAGATCGTGCCGATCTTCACCAAGCTGGGTTGCAACTCAGGCGGCTGCCACGGCAAGTCGGGCGGCCAGAACGGCTTCGCCCTTTCGCTGCTTGGCTTCGTTCCCGAGCTCGACTTCCAGACCCTGGTCAAGGAGAACCGCGGTCGCCGTCTGTTCCCGGCTTCGCCGGACAACAGCTTGCTGCTTCTCAAGGCCACTGGCCTGATGGCGCATGGGGGCGGCAAGCGCATGGAACCAGGCTCGGATGAGTACAAGCTGGTTCGTCGCTGGATCGCTTCGGGCACGCCGTTCGGCAACGCTGAGGATCCCGTCGTCACCAAGATCACCGTTTATCCGGAAGCTCGGGTCCTGTCGCGCAACAACCGTCAGCAGTTTGCCGTCTACGCTCACTACAGCGACGGCTCGGTAGCGGACGTGACCCAGCGCGCCCAGTACGAGAGCAACGACCAGGAAATCGCCGTCGTCGACGGTGCCGCCCTGGTACGAACCATGGACATGAGTGGGCAGGCGGCCATCATGGCCCGTTATCAGGCCAGCGTTGCTGTCTTCCGTGCCATCGTCCCGCTCGGCGCCAAATCGCCCGAGTACAAGTTCGAGTACAAGTCAGTCGTTGATCGCTTCACACACCAGAAATGGCTGGAGCTGGGCATTGTGCCGTCGGAGATCTGCTCGGACGAAGTCTTCATTCGCCGCGCGTATCTGGATCTGACCGGCACGCTGCCGACGCCGATGCAGGTCAAATCATTCCTGGCCGACGGTGATGCCGCCAAGCGCGACAAGCTCATCGACCATCTCGTGGAAACGCCAGAGTACACGTACCTCTTCGCCAACAAATGGGCCGACATCCTGCGGGTGAAGCGCCGCAACATGCCCGGCGCCGCACACGGGACCTTCGCCTTCCACAACTGGATTCGGGAAGCGATGGCCAAGGACAAGCCCTACGACCAGTTCGCTCGCGAGATTCTCGCCGCGACAGGCGAGGAGACGCATTCGCCGCCGACCGTGTGGTACAAGGAATTGCAGAGCCCGCAACAGTTCGTCGATGACACAGCCCAGGTATTCCTGGGCGTCCGCATCGGTTGCGCCCAGTGCCATCACCACCCCTACGAAAAATGGAGTCAGGACGACTACTGGGGCCTGGCGGCTTTCTTCGGTCGTGTCGGCCGCAAGAACATCCAGATTCCGGGCGGTGTTCAGGGTGCCCAGGCCCAGACACAGGTGATTTTCAATCAGCCAGCCGGCACGGTGACCAACACCCGCACCGGCCAGCCGGCCAAGATCACGCCGCTGGACGGCGCTCCGATGGACATCCCGTCCGATGAAGATCCGCGTCACAAACTCGTTGATTGGATGGCGGGCCCGAAAAACGCCTTCTTTGCCCGTTCCGTGGCCAATCGCTACTGGTCGCATTTCTTCGGTCGCGGCATCGTCGATCCCATTGACGACATGCGCGTCACCAACCCGCCGTCGAACCCGGAATTGCTCGACTCACTCGCCGACGAGCTGGTGAAGAGCAAGTTCAGCCTCAAGCACCTGATCAAGGTCATCTGCAAGAGCCGCACGTACCAGCTCAGCGCCGTGCCCAACGACTTCAACAAGCACGACAAGCAGAACTATGCCCGCTACTACCCGCGCCGCATGGGAGCGGAAGTGTTGTTCGACGCGGTCAGCCAGGTGACGCACGCTCCGGCTGCGTTCGGCGGCCTGCCGCAGGATCGGCACTCGCCGAACCGGGCCATCAAGCTGCCGGACGAGTCATTCTCGTCGTACTTCCTGGAGGTCTTCGGCCGGCCGCAGCGCATCAGCGCCTGCGAGTGCGAGCGCGTCAACGAGGCCAACCTGGCTCAGGCGTTGCACTTGCTCAACTCTCAGGAAGTCCAGAACAAGTTGTCCCGCGCCAATGGCCGGGCCGACATGCTGGCCCGTGACCCGCGTCCGGATGCCGAGAAGATCGAGGAGCTGTTCCTCTGGTCCTTTGCCCGCAGGCCAACTGCCGACCACCTTCGCCTTGCCCTCGAGCATGTCAATCGCCATGCTCAGAACAAGCGCGTGGCCTACGAGAACATCCTCTGGGCGCTCATCAACACCAAGGAATTTGTGTTCGTCCAGTAAGGCAATCTTCGCGTGTGGGGATGCGCCAGCGCGAAACGTAAACAAGTTCGGGCCGGCTGTCTCATGAGGCAGCCGGCCCTTTTTTTGTAACGTGAAATCCCTATCTCATGTCCATAGTCCCACCCCGAGAGACCACTTTATGACTTCGGACATTTCCTCTCCCACGCCGGCCGGCCCGTGGTATCGCGAGCTGAACTCCTATCACTGGTTTGTGCTGATCGTTGCCGCGCTGGGCTGGTTGTTTGACTGCATGGACCAACGCATCTTCATGGTCACTCGCCAGCGGGCCCTGACGGAGTTGCTCGGCTACCAGGCCAAGGGCAAGGACCTGGTGGTGCTGGGAACCGAGGAACCGTTATCGGCCAGCCAGCAGGAGATCGGCCGTGAGAACATCGCCTGGTACAGCGGCCTGGCGACAGCGATCTTCATGCTTGGTTGGGCCACGGGCGGCTTGATCTTCGGCATCACCGGCGACCGCTGGGGCCGGGCCAAGACCATGCTGCTGACCATCCTCATCTACTCGCTCTTCACCGGGCTGACGGCACTTTCGCAGCACACCTGGGACTTCATGATTTACCGGTTCATCACTGGCATGGGCGTTGGCGGCGAGTTTGCGGCCGGCGTGTCGCTGCTGGCCGAGGTGATGCCGTCGCGGGCCCGCCCCTACGCGCTGGGCGCTCTTCAGGCTCTGTCCGCCTTCGGCAATATTTCCGGGTCGCTCCTGAGCTGGGCGTTTTCCAACTGGCGACACCTGTTTCTGGTCGGTATCGTCCCGGCCTTGATGGTCATTCTTGTCCGCCGCCGCTTGCAAGAGCCGGAAAGCTGGCAGCTGGCCGTGCGTGAAAAGAAGGAAGGCGTTGGCGACGGCATGGGCAGCCTCGGCGAGATGTTGCACAACCCGCGCTGGCGCTATCACACGATCATCGGCGTACTGCTGGCCCTGTCCGGCGTCATCGGCCTGTGGGGCGTGGGCTTCTGGACATTTGAGCTGGTGACCAACACCTTGCGTGCCCAGAACTTCTCCGCTGAAGAAATCAACCGCATCCGCGCCTGGGGTACGGCCTTGCAAGATGTCGGCGCCTTCTTCGGCATCTATGTGTTCAGCCTGATGGCCGCCAGGGTTGGCCGGCGCTGGGCCTTTGCCCTGGGTTTTGTCCTGGCCCTGGCGGCGACTTGCCTGGTTTTCGGGACGTTGAACAGCGAGTCTGACGTGTACTGGATGCTGCCGCTGCTCGGCTTCTGCAACTTGATGGTCTTTGGAGGCTACGCCATCTACTTCCCGGAACTATACCCCACGCGCCTGCGCAGCACCGGGACCGGATTCTGCTACAATGTCGCACGTTACCTCGCCGCCTTTGGGCCGTTCACGCTCGGCTACCTCGTCATTTTCTACGGCAACATGCTGGGTACGTCGTCCGGCGACACGCCGTTCCGCTACGCCACCCTGACCGTGGCAACGATTTACCTCCTTGGCCTCGCGGTCCTGCCTTTCGCTCCGGAGACCAAGGGCAAACCGTTGCCGGAGGGTTGAAGCAACCGCGATTGCTACAATCATCAACAAACGCATCGTGGGCGAATTTCAGGAGATTCACCATGCTCGCGCGCCAATCGTGTCTCAGCGCCATGTTCCTTGGCTTGTGCCTGGCCGGCACCCTGATCGCTCAGGATGAAACCAAGCCAGGCAAGTCGCCGCGTGAACGCATCCAGAAGCGGACCTACGAATTCAAGGAAGCCGGGCAAGAGATGGAGTATGCCCTGTTCGTCCCCTCGAAGTATGACAGGGAGCGACCGTCGCCGCTCATGGTCGCCTTGCATGGTCTGGGCAGCAATCCGCAGCAGATCATGCGTTATCGTGGGCTCGTAGACCTGGCCGAGAAGCACGGTTACATCGTCGTCGCGCCGATGGGCTACAACTCGCGGGGCTGGTACGGCAGTCGCGGGCCGAAGTCGAAGAAAAGCAAGCCGGAAAACCTCGGTGAGCTGAGCGAGAAGGATGTGATGAACGTTCTCGCCATCGTCCGCAAGGAATTCAAGATTGATCCGGATCGCATTTACCTGATGGGGCACTCGATGGGAGGCGGCGGCACCTGGCACCTGGGCCTCAAGCATCCCGACCTCTGGGCCGGCCTGGCGCCGATTGCGCCGGCCATCTTTCGCGATCCGTCGGCCGTCGCCAAGATCAAGCACATTCCCGTCATCCTGGTCCAGGGAGATCAGGACAAGCTCTGTTCGGTCGAAGGCGCCCGCCGCTGGGCCGTGGAAATGAAGAAGCTGAGCATGACGCACCGCTACATCGAGGTCGCTGGCGGCGGCCACGTGGACGTCGCTTTTCAGAAGATGCCGGACATCTTCGACTTCTTCAACAAGCATCGCCGCAACGGCAAAAACGGCCAGGCGAATTGATGAGAAAGCGCAGGCAGGCTCAGCACGACGCGTTTGCCGGAAGTCTCTGGTTCCCGGCAAGAGAAAGGGCATTGGATGACCATGATGAGACATCGGCTGGACCAGGCATCCGCCGAGGTTGACGCGCAGCGGCCGCCACGAACCTGGGGTCGCAAGTTCGGCGATGCCTTTCGCGGGTTGAAGCGTGGCATTCGTGGGCAGAGCAGCTTCTTTGTACATTTCTTTGTCGCCGCCCTGGTGCTGGCCGCCGCCCTGGTCCTCAATTGCACCGTCGAGCAATGGGCGCTGCTCATCATCTGCATCGGCATGGTGCTTGGGTTCGAGCTTTTCAACAGCGCGCTCGAGCATCTGGTGCGCGGACTGGACGAGACGACGCGCGAGCGCGTTGCGCCTTGCCTGGACATCGCCGCCGGCGCCGTGCTGCTGGCCAGCGTCATAGCCGGCATCGTGGGTGTGTGCATCTTCCTCGAACGGCTGCTGTTCTTGATCGAGATGCTGCCTGTGTAAGTCGTCGATGACTAAGATATCCTGCTGGCAGCGTTTTCATTTCGAAGCGACCGGGAGCTATCTCATGGCGACGATCCTCGATGGCAAGAAGCTCGCGCAGACCTTGCAAGCGGAGATCGCGGCCGATGTGTCACGCTTTGTCGAAAAGCACAAGGTCAGGCCGGGGCTCGCCGCCGTTCTCGTCGGCGACGATCAGGGCAGTCAAGTCTACGTTCGCAACAAGCGAAAGGCCTGTCAACAAGCAGGTATGGATAGCTGGCTGCACCAGTTGCCGGTCACGACCAGCCAGCCCGAACTGCTTGCACTCGTCGCCGAGCTCAACGCCGATCCAGCAGTGCATGGTATCCTGGTGCAGTTACCCCTGCCGAGGCAAATCGACGAGGCCGCCGTCGTCCGCGCCGTATCGCCGCTCAAGGATGTGGACGGTTTCGGCCCGGAAAGTCTGGGGCTGCTGACGTCGGGCCATCCACGCTTCCTGCCGTGCACGCCGCTGGGAGTGCAGCAGTTGCTGGTGCGCAACGGCATCGACATCGAGGGCCGGCATGTGGTCATCGTTGGTCGCAGCAACATTGTCGGCAAACCGCTGGCGCTGATCTTGATGCAGAAGGCCCCCGCCGCCAATGCAACCGTCACGGTCTGCCACAGCCGCAGCCGCGGATTGCACGAGATTACGCGGCAAGGCGATATCATCGTCGTGGCCATAGGGCAGGCGCGTTTTCTCAAGGCAAACATGATTCGTCCCGGAGCGGTCGTCGTCGATGTCGGAATCAACCGTGTGGATGGCAAGCTGATCGGTGACGTGGATTTCGACGATGTCGAGGCCGTCGCGTCGGCGATCACGCCCGTCCCAGGCGGTGTCGGCCCCATGACCATTACCATGCTCTTGCATAACACTCTGCAAGCGGCGCAGATCCACGCCACGACCGCGTCGGCTTGACTCAGGCCGAGAGGACGCCAGTGCGCAGCGAGAAAGACAAGATGCTAGCCGGCGAACTCTACGATCCGCTGGATCCAGAGCTGGTTCGCGCCCGGGAAAGGGCTCGCGACCTGTGCCAGGAATTGAACGCAACTCGTGAGCGCGACCAGGAAACGCGAAGGCGCATTCTCATCGAGCTGTTCGGCAGCGGTGGCGATTCGGTCTGGATGCAACCACCGTTTTTCTGTGACTACGGAGCAAACATCCTGCTGGGCGAGCGCGTCTTCTTCAATTTCAATTGCGTCGTTCTCGATGTATGCGAGGTGAAGATCGGCGACTTCACGCTGTTCGGCCCGGCGGTGCAGATTTACACCGGAACCCACCCGCTCGAGGCCGAGCTGCGCCGTAAACAGGAGTTCAGCAAGCCCGTCGAGATCGGCCATGATGTCTGGGTGGGCGGCGGTGCGGTCATCTGTCCCGGCGTCAAGATCGGCTCGCGCAGCGTCATCGGCGCCGGCAGCGTAGTGACGCGCGATATCCCGGACGGCGTGCTTGCCGCCGGAGTGCCCTGCCGGGTGTTGCGCCCGGCCCCATCGTGATTCAGCTCCGTGCGAAAACCGCTTCATGTCTCTCAGGCAAGCATGCCGATAGTGCCGATTGTGCCGAAGCTGGCGATGCAACCAGTCCCAGGCTATCATGCATACATGAGCCCCGGCCCGGCACAATCGCTGCGCATAGCGCATTTTTTCAGGTCGGGTTTATCACGAACGTCGCCGGTACAACGTCTGCCCGAAAGGGCCGACCTGCGAAAACATGACACTCATGCGCGTACCGCTGGCCTGGCGCAATCTGGTTCACGACAAGCGCCGCTTTGCCGTGTCCACGGCTGGGATCGCGCTGGCAGTGTTGCTGATGTTTGTCGAACTTGGCTTCTGGAATGCGTTGCTCGATTCTGCAACGCAACTCCTGCGCGATCTCAATGCGGACCTCGTGATTATCAGCCGGGCGCGCTACGCGATGATCGTCAGCGAGCCATTCAGCGTACGCCGACTCGATCAGGCTCGCGCCGTGCCCGGCGTTCGCATGGCGTTTCCGGTGTTCATCGAGGAGCAGCGCGCGTTGTGGAAGAACTCGGAAAGTTACAATCCGGATGAGCCATATCGGAGGAACATTCGCGTCGTCGCATTCAATCCGCAGTTCGATGCCTTGAAGAACCCGGAAATCAAGGCGCAGCGTCGCAAGCTGATGTTGCCCGGGGCCGTGCTGATCGACCGGCAATCGAGCGAGGACTTCGGCAAGCGGCATCGCGGTCTCATCCGCGAACTGGCCGATCAGTCGGTCGAGATCGTCGGTTGCTTCACGCAAGGACCGGATTTCAGCGCCGACGGCAATGTGGTCGCGAGTGATCGTACTTTTGCCAAGCTCTTCGGGCAAAGTCGTTATCCTGGGGCGGTCCTCGACATGGCAGACATCGGCCTGATCCAGCTAGAGGAAGGCGCGGATCGCGCTGCCATCCTCAAGTCGCTGCGTGCCATGTTGCCGATGGACGTGCAGGTGCTGACGCGGGATGACTTTGTCGCCGTGGAGACGCGCTTCTGGCAGCAGAGCACGCCCATTGGCTTCATCTTTCTGTGCGGCCTGATCATGGGCATCATCGTCGGCATGGTGATCTGCTCGCAGATCCTGTCGGCCGACGTGACCGATCATCTCAAGGAATATGCGACCCTCAAGGCCATCGGTTACTCGAACGCTGCCGTCATGAGCGTTGTCCTGCAGCAAGCGCTATTGCTGTGCCTGACCGGTTTTGTGCCGGCGCTGGGTGGCGCTGCTCTGAGTTATGCGTTCCTGGGCGCGACGACGCGGCTGCCGATGGATCTCACCGTCGGTCGGATCGCCTTCGTTTTTTTGCTGTCGGCGGCGATGTGTATCGTCGCCGGCCTGCTGGCCGTGCAAAAAGTCATCAAGGCGGACCCTGCCGAGGTGTTTTGATGGACCGCGACGATGTCAATCAGTTGTCCGCCGGTCAGTTTCCGCACCACAGCGGCCCGCCGCTGGTCCGCGTGAACCGGCTCAATCACTACTTCGGCGAGGGAGAAGCGCGCAACCAGGTCCTAACCGACAACAACCTCGAGGTCATGCCCGGCGAGATCGTCATCATGACCGGCCCGTCCGGCTCCGGCAAGACCACGCTGTTGACGTTGATCGGCGCCCTCCGTTCCGTGCAGGAAGGGGGGCTGGATGTACTGGGTCGCGATCTGACGAAACTGAGCCCTCCCGAACTCGTCGAGGTCCGCCGCGACATCGGCTTCATCTTCCAGGCGCACAACCTGTTCTCTTCTCTCAGCGCCTATCAGAATGTGTGCATGTCACTGCAGCAGCACGCCTGGGATCCGTCGGCACTGAAGGCCCGCGCCGAGGAGGTGCTGACGATGCTCGACCTGGGACATCGCATTCACTACAAGCCGGCGTCGCTATCGGGCGGGCAGAAGCAACGCGTCGCCATTGCCCGTGCCCTGGCCAATCGGCCCAAGCTCATCCTTGCTGACGAGCCGACGGCAGCCCTCGACGAGAAGAGCGGCCGCCGTGTCGTCGAACTCTTCCAGAAGCTTGTCCGCGAAGACGGCGCGTCGATCTTCATCGTCACTCATGACAATCGCATACTCGACGTGGCCGATCGCATCGTCAACATGGTCGGCGGCAAGATCATCTCCAATATCCTTGTCGAGGAATCCGTGGCGCTGTGCCTGTTTCTCAGCAAGTGCGAGGCATTCTCGAGCCTCCGCCCGGCCATGCTCACCAAGGTGGCCGAACAAATGCGCAAGGAGGTTTTTCAGCCGGGCGCAAACATCATTCGCCAGGGCGAGGCAGGCGACCGCTTCTACCTGATCCGCCGCGGCCTGGTGGATGTGATCGTGGACGAGGGCAAGCCCGGCGAGTTCAGGAAGATCCTGAAGGAGGGAGATTTCTTCGGGGAGAAAGCCTTGCTCACCGGCGAACCGCGCAGCGCCACCGTCCGCGCTCGCGAGCCGGTCGAAGCCTATACGCTCGACAAGGCCGGCTTCAACGAATCCATCGCCGCCAGTGATTCGTTCAAGCAGCAAATCTACAAGGCCTACTTTCAGCGGCAGTAATTGTAGCAACTGTCTGCTTTCAATGTCCGATGCCGCCCTGGCCGGTGCGCGGTGCGCGCTTTCCGTAGAAGCTGTAAAACGCTGGTACAAGATTGGCGAAGATCAAGGTGACGATCATGCCGCCGACGACGACGATGGCGAGAGGCTGTTGCGATTGTGAGCCGATGCGGGTGGACAGGGCGGCCGGCAAGAGACCAAACATCGCAGCCAGTGCCGTCATTGTCACCGGACGAATCAGCCGATCCATGCCGCCAACTAGCGCCTCTCGTAATCCCAGCCCCTCGCTGCGTAGCTGGCTGAATGCCGATACTTGCGTGTCCGTCCGGCCAACCGCGTTCTTGACTGACATGGTCTAATCTCCGCAAAGGAGGTGGCCATGTCCACAACAAATCAGCGACGGGGTAGCAAGGAGCGGTTTTGGCGGCGGTTGCTGCGGCAGTG